>CAZBYX010000115.1:0-9101 GCA_964496055.1 uncultured Saprospiraceae bacterium
CAACGAACAACGAACACCCTCCTACGCTCCTTCTACCAATACTCCAGCAACCGTTGTTCGAGGAGGAAGCCCCGCTCCGCTTTTTCCTCCCAGGATTGTCCTTGGCAAGCCTCGATGCACTGGGTGTCGAGGATGCGCAGGGTTCTTCGGTAGAGACCGACCCCGCGGGCATAGCGCTCTTCGGCGAAGCGCAGCTCGATGAGGTTCTCGCTGTCGGCCGAGCGGACGACGGCGGCACTGTCGAAGGCGAAGGCTCCCAGGGTATCGGCAATCGGGAAGGCGACGGTCCGAGCGCTCCAGCCCTTGAACATCTCGAGGGTTTCGCCGGCCACCTCCACTTCCGTCTGGGCATCGAAGAAGGGGATGGGGTTCCAGGTTTGGGATTCCCGGATGGGGAAGACCAGCTTGATGAAGCGGAGGTTTTCCTCGGTGCGGTAGGCGCGGGCGGCATCCCGGGAAGCCGAGTAGATTTTGGTCACTTGCCAGGGGAGGGAGTCGTGGAGGCGTTCGGCCCGCTCGATGCGGAAGCGGACCGTTCCGCTCAGGTCGTGGAGGGTGTCCAGGATGCGTTCGCGCACCAGGCGGTGGCTGGTCCGGACGGGGGGCAAGCCGTTGGGGTCGTAGAGGGTGGAGTCCACCGCGTAAATCCAGCCCCTACCGATTTCGAGGGGAAAAAAATCGAGGTGATCGGGCGGGACGAAGTCGTCCTCCACCCGGTTGCAGGCGGCAAGGGCGAACAGAGCGGCCGCGAGGAGGAAGGTTCTCACTGCAAGGGCGGATTGGACTTGAGGCTTCGATAGATGATGCCCCCTCCGACCACGTCGTCGCCTTCGTAGAAGACGGCCGACTGGCCCGGTGCCACACCTTTCACGTTGGCATGGAAGTGCACTTCCACCTCGCCGTCCGGGGTGGTGTGCAGGGTGCTCAGGGCGCCCTGATGGCGGTAGCGGATTTTCGTGACCACCTCCAGCCCCTGGGGAAGGGGGTCGTATTTCATGGCATTGACCTGGCCGACCACCATGCCGTTGCGCACCAGCTCGTCTTCCGTGCCGAGCACCACGGTGTTCGTCTCG
Organism: uncultured Saprospiraceae bacterium; assembly: GCA_964496055.1. Classification (GTDB taxonomy): domain Bacteria; phylum Bacteroidota; class Bacteroidia; order Chitinophagales; family Saprospiraceae; genus CAZBYX01. The sequence goes on from CAZBYX010000115.1 coordinate 1,074, forward strand.
GGGATGATTTCGGTGACGAACATGGGCTGCCCCAGAGCGATGCCCAGCCCCTTGCGCTGACCCACGGTGTAGAAGGGGTACCCTTGGTGCGTGCCCAAAATTTCGCCTTTGGTGTTGACGAAATAGCCCCCCTTGACCCGTTCCTCCAAACCCTCGACCCGGCGCTTCAGAAAGCCGCGGTAGTCGTTGTCGGGCACGAAACAGATTTCGTAGCTCTCGCTTTTCTTCGACAGCTCGGTGTAGCCCCACTCGGCTGCCATCCGACGCACTTCGGGTTTGGTGTAGGTGCCCAGAGGGAAGAGGCTTCGGCGGAGGCATTCCTGGCTCAGCCCCCAGAGCACGTAAGACTGGTCCTTGTTGCGGTCCACCGCCCGGCGCACGAATTTGCGCCCCTGGTGCTCATCGATGATGGCGTAATGGCCGGTGGCGATGAACTCGCAATCGAGGGCGTCGGCCCGGCGCAGCATGGCGCTCCACTTGATGTGGGTGTTGCACAGCACGCAGGGATTGGGGGTGCGCCCGGCGAGGTACTCGTCCACGAAGTTGTCGATGACGTAGTCGCCGAACTCCTCGCGAATGTCCACGATGAAGTGGTGGAAGCCGCGGTCCACGGCGACCATGCGGGCGTCGTTGATGGAATCCAGGCTGCAGCACCCCGTCTCTTTGCGCGAGCCGCCGCTGGTGGCGTAGTCCCAGGTCTTCATCGTGATGCCGATGACCTCATACCCCTGCTCGTGCAGCATCATGGCTGTCACCGTGCTGTCGATGCCGCCGCTCATGGCCACCAGAACCCGTCCGCGTTTGCTCATTTTCCGCTGGATTTGTGGATATCGATTCTCCTTTCGATTTTGGGGATGCAAAGGTACGAATTCGAAACGCAGTACCTTTGGGTTACAGTCATTTGAACAACCATTCCCCGCTGGGCAGGGTTCTTCCGCCCCCCGGAAAAATAGAGCGTCATGGGCAAAACCGGACTCCTCGTTCTCCTCGCAGTCTTTTGTTTCCCCCTCCACAGCCAGCCCCTCCCGAAAGCGAATCAGGAACGGCTCGTGCAGCGATTGCAGGAGCTGGCCCAATTCAAGGAGAGCATCAAGGGTCGCGTGGGGCGGGTGGCCTTTTCCCGGGCCGACCTCGAAGCCCGCCAGTACATCATGGAGCAGATGCGCGAGGCGGGGCTGGAAGTGTACGTCGATTTTGCGGGCAACATCATCGGACGGCGGGCGGGCAGCAACGAAGCCCTCGAGCCCATCGCCTTCGGCTCCCACATCGACACCGTACCCAACGGAGGTGACTACGACGGCTGCGTCGGCTCCATCGGCGCTCTGGAGGTGATGACCCTCCTGCACGAACACGGCATCCGCACCGAACACCCCCTGGAGATGATCATCTTCACCGATGAGGAGGGCGGCCTGACCGGCAGTCGCGCCCTGGTGGGCAAACTCGCCCCCGATGCCCTCGACCTCATGACTCACAGCGGGAAAACCATCGGCGAGGGCATCCGCTTCGTGGGGGGCGACCCCGAACGCCTCGACGAGGTGCGCCGCTCCAAAGGAGACCTCCACGCTTTCCTCGAACTGCACATCGAGCAAGGGGCCATCCTCGAAAGCAAGGGTTTGCAAATCGGCGTGGTGGAAGGCATCGTGGGCATCGAGTGGTGGGGTGTGACGGTGGAAGGGTTTGCCAACCACGCCGGCACCACCCCCATGAACATGCGCCAGGATGCCGTGCTGGCGGGGGCTCGGCTGGCCCTGGCCGTCAACGAAATCGTCAACAGCTTCGAGGGCCGGCAGGTGGGCACCGTCGGGCGTTTCGAGGCCCTGCCCGGGGCGCCGAACGTCATTCCCGGCAAAGTGCTCATGAGCCTCGAAATCCGCGATCTGGATCGGGAAAAAATCTGGAGCATCTATCGAAAAATCGAGGAGCGGGCCCGCACCATCGAAAAGGAAACGGGCTGCCGCATCTCCTTCGACCACCTGAACGTCTCCGCCATTCCCGCCCCCACCGACCCGCGCATCCGCGCCGTCATCGCCCAAAGCGCCGAAGCCCTGGGGCTCAGCTACCTGACCATGCCCAGCGGCGCCGGCCACGACGCCCAGGATATGGCGCAAATCGCCCCCACCGGTATGATCTTCATCCCCAGCGTCGGCGGCATCTCCCACTCCCCCGAAGAGTACAGCCGCCCCGAAGACATCGCCAACGGCGTCAACGTCCTGTTGCACAGCATCCTCGCTCTGGACCGCCTGACCCTGGATTGAGCTTCGCACCGTCTCCGAAACGTCCCGAACGTTCCCTCTCGGTGTGCATTTTTCCCCTGCGAAGCCCCACCCGCGCTCCTTTTCTGAAAATATTGGCCTATCTTTGATGAGTCCTATCTGAGAATGATCACCTGAAAGTCCCTTCCACTGTTTTTAAGAACGGCCTGAAATTGCCCTTGGGGTTTGCCATCCCAGGGTGTGTAATCTCGTATTCCGCCACCAAAACTAAACCCGTCAGACATGAAAAGGCTTATCACCCTCGGCTGCCTGCTGGTCGGTCTTGCCGTCCATTCCTTCGCTCAAAAAACCCAATACGGTCAGGCATCCTACTACCACGACAAATTCCACGGAACGAAGACGGCAAGTGGGGAGACTTACAACAAGAACGACCTCACCGCGGCCCACAAAACCCTGCCCTTCGGCACCATGGTCAAAGTCACCCGATTGGACAACAACAAGTCCGTCACCGTGCGCATCAACGACCGGGGGCCCTTCGACCCCGGAAGAATCATTGACCTGTCCCGCAGGGCGGCCGAAGAAATCGGTCTGATTCAGGACGGGGTGGCAAGGGTGAAAGTGGAAGTGGTTTCCAAGCCCGCGAAAAAAAGCCCCAAAACCGACACTCGCGTGACCACCTACTCCGAGGAGCCCAAAAAAATCAGCACCTCCCCCGCCCCCAAAGACGAACTGACCCCGCGCGGAGGCAGCCAGCCCTCCTCCCCTGCCAAAACCCAAACCAGCAACCGAACCTCCGAGGCTAGCAAGCAGACGAGCGGCAAAGCCGTGCTCGTCACCCAGAAAAACTACCAGCCGACGGGGCTTTTCAAGATTCAGCTCGAAATGCCCACCAACAAGGGTTATGGGGTACAGGTCAGCGCATTTTCCCAGCAGGAAGGCCTGTTTCGCGAAATCGCCCGCCTGCAGGGCATGTCGTTCAAAGACATCTTCGTCATGATTGAATCCGACGACTTCGGAGTGGTCAACTACAAAGTCATCCTGGGCAATTTCGACACGCGCGACAAAGCCGAAAACTACAAACGCAGCCTGGCCAAACGCTACAAACTGCAGGGCTTCGTCGTGGACCTCGGTGCGCGATGAAGTGTTCCGCCCCGGGAAGAAAGCCTGTCACTCCAATCGAAGTGGCAGGCTTTTTTCATGCAGAAAAGCGGAGATATTGGCCGCTTGCAACCCCCCGTCGCGGGCTCTGTCCTTCTCGGTAACTCCCCTCCCCATCACACCGTCCCGCCTCCTCCCCCTCGACCGCTCTTAGAGCGGGGCGCCATTGGAAAAGGCAGCGTCTCCGAAAACCTTCGAGACAGGGAGGTCGGATTCCGGAGGGTTTGCGGGCTCCATTCCATCATCAAAATCCAAAATTTTATGAAGCGAATTCAAGGCATTGTCATTCTGGGTGTTTTGCTCTTCACCTCGGTGGGTCTTTCGGCCCAGAAATGGAAATCCGGCATCGAAGGCGAAGGGAAAAAAGTCACCAAGACGCTGGATTTGCCGCCCATTCACAGCGTCCATCTGAATGTTTCCGGGGATGTGCTGTTGAGTCAGGGCTCCGCCCAGGAAGTTCGGGTGGAAGCGCAAGCCAACATCATCGAAAACCTGCGCACGGAGGTGCACGACGGCGTTTGGGAAATCAAGTTCAAGAAATCGGTGCGCAACTACGACGGGCTGGTCATTCACATCACGGTACCGACCCTGAAGGAGGTGGCCATCAGCGGCTCCGGCGAGGTGAAGAGCCGCACCCCCTTCAAAGGGCTGGACGACCTGCGGCTGACCATCAGCGGTTCGGGGGACCTGGAAATGGAGGTGGAAGCCAGGCGGCTCCGGGCTACCATCAGCGGCTCGGGAGACATGGACCTCGCCGGCTCGGCTACCGAAGCGGAGATGGAAATCTCCGGCTCGGGCGACATCTCGGCCTATGACCTGCGCACCGAAGCTTGTCGGGTAAACCTGGTCGGTGCAGGCAACTGCCGCGTCTGGGCCGAGCAGGAGCTGAATGCCACCCTCTCGGGAGCCGGCGACATCAGCTACAAAGGCTCACCCCGGGTGAAGTCCCAAATTTCGGGGGCAGGAGACGTGGTCGCCCGCAACTGAACTCAGCGACCCCTGGAAAACAACGGGGGACTTCCCGGGCGGGAAGTCCCCCGTTTGCGTTGGAGGGGGGCGGTGTGGGTGGGGAGGTCATTCCATCATGGCTTCGGCGAGCTCGTCGGTCATTTCGAGGTTGTGGAAGACCTGCTGCACGTCATCGTCCTCCTCGAGGGCTTCGATGAGGGCCAGGGCCTTGCGGGCTTCTTCCAGTTCCAGCTTGGTGGTGTTCAGGGGGATGCGCTCCAGGGTGGCGCTTTTGGGCTCGATACCGAGGTCTTCGAGCTTTTTTTGCATGGTGCCGAAGTCGTTGAAGTCCACGGTGACGGTGATTTCGCCGGCTTCGGCATCCACTTCGATGTCTTCGGCGCCGCCGTCGATGAGTTCGAGTTCGAGTTCTTCCAGGTCGTGGTCGGCTTTGTCGAGGATGAAGATGCCTTTTCGGGCGAAGAGGAAATCCACGCTTCCGGAGGTGGCGAGGTTGCCGCCCTTCTTGCTGAAGATTGCGCGGATGTTGCTGACGGTGCGGTTGAGGTTGTCGGTGGTGCACTCGACGAAGACGGCCACCCCGCCGGGTGCATAGCCTTCGTAGGTGGGCTGGTAGAGGGCCGAGCCCCCGGATTCCAGGGCTTTTTTGATGGCCCGCTCGATGTTTTCCTTGGGCATGTTGGCGCCTTTGGCGTTGGCCAAAGCCACGCGCAGCCGGGGGTTGAATTCGGGATCCCCACTCTTGCCTTCGCGAACCGCCACCGTGATTTCCTTGATGATGCGGGAGAATATCTTGGAGCGCTTGGCATCCAGGGCCCCCTTCTTGCGCTTGATCTTCGACCATTTGTTATGACCTGCCATAAATCCTGGGTGGTTTTGGACTCAATCCCCTGAAAAGCAAGCGTTTGCCACGAACCGCCGCCGCCGCAAGGCGCGCTTTTTGGGGGCTGCAAAGTTAAGAAAAAGGGGGCGTTGGCTGGTTCAATTTTTGTTGTCCACTCTTGCCACTAGCCCCGGCCCCGCACCCTCCTACCCTCCCCTCCGGGGGCTCCGGCACCAATTTTGTTTGCCTTTGGATAGTTATACCCTCCCCCCCAAAGCGCTTTTCACAAATACTTGATCACCAATGAATTATCGGCTTTGGTTTTTCCTGTTGTTTTGGCTTCCCGCCCCATTTTCCTTCGCGCAAGTCGAATTCCAAAAAGAAATCGAGGCCATTGTGGAGAAACTCCCGGAGGAAAAACACGTGGACGTGCTGACGCGGATGAGCCGCGACGCCCTCCAAAGTGATTTCGGCCGGGCCCGCCTTTTGGCCGATGAAGCTCTCAAGCGCGCCCGGAAGCGGCAAAACCCGGAAGAACTCGCCCTGGCATGGGAAACCCTCGGGGAGCTGTATCTGAACAAACAGGACTATCCACGCGCTCTGGAAGCCTTCATGGAGGGGCTCAAAGCCTATAGCCAAGCCGAGGATGCCCGCGGAACAGCTCGATGCAAGAGCTTCATCGGGCGGGTCTTCTATTTGCAAAACGACCTGGAACAAGCCGAAGAAAACCTCAAGGAGGCCCTCACAGCCTGGACGGCCGCCGGTGGCGGTCCGGGCCACGCCGAAGCCCTCATGTGGATGGGCGACGTCTTCCTGGCCAAAGGCGTGTACGGCGTTGCGCAGGAATACTATCGGAAAAGCATGCAATTGCACATGGATGCCGGCCACCTGGAAGAAGCCGCCCAAATCGCCAACAACATCGGCCGGCTGGCCACCGACCTCGGCGACTACGAAAGCGCCCTGACCCACCACCAGGTCGCCCTCGACCTGCACAGCTCCTCCGAAGACCTGCCCCGCGTAGCCCACGACCTCAGCCTCATCACCGAAGTCCAACTCGCCATGAACGACCCCGAAGGCGCCCTGCAAAGCAACGCCTCCGCCTTCGAACTCTACAAAGAACTGAACGACACGCTGGGTATGGCCCAAAGCCTGTGCCACTACGGGCAAATCCACCTGAAATTGGGTGACAAGCCGAAAGCCCGCCACTACCTGCGTCAAAGCGCCCAGATGCTGGAATCGCTCCAGCCCATCAGCGGCGTGCCCGAACTCCTCGCCACCCTGGCCGACACCTATGCCCAACTGGGCGATTTCGAGCAGGCCTATGCCCTCCAGAAAGCCTTCGGACGGGCCAAAGACATCGTCTTCGACCAGGAAAAGTCCCGCGCCCTGCTGGATTTGCTGACCAAATACCAATCGGAATTCAAAGCCGAAGAGCAGCAGCGCCAAATCGCCATGCTGGAGTTGCAAAACGCCGCCGCCCGCAAGGTGCGGCTCTACCTGCTCCTCATCCTCTTTCTGGTGCTCGGTCTGTCGGGGGTCATTTACCGCTCCTACTTGCGGCAGAAAAGAGACCACCGCCTGCTCATGATCAAGACCGAACGCATCGAGCGCCAAACGGACGAAATCAAACGGCAAAACTGGGAGCTGGAAGACAAAAACGCCCAACTCGATGAGCTCAACCGCCGCCTGGTGAACGAAATCGCCGACCGCGAAGCCATCGAAAAATCCAGCTTCGCCCGCGACAACTTCCTGGCCGCCATGAGCCACGAAATGCGCACGCCCATCAATGCCCTGGCCGCCACCACCCACCTCCTGCTGGAAGAAAACCCCCGCCCCGACCAGATCGAACACCTGCGCACCCTGCAGTTCGCCGCCAACAACCTCGTCGTTTTCATCAACGACATCCTGGACTTCTCCAAAATCGAAGCCGGCAAACTCGAACTGGACTGGCGCCCCTTCAGCCCCGCCCGCGTGCTCAAAGACATCGAAGAGCGCTTCCAGGTGCCCATGCAGGAAAAAGGCCTGCAATGGCAAGCCCGGTTCGATGAGCGCATCCCCAGCCAACTCATCGGGGACCCCGTCCGCCTGAACCAAATCCTGACCAATCTGGTCCAGGCCTCCTACAACCACACCGAAGAAGGGGAAATTCGCGTGGAAATGCACCTCCTGGAATTGACCCGTTCCGAGGCCACCCTCGAGGTGCTCGTCTCGGGCTCCGGCAAAGGATTGCCCGCCGACCTGCTCGAAGGCATGTTCGCTCAGCGGAAGCCCTCCGAAGAACAAGAGGACATCTACGCCGACTACTCCACCGCCAGCCTGTCGTTGGCCATCACCCGCCGCCTCATCGACTTGCAAAAGGGAATGGTGGAAGTGGACAACCGGCCGGGCCATGGCACCACCTTCCGGGTCATTCTGCCCTTCAAAGTCGCCGAAGAACAGGACCAGGCCCTGAAAAAGACCTCCCTGCAGCCCGCCAAGCAAGACACCTACGCCGACCTGAAAGGCATTCGCATCCTCTTCGTCGAGGACAACAAGCTCAATCAAATCGTCGTGCAGAAGCTCCTGGCCAAGCTCGGCATCGAAGTGTTCACCGCCGACGACGGGGAAAAAGCCCTGCAGGTCATCGAAGAAAAAGACTTCGATCTCATCCTCATGGACATCCAGATGCCCGTCATGGACGGCTACCGCACCACCGCGGAAATCCGCAAACACCCCGACCCCCGCAAACGCGACGTCCCCATCATTGCTCTGACGGCTTCGGCTTTCCTCTCCGAAACGGAAAAAGCCAAGCTTTTCGGCATGAACGACCACGTCGGGAAGCCCTTCAGCCCCGAGGAATTGCTCGCCAAAATCCGAAGCTGCCTG
>CAZBYX010000115.1:9201-11111 GCA_964496055.1 uncultured Saprospiraceae bacterium
CTTTTGGCCTCCTCCTGCACGCCGTGCAACTGGACGGGCGATGCCTTTTTGCGCAGGCGCAGGTTGAGGAATTCCACGAACAGCGAAAAGGCAATGGCGAAATAGAGGTAGCCCTTGGGCACCGCGCCGATTTCGGCCCCTGCCACCGTCAGGTTGGCCAGATGCGCCCCCTCGGCGATGAGCATGAAGCCGATGAGAATCAGAAAGGCCAGGCCCAGCATCTGGATGGTGGGATGCTTGTTGACGAAATTGCCCACCGGGGTCGCAAAGGCCATCATGATCAGCACCGACAACACCACCGCCACCACCATGATGAACAGCGCCCCCGACAGGCCGCTCGTCATGCCCACAGCGGTGAGGATGGAATCGAAGGAAAACACGAGGTTGATCAGCGTGATTTGAATGACGACCTGCGTCAGGCTGGAAAAGCCCCGTTTCGGCATCTCTTCCAGGCCGCCCCCCTCCAGTTTGTGATGAATTTCGGAGGTGCTCTTGTACAGCAGGAACAAGCCTCCCGCCGCCAGAATCAGGCTCTGCCCCGAAAAACTGCCCGAAATCCAGCCCGCATCGAGGGTGAACCAGGCCTCCTCCATCGCAATGAGCACCGAAATGCCGAACAGCAGCACGATGCGCAGCAGCATCGCCAGAATCAGCCCGATTCGGGTGGCGCGCGGGCGCTCCTCTTCTTTCAGCTTGGCCGAAGCAATGGAGATGAAAATGATGTTGTCGATGCCGAGGACGATCTCCAGGAAGGTCAAGGTCAGCAGGCTCATCCACACGGCGGCGCTGCCGAAATCGGGAAGGACGAATTCCATTTTCGTTTCGTTTTGGTGGGCGGAAAATGTTTGCGCAAAGAAAGCAAAAATGGCCGCTGAGGCAGCCCCATCGCATTTTCCTACCTTGGCGATATGGAATTCGGAAAAGTGAAATCCCTGGAGGGTTTGAACCTCGACCTGCCGCCGGACCCACCCTTCAATGCAGCCCTCACCACCTCCCAAGAGGAAAGCGAACCCCTGCACCTCTATCTGGGCGCCACCGGGTGGGTGATGCGCGAGTGGGTGGGCAGGGTGTACCCCCCCGGCACGCGCTCGCAAGACTTCCTCTTGCAATACGGGCGCCTGTTCAACACCATCGAGCTGAACAGCACCCACTACGCCATCCCCAAACCCGAGACCATCCACCGCTGGGTGGAGCAAACGCCCTCCGATTTCCGCTTTTGCCCCAAGGTGTTGCAGCGGCTCAGCCATCGCAGTGACCTGGGGTGCAGTTCCCCGCAACGGGAAGCCTTCCTGGAAGCCCTGGCGCTTTTCGGCGATCGGCTGGGCTGTTGCTTCCTCCAGCTGCCCGAACGCTTCGGACCCGGGCGCCTGCCCGTGCTGCGCCGCTTCCTCGAACGCTGGCCCGAAGCCTTCCCCCTCGCTGTAGAATTCCGCCATCCGGGCTGGTTCACCGCCCCTCACTTCGAAACCCTCGCCCAAACCCTCCACCAAGCCCGCGTGGGCTGGGTCATCACCGACGTGGCGGGCCGTCGCGACGTCTGCCACATGGGGCTCAGCGCGCCCTTCAGCCTGGTGCGCTTCGTGGGCAACGGCCTCCACCCCACCGACTTCCAGCGCGCCGACCAATGGGTCGAACGCATCCGCCATTGGCAATCCCTCGGCTTGAAATCCCTCTACTTCTTCGCCCACCAACCCGACAACCTCCACGCCCCCCAAATGATCGAATACCTGGGCCATGCCCTCTCCGGAACCCCCAACCTCCATTTCCGCGCCCCCACCCTGCCCCCCGAACAATCCCGCCAACTCGAACTCTTTTGAGAAAGCCGCCAGGAGCCTTGTTCGTTGTTCGTTGTTCGTTGGGTGGGGGTGTGGTAAAGTGGAGAGTTGAGAGTGGAAAGTTTAGAGTTGGGT
>CAZBYX010000116.1:0-4726 GCA_964496055.1 uncultured Saprospiraceae bacterium
ATGTCTCGCCGCCCCCCCTCTCGCCCCACACCCTCCCTCCGATTTTACGATTTTACAGGAAAGGAAGCGGGTTGGGGTCTACCAAGTGTCGGCGTGACTCGAAGTCACGCCGACACTCTATTTCCACCTATCTCCAGGTATTTCTACGTATTTCCATTCGATTCAGGAGGCGCTATCCCGGGCACATTCAAAACGTCTGTTTCGCCGGCAGCTTGACGGAAAAATCGGGAATGAGGGTAACGTTGACCTCCCAGTTGGCACGCAGGGGTTCGAGGGTTTGGAGGAAGCGGCGCTCGGGTTGGCGGTGGAGGCGGTAATTTCCGGTGGTCCAGCGGCCGTCGGCGTTGCGGTCTTCGATGATTTCGACGCGGTAATTGCCGGGGTGGAGCAAATCGAAGGTGCGCTGCCAGGTGCTACGGCGCGCCACGCGAAACTCCCGGAGGGGTTCGGTTTCCTTTTCCTTCAGCAGGCGGACGACATAGTGCAGAGCGCTGTCCAGCCCTTCGATTTGGAGAGTGAGGGAAGCGAGGTCTTCGCGGGCCAGGGCTTTGAAGGCGTGGTGCAGGGTGTCGGCATTGGACTGGCCCCACCAGTCGGTAAGGGCGCCGGGCAGGAGGCGGAGTTCGTACGAAGCCCCCGCCTTGCGGGGAAAATCGAGCAGCAGGGTGCGGGGGTGCAGACTGTCCACCCTTGCCTGCACGGGTACGGGGATGCGCAGGGAGTCTTCGAGCAGGCGGATGGCGGCGGTGTCCACCCGGGCGAGGGGGCGGGCAAGTTTCAGGGCGAGCGCCCGCCCCGGCAACACTTCGCGGGGGCGCGTCTTCGGGGGGGTGAGGCGCAAGGGCGGATACTCGATGGAAGCGGGGGGCTCCAGCAGGATGGTGTCGCGCAGGGTGTCGCGCAACAGGAGCAGGTTCCAGGGGGCGCGTGGAAGCCCTGCGTGCCAGAGGCGCAGGGTGTCCTTTTCCGCTTCGGAAAAGACAGGCTGGAGGCTGTCGGGCACTTCCAGGCGGGCATCGAAGGGGGGGCGGTTGAAAACCAGGCGCACCAGCCCGGGTTGGGGTACCTCCCTGCTGCGCAAAAACAGGGGCGGCTCCTCCCGGAACAACCGAACCAACACCCGGGGCTGCACGCTGTCGCTGACCACGAGCAGGGAATCCAAAAAACCGATGGCCTCGCCCTCGCCGTCGTACAGGTAGTTGAGGTTCTCATCGTCCAGGGCGAGCCCCTTGAAGCGCCCGCTCTTGACGTTGGCGATGCGGAAAAAGCCCTGCTCGTCGGTGCGCCCGAAGTAAAAGGGCCGCTCCGTGAAAATCACGCTGTCGGCGGGGTTTTCATAGAGCAGGAACAGCACCTCGGGGACGGGCTCCCCGCTGAAGGCGTCCACGACGTGGCCTTCCACTTGCAGGGAGTCGATGTAGGCGCCGGTGGAGAAGACGAAGACCAGCTCGGCGGGGTTGTTTTCCGTCAGGTCGCGGATGGCTTCCCCGAAGTTGATGACGTAGGTGGCATCGGGGCGCAATTCCTCCCGTTCATCGAACTCGAAGCGCACCGCCTTCTTGCGGATGTATATTTTGGGGGGATATTCCAGGGGAGGAGAGACGACGACCTGTTGGAAGACGTCCTTCAACTGCACCCACTCATCGAACTGCAACTCGATGCGCTGCTTTTGGAAGTGGGTTTGAAAGTTGGGGGTGGAGAGGGTCGTATCGAGGCGCGGGGGGAGGGTGTCGCGCGGTCCTCCGGAGGGTGCGACGGGGTTGGCGCAGCCCCAAAACCCGCCTGAAAAAAACAGGGGCAAAACCAGCAGCATGGCCGACAACCAGCCCATCGCCCCCGAACACCGGGCGGCCCTCTTCTGCGAACCCAAGGCTGACAAGGCGGGACTCTCCATGGCGCCGCGAAGTTAATCCTACTTCTCGAGGCCCTGGAGGCCGCCCCCCAGCGCCAATCCGAAATGGAACTGCCGGCCGCGCAGGAAGCTGCGTTGGTGCCGCACCATCTCCAGTTGGAAGTAGGGGCGCAAAAACACCCGCAGGCGCCCCCGCTGTACGAGCCGAATCTCCGCCTCCGTCAACAGCGCCGGCGATAGGCCGCTGAAAGAATCGCCGAAGGGAAAGTCCTCGAAATCAACGGGTACCTCCCCGAATATTTCGGAAACGGCGGGCTGGAACCGGGATTGAAAGCGCGCCACCAATATCCCCCCGAACCCCAGGCGCACCCCCTCGAAAAGCCCCCAACGATACACCACGGGAATCTCGACGAAATCGTAGAGCCCCCGCCGGGTTTCGGAAAACCGCCGGGGCGGGTTCGAGCCGCTGGATTGTTCCAGTGTCAACTTCGCGAAGAAGGAGCGATTGCCCGCGGAAAGCCCAAACACCCACTCCCCCCGCTTCCCAGTGGGCCATTCCAGCCGGTAATCCACCGCGAACCCCATCAGGGGGTCGCCGGCCTGCTCCAGCACCCGCAAGGCGCCGAATTCCACTTCACCAGGGCCGCTAAAGAGCAGGCCGGTCCATTCTTGTCGGAACTGAATGGAATTGCTCGGGAGGCGGGCCTGTGCCAGGAGCGAAGAGGCACAGAGGAAGGCAAGAGCGAAGCCGGGAAGTTTCATGTCTTTGCTTTTCGCATTGAACGCAAAAAAGCAAAGGTAAGCGGCGGCATAGAAATTCCCTTAACCTCTTGCCGCCGCCTTCAGGCTCATCCCTTCTTCAGCAGGTCGCGGATTTCGCTGAGCAATTGCACCTCCACAGGCGGTTCGGGCGGGGGAGCGGGCGCGGCTTCCTCCTCGCGCTTCAGGCGGTTCACCGCCTTGACGACGAAGAACAGCGCCAACGCCACCAACAGGAAAGCCACGATGGCATTGATGAATTGGCCGTAGGCCAGGGCACTGCCCCCGGCCTCCCGAATGGCCTGCAAGGACTCCATGTTCACGCCTTCGGTCACTTCGGGGGCTTTCAAAAGGATGAACAGGTTGCTGAAATCGGGCGCACCCGTCAAGGCACTGATGAGGGGCATGAGCACGTCGTCCACCAGGGATTTGACGACGGTGCCAAAGGCAGCCCCCAGCACGATGCCAATGGCCATGTCGAGCATGTTGCCCTTCATGGCGAATTCCTTGAATTCTCTCAGCATGGTTTCTTCGGTTTTGTCAAGCAATGAGAATATCGGCGAGAAGCTCGCCGAGGCGAGTTTTTTTTGAGACGGCCGGCCTGGCTGAGGGTAACCCCTGGAGGCAAAGAATTCGGACCAAAAGTCCCGCCGCCCAACGAAAAACCGGAGGAGGGACTGAACCTTTTGCGGTTTCATCGCCTGTTCACCTGAAAGCCGAACATCCCTTCAGAAAAGCTTCCCCGAAATTTGCCCGACTCGAACAAAGCCCCTACATTTACCAGAGCTCCCCGATTGCCCGTTCAAATTGCTGAAACGCAGGAAACTACGGCACTATGGCACAAATCGTTCTCTACGACGCCTTCACCAAAATCCCCTCTGCGGAAAAAAGGCGGCTGGTGGAATTCTTGCTCCGCAATCAGGAGGAAGACCAGGCCCTGTGCGCTTCCGCCGTGGAGGAAGCCCTGGATTTGGCGGTGAAGGAACGTCCTTCGTTTGGGGGTTTTGTCCTGCAGGCCAAGATGGGCAACAACACCCACGGCGCCCTCGTGGTGCATCGCACCGGGATGGAGAGCCCCTCCTCCCGCTATCGCTTGGTTTGTCTGGCGCTGTCCAAGACGACTTTGCGCAACGGCATCGCCGCCCGGCTGATCGGAAAAGCCCTTAGCCTGACCGACGGCGACCTGAGTCTGGTTCTCGACCCCGGGCACCCCGCCCTGCGCACCTTCGAAAAAATGGGCTTCGCCACCCGCCCCGTTCTCCAACTCAGGCTCTTTCAACCAGCCCTGCAGCACGCCTGAGACTGCCCAATTGCTCGCCCCTTTTCAAATGAAACGGCTTCCCTTCGAACATATCCCCTGCTCTTGATTACTTTGCGGCATGAAGGATGAAGTCATTCGCCATCTGTCGCAAGATTCCGTATTGCGCCCACTCCTCGCCGCGCTCCCCTTCCCCGAGCCCCCGAAGTCCCAGGGTCTCTTCCCCGACTTGTTGGCCTGCCTCATCAGTCAGCAGCTTTCCGCCAAAGCCGCCGCCACCATCCACGCTCGTTTCCTCCAACTCTTCCCCAACCACCACCCCACTCCGCAAACCCTCCTTGCCCTGCCCCCCGAACGCCTGCGCAGCGTCGGGCTTTCGACCCAAAAGGCGCGCTACGTCCTCGCAACCGCTCGCTTCTTCCTCGAACACCCCCACCTCGAAACCCACCTGCCCACCCTGAGCGATGAGGAAGTGCTCCAGAAACTGACCCAAATCAAAGGCGTCGGCACGTGGACGGCCCAGATGGTGCTCATCTTCACCCTCCAGCGCCCCGATGTCTTCCCCGCCGGCGACGGCGGAATCCGGCAGGCCATGCAAACGCTCTACCGCCTGCCATCGGAAGGACCCGCCCTGCAAAGCGCGATGGAATGCCGGGCCGAACGCTGGCGCCCCTTCCGCAGCTATGCCTGCCGCTTTCTCTGGCATTGGAAAGACCAGGCCCCATAAGGGTTCGCACACTTATTTTTCAGAAATCGAGCGGTTTTCCGACTTCCTATGGTTTTTAGCCGTACCTTTGCATCGCAAGTTCTTCGATTAGCTCCTGAATTTCTCTCCTCCCTTCGTTTTTCCCAACGTT
>CAZBYX010000116.1:4826-10947 GCA_964496055.1 uncultured Saprospiraceae bacterium
CAAGTTCTTCGATTAGCTCCTGAATTTCTCTCCTCCCTTCGTTTTTCCCAACGTTTGAGTAGTAAGATTTCCCGCTAATTGGTCTTGTTTTCCGATCGCCTTTTCGTCAGGCAGTTTTTCTGCCATTCGAAAAGCGTTCAGGTGCACCCACCGGGTCTTCGCCCCCGTTCTGGACGAACCCCGGGCACCACCTTCTTCTTTCATTTTTAATTTTTTTATTGTGATGAACATTTTTGTTGCCAAACTGAACTACGACACCGACAGCGAAACTCTTCGGGAAGTCTTTGAAGCCTATGGCGAGGTCTCCAGTGCCAACGTCATTAATGACAAATTCACCGGCCGCTCGCGTGGCTTCGGTTTCGTGGAAATGGACAACGAGGACGAGGCTCGCGAAGCCATCGCCGACCTCGACGGCTCCACCCTCGACGGACGCACCATCGTAGTCAAGAAAGCCGAACCCCGCAAGGCCCAGAAGCCGAGAAACAACTTCAACCGCTGGTAAACCCAGCCGGTATTCGCGCAATACCAGAGCAGGAGCGGCTTCCGCTCCTGCTTTTTTTTCCACCCCTCCCAACTTTTCCAGCGGGGAGAGGTTTTTTTCCCTACCTTTGCAGTGCAAGTTCTTCGATTAGCTCCTGAATTTCTTTCCTCCCTTCGTTTTTCCCAACGTTCGAGTAGTAAGATTTCCCGCTAATTGGTCTTGTTTTCCGTTCGCTCTTCGCCAGGCAGTTTTTCCGCCGCCCGAAAAGCGTTCAGGTGCACCCACCGGGTCTTCGCCCCCGTTCAGGACGAACCCCGGGCACCAACTTCTTCTTTCATTTTTAATTTTTTTTGTGATGAACATTTTTGTTGCCAAGCTGAACTACGACACCGACAGCGAAACCCTTCGGGAAGTTTTTGAAGCCTATGGCGAGGTCTCCAGTGCCAACGTCATTATGGACAAATTCACCGGCCGCTCGCGTGGCTTCGGTTTCGTGGAAATGGACAACGAGGACGAGGCTCGCGAAGCCATCGCCGACCTCGACGGCTCCACCCTCGACGGACGCACCATCGTAGTCAAGAAAGCCGAACCCCGCAAGGCCCAGAAGCCGAGAAACAACTTCAACCGCTGGTAATCCCAGCCGGTATTCGTGCAATACCAGAGCAGGAGCGGTTTCCGCTCCTGCTTTTTTTTTCTCCCCCCCCACCCTCCCAACTTTTCCAGCGGGGAGGTGTTTTTTTCCCTAAATTTGCCACGCAAGTTCATTTCGATTAGCTCCCGGGTTTTTGATTCCTCCCTTCGATTTTTTTCGTCGTTCGAGATTCCAGATTCCCACGCTAATTGGTTTCGGTTGATTTTTCTCCCTGCACTTCAGTTTGGTCTGGCGCCAAGCCGATCTTTCGCAGGAAGAACATAAGAGACATTCGGCAGCCCCTGCCTCCGTGGTGTGGAACCGCCGGATGGTGTTTTTTTTCAATTCAATTTTTTCGTGTTATGAACATCTTTGTCGCTAAACTGAATTACGACACCGACAGCCAAACCCTCCGCGAAGCCTTCGAAGCTTTCGGGGAAGTTTCCTCCGCCAACGTCATCATGGACAAATTCACGGGTCGCTCCCGCGGCTTCGGATTTGTCGAAATGGACAACGAGGAAGAAGCCTTGGCTGCCATTCAAGAACTGGACGGCTCCACCCTCGACGGGCGCACCATCGTGGTCAAGAAAGCCGAGCCGCGTAAGCCGCAAAAACCTCGGAACAACTACAATAGGTGGTAGGCATTTGCCCGCCATCCGAAGGAACGAAGCAGGAGTGCCCCCGGCGCTCCTGCTTTTTTTTGGCCGCCAACCCGCGGGTTTTCTAACTTCGGCTTCGAGCATCCATTCCTTCCCTTCCAACAGGTACGCATCATGAAAGCCATGCTTTTGCGAAAGGTGGCCCCCCTGGCCCTGAACCCGCACCCCCTCGAACTGGCGGAAGTGCCCCAGCCCCGCCCCGGCGGGCGGGAGGTGCTGGTGCGGGTTTCGGTGTGCGGGGTGTGCCACACCGAACTGGACGAAATCGAAGGGCGGACGCCTCCGGCGCATCTGCCCATGATTTTGGGGCACCAAGCCGTGGGGCGGGTCGAGGAGGTGGGTTGGGAAGTGAAAACCCTGCGCGTGGGCGACCGCGTGGGCGTTGCCTGGATTTTTCACGCCTGCGGAACCTGCGAATATTGCCGGCAGGGGCAGGAAAACCTTTGCCCGCGCTTCCGCGCCACGGGGCGCGACGTGCCCGGCGGCTACGCCGAATACCTCGTCGTGCACGAAGACTTCGCCCACCCCATCCCCGAGGGGCTGAAGGACACCCACGCCGCCCCCTTGCTCTGTGCCGGCGCCATCGGATACCGCTCCCTGCAACTGACCGGCCTTCAAAACGGGCAATTGCTCGGCCTCACCGGCTTCGGGGCTTCCGGCCACCTGGTGTTGAAAATGGTCCAACGAATCCACCCCGACAGCCCGGTGTTCGTCTTCGCCCGCAGTGAAAAGGAAAGGCAATTCGCCCTGGAACTGGGCGCCGCCTGGGCCGGAAACACCGACGACCCGCCCCCGGAACTCCTGCACGCCATCATCGACACCACCCCCGTTTGGAAGCCCATCGTGGAGGCCCTGAAAGCCCTCCGCCCCGGGGGGCGCCTCGTCGTCAATGCCATCCGCAAGGAAGACGCCGACAAAGACGCCTTGCTCAAAATCCAGTATCCCCGCCACCTGTGGTTGGAGAAGGAAATCAAATCGGTGGCCAACGTCACCCGCCGAGACGTGCGCGAATTCCTGCAACTCGCCGCCGAAGCAGCCCTCCTGCCCGAATATCAGGAATTCCCCCTCGAAGCGGCCAACGAGGCCTTGCTGGAACTGAAAAACCGCAAAATTCGGGGAGCCAAAGTCCTGCGCATCGCCGAAGCCTGAATCGAACCTGGAAAGGAGTAGCCCCACCAGGAATCGAACCTGGATCTACGGTTTAGGAAACCGTCGTTCTATCCGTTGAACTATGGGGCCGGCAGAAGGAGGGTCGGGGGCGCTCAGGTGCCAAGCTGCAAAATTAGAGCGCAAGCTGCGGAATGCGAAGCAATTAGCCGGCAAAGTGCCGCAGGATGGCGCGCACCGACGAAACGTAGCCCCCGCCGAACAGATTGACATGCACCAGCAAGTAGTAGAGCTGGTAGATGTCCAGGCGCTGTTCGAAGCCGGGGCTGAGGGGGTAGGCTTCGCGGTAGCTGTCGTAGAATCGGCTGTGGAACCCCCCGAACAGGCGGCTCATGGCCAGGTCCATTTCGCGGTGGGCATAGCAGACGGCCGGGTCGATGAGGACGGGTCGGCCGGCTTGGTCGGCGAGGAAGTTGCCGCTCCAGAGGTCGCCGTGGATGAGGGCAGGCGGTTCGGAGGGGCAGAGCTCGGGCACGCGCTCGATGAGGCGATGCAGGGCGCGTTCGTCGTCGGCATCGAGGCGCTCGCTGCGGCGTGCCAGGGCCATCTGCGGCAGGAGGCGCTGCCGGGCGTAGAACTCCGCCCAAGTGGGTGCACAAGCATTGGGCTGCGGCAGGGAGCCGATGTAGTTGTCGTGGCCGAAGCCGAAAGCCTCGGCGCTATGACGATGCAGGGCAGCCAGTTGCCGCCCGAAGCTCTCCCAGAAATCAAGGCTTCGATGCCCCTCTGGGATGTACTCCAGCAGCAGGAAGGCATAGGGGGGCGCCGTTGCGCAAGCCAGCACTTCGGGCACCCGCACAGCCCCCGCACTGCGCAAGGCCTCCAAACCCTTCGCCTCCTTTTCGAACATGTCGGCGCTGCGGGCGCCCGTGTTGAACTTGAGGAAGAAGCGCCCGCCACTGGTTTCCAGCAAGCGCGCCTGGTTGATGTCGCCCCCACCCACAAACCCCACCCCTTGCAGGGCGGTGCCGAGCTGTTGCTCGACGGCGCGGCGCAGCGTGGCGTCCAGTTGGTGCATCGGTCGGGGCTTGCAGCTTACAGGCGGTTCTGATTGACGATGGCCAGCAGCTCTTCCCGGTAATTCTTCCCGACGGGCAAGTGCTTCTTCTGACCTTTCTCGGTGATCTCCACCATATTGCCCACCACGGCTTCGATTTTGTCGATGTTCACGATGTAGGAGCGGTGGATGCGCTTGAAGAGGTTGGGCGGCAATTTTTCTTCCAGGCTCTTCATCGTCTGCAGGGTGATGACCCGCTTGCCGCCCTCCATGCGGATGATGACGTAGTCTTTCAGCCCCTCGATGTAGAGGACGTCGGAAAACTTGACGCGCACGAGCTTCTTGTCGGCCTTGACGAAAATGAAGTCTTCGCCTTCGGCGGGGGCCTCGCGCCGCTGCAACTGGAGCTGGTCGGCGGCCTTGTTGACCGCCTTCATGAAGCGCTCCAGCGAAATGGGCTTGAGCAGGTAGTCGATGGCATCCAGCTCGAAGCCCTCGATGGCATAGTTGGGGTAGGCGGTGGTGAAGATGACCAGCGGGGGGCGGGTGAGGGTTTTGAGGAAGTCGATGCCGGTGAGCTGGGGCATCTGGATGTCGAGGAACATGAGGTCCACCTCATGCTTTTTGAGCGCCTCGTTGGCTTCGAGGGCGTTGTTGCAGCGTTGCACCAGGTTCAGCTCGGGCACTTGCTCGATGTAGGTTTCCAGCACATCGAGTGCCAGCGGTTCGTCGTCAACGATGATGGTATTGATCATTTGCATGTGAGTTTGGGGGCGGTGTTCGGGAGGCTTGCACCCGACGGGACCGCCTCAATCGAGTTCGAGAAGAAGATCCACCGAATAGGTGTTGGGCTCGTCGCGGATGCGAAGCTCGTGTTTTTCGGGATAGAGCAATTGCAGGCGCCTTCGGACATTGACCAGCCCGATGCCGCCGCTGCGGCGGTGGGTGGTTTGGGGCAGGGTTGGGGGCTTGCTGTTCACGATTCGGAGATGCACTTTGTGGTCGTCCACTTTCAGATGGCAGCGCACGAAGCCCTGATGGAGGTGGTTGTTCAACCCGTGCTTGAAGCTGTTTTCCAGAAAGGTGATGAACAGCAGCGGCGCCACGCGCTGGTCGCGCACCTCCCCTTCCACCTGGAAGTCGATTTCGATGTTCTTGCCCTGGCGCAGGCGTTCCAGGTCCAGGTAATTGCGAATGTAGTTCACTTCCTTGAGCAGGGGCACCTGTTTTTCGTTGCACTCGTAGAGCATGTAGCGCATCATCTCCGAAAGCTTGATGACGATTTCGGGGGCCTTGTCGGATTTTTTGAGCGTCAGCGCATAGAGGTTGTTCAGGGTGTTGAACAGAAAGTGCGGATTGATCTGGGATTTGAGGAAGCTCAGCTCCGTTTGCATGGTCTTGGTTTGCAGCTCCTGTTTTTCGCGCAGCTGCCGCGCCCAATCGCTCATGATTTTGAAGACCGTCGAGGAAGTCACCACGAAGAAATTGGGCAGGAAGCTGAGGTTGAGGTCTTGCAGCAACCGCGCCTGAGCTTCCGGCAAGTCGGAGAATTTGAAATACAGAATGATCGCTTCCAGGGGGGTGAGGATGATCACCGTGAGTATGAGCAGGGCACAGTAGGTGAAGAACTTCTTCTGCGTCAGGTAATTGGGAATGAGGTAATTCAGGTTGAAGTAAACCAGCGCCATGAAGATGACCAGCCGGATGAAGTTGTTGCCCAGGCTGAAGCCGAACCCGTAGCTCGAACCCTGAAACTCCAGAATGGTCAACCCCACCCAGATGAACAGCCAAAACAGGCTGTGGTACACCACCCGCTGCGTCAGGAAGCGGTAGAGCTTCAGACCCATATTTTTTTGTGCAAGGAATTCCATACAGGCGCCTGCTGAACGGTTTTTCGGGCCAATGGGACGACAAGGATACGCCCTCGGCACCGCCAAAGCCTCCTTTTTTAGACTAATCCGCCCTCTCCCGCCGATTTATGGACGGTCGGCGTGCGCCGGGAATTGAAATAGGAGTGTCGGCGTGACTTCGAGTCACGCCGACACTTGGTAGAGGAAGGTTTCGGGGTTTCAGGGTGTCAGGGTTCCGGGTTTCCAGGGTGCGCAGTGGAAAAGACCATGAAACAGATGGAAATAGATGGAGACAAGTTGAAATAGGAGTGTCGGCGTGACTGGGAGTCACGCCGA
>CAZBYX010000117.1:0-10762 GCA_964496055.1 uncultured Saprospiraceae bacterium
TAAGCGCTGAAAGCATCTAAGCGCGAAGCCAACTCCAAGATGAGTGCTCCATTCCCTTCGGGGTAAAAGGGTCGTGGAAGATGACCACGTTGATAGGCGACAGGTGGAAGTGCAGCAATGCATGGAGCCGAGTCGTACTAATTACCCGAACGCTTCCTTTTTTTACTACCGCCAATGCATTCCTTAGCGTAGCCAGCCTAAGCTCGCTCTCGTTACTTCTCTCCCTGCTTTGTCAATTACGAAACACCCTCGGGAAAGCCCGATGGAAAAATATGTCCCCTCGTGGACGAAGAGTTGTTGGTGGCTATAGCGAGGAGGTTCACCTCTTCCCATTCCGAACAGAGAAGTTAAGCTCCTCAGCGCCGATGGTACTGCCCGAAAGGGTGGGAGAGTAGGTCGCCGCCAACTTTTTTTCTCAAAAGCCGGCATTCGCCTTCGCGCGATGCCGGCTTTTCTGTTTTCAGCCCTCCAGCCCGTTCACCTTCCGGAACTCCGGGTCGTTCGGCTCCCACAACTCGATTTTGTTGCCCTCCGGGTCCAGTATCCAGGCGAACTTTCCGTATTCGTACACCTCCATCTCCCCCACCACCTCCACCCCGGCTTCCCGCAACGCAGCCAACAGGCCTTCCAAATCCGCCACCCGAAAATTGATCATGAACGCCTTGTCGGATGGTGCGAAATACTTCGTATCCGCCGGAAAGGGGTTCCACACCGTGTGCCCGATCTTCTCGGGGTCTTCCCGGTCGCGCCACTCGAACAAGCCGCCATAGGGGTTGGGCAGAAAAACGCCCAGATGCCGGGCGTACCATGCTTTGAGGGCCTTGGGGTCTTCCGCCTTGAAAAAGACCCCACCAATGCCGGTTACTTTTTTCATCATCGGGAGCTTTGAATTTCGTCGGCTCAATATACCAATCCTGCAACCAACAAAACCAAACCCACCAAACCCACGATACCACCCAGGATGAAAAAAAGAACCCCCAGCACTCCGATCAAACTGCCCACCAGAATGAGCCCCAAACCCAAACCCAGCAGGAGCAGGGCGGTGAGGACGGCGCCGCCCGTAATGGCAGTGGAATTCTTTTGGTGGGCGCGTTCCAGGCGCTTTTCCAGGCGTTTTTGCCAGCGCTGAAGGCGGCGTTCCCGTTTGGCGGCTTTGCGCATTTCCTTTACAGCAGGGGGGCGGGTTTCCAGGGTGGGGGAAGGGTGGGAGCGGGCGGTGGATTCCACGGGAAACACCAGAAGCAATAAAAGCAAGGCGGCAAAACAGAGGGCAGGGTTTTTCATGTGTCTTGGGTTGTCGTTGGGAAATCGGCGGAAAAGGATGGGGCGCCTCAGCCCACCCGGGCGCTTCTTCTTTCCAGCAGGAAGGTGCTGACCCAGCGCCCCCGGTAGGGAGCGATGCGCTCCCGCTTGCCCACCACCCGAAACCCACACTTTTGGTGCAGTCGGAGGCTGGGCCGGTTCTCCTCGAAAACGATGGCCTGCAGGGTCCAAATGCCGTTCCGTTCGGAGCATTCGATTAATTGATCCAAAAGCACCCCGCCCACCCCTATGCCCCGGTGGTTTTTCCCCACGTACACGCTTACTTCGGCCACCCCGGCATAGGCTTTTCGGTGAGAAACAGGCGCCAGTGCCGCCCAGCCATCCACACGCCCCTCGATGCGGGCCAGGAAGCGGCAATGCGGCAGGTGATGGGCATCCCATTCTTCCCAGGACGGGACCTCCGTCTCGAGGCTGGCCAGCCCCGTTTCCATACCCTCCCGGAAAATTCGAGCCACTTCGGGCCAGTGCTCGGGGAGCATGGTTTCAACTTGAATTGCGGGTTTGCGCATAAGGGGAGAGGAGGGCGCTCATTCCAGCTCGATGAGCAATTGCCCTTTTTCGACGGCCTTCCCCTGACTGACGTGCACGGCCTTGACCATTCCGTCACCCGGCGACTTCAGCACGTTTTCCATCTTCATGGCTTCGAGCACGAGCAAGGGGTCGCCCTTTTTGACAGCCTGCTGGGGACTGACCCGCACGCTGAGCACCAGCCCGGGCATGGGGGCCTTCACGTCGCTCACTTTCTGGCCGGCGGCGCTGTTCAGCCCCATCTGCGCGATGAGCCCGTCGTGGCGGTCTTCGAGCCGCACCTCCCAGGGTTGGCCGTTTACCTTGAGCGCCAACACTTTCCCGTTGAGGTCGGCTCGTTCCACCTCCACCCCGAAGGTGCGGGTCTGATGGATGACGTGAAAACGGCCCGGGGCTGTCTCCAGCATGTCGAATTCACTCAGGCGCTCGAGGAAGGCCGAATCGAATTCGAACTCATGGGCACGGATGCGAACGATGCGTTGGTCCATTGTGCAGGCTTACGTTTCGGGAGGGTTTCGGCGGGCCATCTTCATGAGGAAGGCCGTTTCAAAGATAGTGTAGGCCAGGTAATTGAGGAAGAACGGGAGCAGAAAGAGGCGATTCGGGGGTTGGACCAGTTTGACGTAGAGGACGATGAGCAGGACGGAAATCGCCATTTTGCCGAAAACGAACCCCATGAAAACCGGCACGAAGCGGGAGGAGTCGGCCAGCGCCGGCCGCGCCAGGAAATACATCGCCAGGGTCAGGGCAAAGAACAGCCCGAGGCTGTACCAGGTCATGGAGCCCATTCCCTGCAAGGCGGGCAGGGATTGGAGCCAGAACAGCAGCCCAAACAGAGCGAGGGTCAGCAGGAGGGTTTGGGCAAGAAACTGTTTGGGCGTCATTGCTTCGGCGGGCGGATTAAATCCTTGAGGGTGAGATAAAAGGCGAAGAGGAGAAAGAGGAAAGCGCCGGCGGCAGCCAAAACGGGGCGTTCATGAGCGAATCGCTGATCCAGCTTCCAGCCCACGAACGCCCCGATGCCGATCAGGGTGAGCATCTGAAAGGCCATCCCGGCGTATTGCATGTAATCAATTGGCCGATTCTTTCTGGAGTTTGGTTTTTCCCGCAAGGTTGTCGCCTTTGGAGGGTTGCGCCTGGCTCAAAGTCTTGGCGGCGGCCGGGTCGGCAGCACCGTTCGACGGGCTCAGCACCTTGTACGAGCCGTTGATCACAGCCCCGGACTGAACGATGAGCTTCCCGTAAGCCACTTCCCCGGTCACGTGGGCCGTTTCGCGAATGTTGAGCAATTCATTGACCTTCAGGGTGCCCTCGAACTTGCCTTCGATGATGGCATTCTGGCACTGGATTTCACCTTCCACCACACCCGTGGGGCCGATGATGACCTTGGCGGAACACAGCAGCGTCCCCTTGATGGTCCCATCGACGCGGATGTCGCTTTGGGCGCGCAAGGTGCCTTCCACACGCGTGCCTTCGACCAGGCTGTTCAGCTGATGAGACATGGCCGACGGAATGATGGCACTTCCGCGGCCGTTCTCTTTTTTCTTGTTGTTGTTCCCAAACATGTTCTAAAGTTTTGGTGAACCGGCTACCTCCATGGGCAGAACCCATCCTGACCCCACTCCGGGAGCCAGGATACCAATTAGCTCTTGTCGGTTTCGGGTAAGATGCCTCGTCGGGCGGACAGGGGCTGTCCATCGGGAAGAGCCGGTAGTTTTCCCATTTCGCAATGAACTTTATTGCAATATATAAAAAATTGACAACCTTGGGCTGTCCACTTGATGTTTTGGGGAAATCCAGACGAGTAATGGGGTAGATTCGAAGATTCAGGGGGGAGTGGCCCGTGAACTATGGCAAATGTACAATTCGGCAAGGACATTTCCGAAAAAACAACCAACCCCACCCTCTAAAGAGGTGTCCGTGGGATTGGTTGTTCATTGGCTGGAGTGAGAAATTGGGGAAAGCCTCTGGGCGAATCAGAAGTTGGGGCAGTAAACGCCGCGGCGTTCGTTGTTGCAGATTTTGTAAACCAGGGCGAATTCGAAGCCCCCGTTGTTGTTGCTGGCAGGCTTCAGAGCGGAGACGTTGACGTCGTAGCTGAAGCCGAGGCTGAATTCGTTGAAGTCGAAGCGGGTTTGGAGGATGAGGGCGTCGGTGAGCACCCCGGTTTCCACTTTGTTGGAGATGCGCACCCAGGTTCCGAGGTGGAAGGCCTGGTAGTTGCCTCCGTGGCGCCCGCGGCCGCTGCTGCCGAGGCGGAATTTGAGGCTGGTGCCCGTATTGACCTGGAAGCTGGGGCCTTGCCACATGGCTATGATGCCCGGCACCAGACCCACCCGGCGCGTCATTTCGAACTCGCCCCCGGCATGCACCGTAAAGCGGCTGAAGAGAAAGTCTTCGTTTTCGTCGGTGAAGGACTGGTTGGCGCGGTTCAGGTGGTGGAAAGCGCCCCCGATGTAAAAGTTGTTGTTTTCGTCAAAGACACTGAACCAGAGCAAGCCCGCGGCCAGGTCGGCAAAGAGGAACTGGTCGTCCTGGAACTTGTCTTCCAGGGTGGGGGCGTCGGGGTCGAAGCCGCCTTCGCCGTCGTGTTGCGTGCCCCAGCGGAGCTTCAGGAAGTCAACGCTGCGTTGGGCGATACCTGCTTCCGCACCGACGACGAGGTAATGGGCTTCGCGGCGCGTGCCGCCCATTTTTTTGCTGTACGAGCCGGAGAGCTTGCCGGTCACGGTGGCGAATTCCGCTTCACCGGCCTTGTCCCCCCAGAACGTGCCTCCGATGCCGAAGTAGTCGTTGCGACCCACGGGGATTTTCTGGTCGTAGGACACACTGTACGTCGAATAGGCATTGGAACGCAAAACGCTGGACCACTGGTTGCGGTAGTTGGCCACCAGCCGGATGTTGCAGTTCATCACCCCCGTCATGGCGGGGTTCAAGTTCAAGGGGGAGAGGTAGAACTGGGAAAAGTGGATATCCTGTGCCTGTAAGCCCCCAAAACTCAAAACCAAACTCCACAAGAGTAGAAATCGAAACAACTTCATGGAAAGGAATTTTGTCATAGATGATCCTGAAAAACAATATTTTCCAACTCCCCGGACGTAGCGGTCACAATATTACGACATGTCCTTCAAAGGGCGCGAAATTATTTCGTTAAAAAAGGAGGATTTGCCGCTTGCCGGGCAAATTGGCGTGTGGATGGGATAGGTGGGCGTCTCGGCGGGAAAAGCAAAGCGGGCTTCTCGGAACGTTGGCTAAAGATAAGCGCTTTGCCATGGAAATGGAAGCGCTCCGGCGAAAAATCGGTGTTTCGGCCTACGCCGTTTCCCGGATGGGGGGGCGGTTTGGGGAAGATTGGGGAAGGGGGGGAGCCGGCAAGGGTTGCCGGAGCCGGCGGCAGGCCTCAGGATTCCTGCTCCTCAATCCAGCGGGCGCCGAATTGCTCCACCAGGATGTTGTCGTGTTTGTCGGCGGTTTCGAACAGGTGGTTGAACAGCTTTTGCCCGGTCTGGGCATTGAGGTAGCGGTCGTAGATGAGCAGGCTGAGGATGATGTCCTGCCCCTTGACGCTGAAGGTGAGGCTTTCACTGTCGTAGTTTTGCCGAAGGAGGTATTCGTAAATGGGCTTGATGTTTTTGCGGGGCAACTGACACAGGAAGGCATCACCGATGATCAGGCCGGTCTCTTCGTTGTAGGTGACCTTGATTTTGGCGCTCCCTTTTTGGATTTCCCAGAAGTTGGGGCCGCGCCGGGCCAGGGCGATGTCGTAGCCCAAATTTTCCAAAATGCCTTCGATGGTTTTCGCCACGCCGACGGCTTCGTATTCCTCTTCCTCGGAGGGGAGCTTCAGTTTGGCGCCGCAATGGGGGCAGAATTGGTCCGGGTTTTCCCCTTCGAATACGAGGTTCGAACAACCCGGGCAACGGGCGGCCACGGGGTCGCCTTCCCGTTGGCGGTATTCGCGGATGCTCTGGTCGAGGTAAGAGACGGGCAGGCAAAAGCCGATGTTGTCGCCGTCGCGGATGACGAAGGTGTTCACTCCCAGCACTACCCCCTGTTCATTGACCAGCGGGCCGCCGCTGTTTCCGGGGTTCAGGGCGGCATCGTGCTGGTAGTAGGTGATGTCGCCGTTTTGGTGCAGGGTGTTGGAGACGATGCCCTGAGTGGCGGTGAATTTCAGCCCGAAGGGATGCCCGATGGCGACCACCCGGTCGCCCTCTTTTACCGTCACACCCAAACCGAGGGGAACTTCGGGGGCCTCGAGCGGTTCCTTCACCTCCAGGAAGGCCAGGTCGTACTTGGAGTCGGCGTAGAGCACGCGCGCCAGGTGGTTTTTGAAACCCTTGCCCTCCAACACCACCTGCCGATTGCCCCGAACGACGTGCTCGTTGGTGACGATGAGGTTGGCCTGCTTCAGGTAGAAGCCGGTGCCCGTGCTGTAGGGGGTGGCGATTTGGACGACGACCTTCCGGTAGCGCTCGATGATGTCTTTCATCCCGACGGAGCTTTGCAGGCGGGCAAGATAGCCAAAAAATAGACCCTGACGGCATGCGGGCTTTCCCGGGTGCCCCTCACCATTCGAGGCCCGGGTAGGCGCGTTGGAGGAATTGCATTTCGGCGAGGATGTAGCCGAGGTGTTCGGTATGGACGCCCTGTTTGCCGCCGCTCTGCATCCAGTCGTTGGTGGGTTTGGGGAGGGTGGCTTCTTCGAGCACTTCCTCCACCTTTTTCCAGTAGCGGGGGCGGATGGATTCGAGGTCGGGGGCGAGGCCGGCGTCGGCCATTTGGCGATCGATGTCGTCGGGGGTGGTGAGCTCGCCGGCGTACATCCAGAGGTCGTCGAGGGCGGCTTTCATCCGGCGGTGGCTTTCGTCGGTGCCGTCGCCGAGGCGGATGGTCCACTCCGAGCTGTAGCGCAGGTGGTATTTGATTTCTTTGAGTGCCTTTTCGGCGATGGCGGCGATTTGGGGGTCCTGGCTGTGGCGGAGCTCCTGGTGGAGGTAGAAGTTGAAGACGTCGAAGAGGAAGGAGCGGACGATGGTGTGCGCGAAGTCGCCGTTGGGCTGTTCGACCAGCAGGGCGTTGCGGAAGTCCCAGGCATCGCGCAGGTAGGCGAGCTTGTCTTCGTTTCGGCCGCGGCCCTCGCATTCGCCGGCGTAGGCCAGCCACAGGCGGGCTTGGCCGGTGAGGTCCAGGGCGATGTTGGTCAGGGCCATGTCGATTTCGAGGGCGGGGGCGTGGCCGCACCATTCGGCCAGGCGGTGCCCCAGGATGAGGGCGTTGTCGCCCAATCGGAGGAGGTACTCGAATTTCGTTTGCTGGAGGGTGGTGTCGGCCATAAGGCAGGTTGGGTTTTTCCGCTCACATGTGCTTCACCTCGTCGGGGAGCTTGTAGAAGGTGGGGTGGCGGTAGATTTTGTCTTTGGCGGGCTCGAACAGGGCGTCGGCATCTTCGGGGTCGCTGGCGGTGATGTGTTTGGATTCGACCACCCAGATGGAGACGCCTTCGTTGCGGCGGCAGTAGATGTCGCGGGCGTTTTCGATGGCCATTTGCGCATCGGCGGCGTGGAGGCTGCCGACGTGCTTGTGGCTCAGCCCGTTCTTGCTGCGGATGAACACTTCCCAGAGGGGCCAGCTCTTTTTCATGGCGGATGGATTTAGGGTTTGGTGGTAGGGTTTGCGGGGATTCGGGAGCTCATCAGGCGACCTGCGCCTGGCGCCGGCGGCGCTTTTCGGCATGGGCCAGGGCGGCTTCCCGCACCCAGGCCCCTTGCTCGTGGGCTTGCACGCGGGCTTGCAGGCGTTGGCGGTTGCAGGGGCCGTTGCCTCGAACGACGTTCCAGAACTCTTCCCAGTCGATGGGGCCGAAATCGTAGTGTCCGCGCTCTTCGTTCCACTTCAGGTGGGGGTCGGGCAGGGTCACGCCGAGCACCTTGGCCTGTTCGGCGGTCATGTCCACGAATTTCTGGCGCAGCTCATCGTTGGTGAAGCGCTTGATTTTCCACTTCATGCTCTGGGCGGTGTGGATGCTGTCCTTGTCGGGGGGGCCGAACATCATGAGGGAGGGCCACCACCAGCGGTTGACGGCATCTTGCACCATGCGGCGCTGTTCCTCGCTGCCGCGCATGAGGGTGAGCAGGAGCTCGAAGCCCTGGCGCTGATGGAAGCTTTCCTCCTTGCAGATGCGAATCATGGCCCGGGCATAGGGGCCGTAGGAGCAGCGGCAGAGGGGCACCTGGTTCATGATGGCGGCGCCGTCCACCAGCCAGCCGATGGCGCCGATGTCGGCCCAGGTGAGGGTGGGGTAGTTGAAGATGCTGGAGTACTTGGCTTTTCCGCTGTGCAGTTGTTCGATGAGCTCTTCGCGGTCCACGCCCAGGGTTTCGCAGGCACTGTACAGGTAGAGCCCGTGCCCGGCTTCGTCCTGCACCTTGGCCAGGAGGGCGACCTTGCGGCGCAGGTTGGGGGCCCGCGTAATCCAGTTGCCTTCCGGCAACATGCCCACGATTTCGCTGTGGGCGTGCTGTGAGATTTGCCGGATCAGCGTGCGGCGATACTCTTCGGGCATCCAGTCTTTGGGCTCGATTTTTTCGTCGGCGTCAATCTTGGCCTGAAATCGTTCTTCCAGCTTTTTCAAATCCATGATGCGGGTCGTTTGGTTCGTTCGGTCAATGGCTGCCCAAAGTTAACAAACGGGCGGGCAATTGGGCCGACCCGGCAAGGGATTCGGGGGCTTGCCCCGCCCCTCCCCCCCCTTTCGTTCGGGGGCGGGCACGAAAAAAGGTGTTGAGGGAAACGACTTTCCCTCAACACCTTTCGGCTCAGGAGCGGCGCTTGGCTCAATCCTGGCTCTTCTTGACGAACTTGCGCTCCTTGATGCGCGCCTTCTTCCCGACCAGGTTGCGCAGGTAGAACAGGCGCGCCCGGCGCACCTTCCCGCGTTTCAGCACCTTGATTTCCACGATGTTCGGCGAGGCGAAGGGAAAGATGCGCTCCACTCCCACGCCGCTCGACATCTTGCGCACGGTGAAGGTCTTGGTGGCGCCTTCCCCGCGAATCTGGAGCACGTCGCCGCGGAAAATCTGAATCCGCTCCTTGTTCCCCTCCACGATTTTGTAGCTCACGGCCACGGTGTCACCGGCGCGGAACTTGGGGTATTTCTGCTCCTTGCTGAATTGCTCCTGAACGAATTTTATCGCGTCCATGATTGCTGGTTTCTTCCTGAGATTGGATTTTTCGAAAAGGTGCGCAAAGGTAAGGAAAAAATTCGGAGCTCAAACCCTCCCTTGCCCGCTTGAATTCGGTTCGCCCCTCGCGCGGGAATCCTTTCCGGGGGCACCGCCCTCCCCCTTGCCCTCCCCGCTCACCGGAGCAAGGTAACCAGGCCTTTGCGTTCCGCTTTTTCGCCGCGCGGGCCCGTGTAGCTGACGAGGACGACGTACACCCCGGCGGGGGCGGGGCGGCCGGTGTTTTGGTAGCGGCCGTTCCAGCCCTGGCGCGGGTCGGAACTTTCGAAGACCAGGCGCCCCCAGCGGTCGTAGATGCGCATGCGGTAGTCGGTGATGCCCGGGAGGATGCCCGCCGGCAAAAAGAGCTCGTTGACCGCGTCTTCGTTCGGGGTGAAGGCGTTGGGCAGGTGGAGCAGGGTTTGGGGTTCGACGTCCACCACCTGGATGAGGGTATCGAGGCAAAATTCGGGGTGGGTGATGACCAGCATGATTTCGTGCAGGCCCGTGTCGGGGAACGCCAGGCTGGGGTGTTGCGACTGCGAGAAGATTTGCCCGTCGAGGTACCAGTCCCAGTGCACCGCATCGATGGAGCGGTCGGTGAAGTGCACCAGGGGTTCGAGGTTGGAGGGGTGGGTGGGGGCGTAGGAGAAATCCGCCACGGGGGCGGGCAGGATTTCGATGAGCGCCTCGAAGACGGTGTCGATGCGGCAGCCGATGGGGGAGGTGACCGAGAGCTGGACGTCGAAGAGGCCGGCCTCCCGGTAGGTGTGGATGGGGCTGATGGCGGTGCCGGTGTTGCCGTCGCCGAAGTCCCAGAAGACTTCGTAGGTGTTGTCGATGGGGTTGCTGAGGTTGTTGAACAGCACGGTGGCGGGGGCGCAGCTGACGGTGTCGTTGGGGGAGACGATGAGCAGGGCGGGGGCGGGCCGCCAGTTGACCACCCGGGTGATTTGATTTTCACAGCCGTGCTCGTCGGTGATGGTCAGGGTGACGGGGTAGCCTTTGGGCTCGGCATAGACGTGGGCGGGCACTTGCAGGGTGGAGGTGTCGCCGTCGCCGAAGTCCCAGTGCCAGGCGCGGATGCGCCCCGGCCCCTCGATGTAGGAGTTGTCGATGAAGGTGACGGGCCCGGCCACGCAGGTGTCGTAGTCGAAGTCGAATTGGGGCACGAGCTCGGGGAAGATTTCGATGTGGAGGAAGGCGGTGTCGCCGCAGTCGCCGCCGGGGTTGAGCTGCAGTTGGCCCGAATAGACGCCCGTTGAGGGGAAGACGAAGTCCAGGTTCCAGTCGTGAACGACGGTATCCCCGTTGTCGAGGTGGAGCACCCAGCGGTAATCGTTGATGAAATCGCGGTCGATGCTGTTGTTTTCGATCAGGAGGCGCAAATCCTGGCAAGACTGGATGAAGACGGAATCCCCGATGACCTGGGCGTTGGGGCTGGTCAGCTGCGCCTCCACGGTGGGCTCGCAATTGGCCACGTTGAATTGGAAATCGCGCCGAATGACGCTGAGCAACTCGCCGTTGCGGAACTCCGAAACGCACACCGCCACCGAAAACTGCCCCAGCACGTTGGGGGTGCCGGACAGGATGCCCGTCACGGGGTCGATGGTGACGGGCGGGTCGCCGCCCATGGGAAAGAGCACGTTATAGGGGGGGCTGATGTACTGGACGGGCTGGTAGGGGGG
>CAZBYX010000118.1:0-10740 GCA_964496055.1 uncultured Saprospiraceae bacterium
GGGTTTGGGTGGGTGCAAAGTTCTGTTTTCCTGCGGATTGTGCCGAGTGGGTTCGAGCTGGGGCTCGCGGAGTTGTGTAAAAAAAACAATAAGCTCGGGCAATGTTTGCAGGGCTCCCCGGGAAATTGAATATTTTCAGCCCGCTTTATTCGCGAACCCCGCCCGCAATGTGCATGGATGCAGCCCCGGCAATCGCTCCCCAACCCGCACCCCCACACCATTTTTTGGGGGCTTTTGCAAAGCGATTTTCCACCGGGCAAACTTTCCAGGTGCGACCGATTGCTTCCTCCTTGCCGGGCATCCATTCGAACGGGAACGAAAACACCGACACCATGAAAAGCCGCATCCTCTTTTCGCTTTTCCTGTTTGCCATCCTCCTTCAATTTTCCCCTGCCATGGCGCAAAACGAGCTCGACCAGCGCGTCGAATCCCTGCTGGGACAAATGACCCTGGAAGAAAAAGTGGGTCAGATGACCCAGCTGACGGTGGACATGATTGTGAAAGGGCAACCCTATGCCCCCGAGGTGCCCGTTGAAATCGACGAAGCGAAGCTGCGCAAGGCCGTGGTCGAATTCGGGGTGGGCTCCATTCTGAACACCCCTTCGGGGGTGCTGTTGGGGTTGGAGGAGTGGCACCGCCTGCACGCCGCCATCCAGGAAGCGGTGGAGCAAACCCGCCTGAAAATTCCCATCCTTTACGGCATCGACGCCATTCACGGGGTGAATTACTGCAAAGGCGCCACCCTGTTTCCACAGCCCATGGCGGTGGCCTGCACCTGGAACCCCGCCCTGGCCCGCGACATTGCCGCCATCACGGCCTACGAGTGCCGCGCCGCCGGCTTCCCCTGGAATTTCTCCCCCGCCCTGGACGTGGGCCGCAACCCGGAATGGCCCCGCCTCTGGGAGAGCTTCGGCGAGGACGTCCTGCTCAACCGCTCGCTGGGAGTCGCCACCGTGGAAGGCTACCAGGGCGATGACCCCGCCGCCCCCGACAAGGTGGCCGCCTGCCTCAAACACTTCACCGGCTACGGCATGCCCTGGAGCGGCAAAGACCGCACCCCCGCCTACATCCCCGAGCGCCAGTTGCGCGAGTACTTCCTGCCCGCCTACCAGGCCGCCGTGGACGCCGGCGCCCTCACCCTCATGGTCAATTCCGGGGAAATCAACGGCGTGCCCGTCCATGCCAGCAAGTTTTTGCTCACCGATGTGCTGCGCGGGGAGCTGGGCTTCGAGGGGCTGGTGGTCAGCGATTGGGAGGACATCAACTACCTGCACACCCGCCACAAGGTGGCCGCCACGAAAAAAGACGCCGTCCGCATGGCAGTGGAAGCCGGCATCGACATGAGCATGGTGCCCACCGATTACGACTTCCCCACCCTGCTGGCAGAGCTGGTTCGTGAGGG
Organism: uncultured Saprospiraceae bacterium; assembly: GCA_964496055.1. Lineage (GTDB taxonomy): Bacteria > Bacteroidota > Bacteroidia > Chitinophagales > Saprospiraceae > CAZBYX01. The sequence goes on from CAZBYX010000118.1 coordinate 1,403, forward strand.
CACCATCCCCGAGTCCCGCATCGATGCCTCCGTGCGTCGCATCCTGAAGGTGAAGATGGCCCTGGGCCTGTTCGAGCGCCCCCTGACCAACCCCGCCGACTACCCCGACTTCGGCTCGGAAAAGCACCGCCAAAAGAGCCTGGAAGCCGCCCGCGAAAGCATCGTGCTGCTGAAGAACGAAGGCGGGGTGCTGCCCCTGAAAGAAGGTGCCAGATTGCTCGTCACCGGCCCCACCGCGAACACGCTGCGCAGCCTGAACGGGGGGTGGACCTTCACCTGGCAGGGCGAGCGCGCCGACGAGCTGGCCCCCGAAAAAATGACCATCCTGGAAGCCCTGCGCGCCAAACTCGGCCCCTCCCGCGTGAGCTACGCCCCGGGCGCCTCCTACGACGAAGCCCTCGACATCGAAGGGGCCGTGCAGGCAGCCGAAGCGGCGGACGTCATCGTCCTGTGCCTGGGCGAGCTGTCCTACACCGAATTCATGGGCAGCCTGACGGACATGAACCTCCCGGAAGCCCAGTACGAGCTGGCCCGCGCCCTTGCCCGCACGGGCAAACCCATCGTGCTGGTGCTGGCGGAGGGCCGCCCGCGCATCGTACGGCAGGTCGAACCGCTCGCAGCAGCCGTGGTGGGGGCTTTCCTGCCCGGCATGGAAGGCGCCGAAGCGCTGGCCGAGGTTTTGCTGGGGCAGACCAATCCTTCGGGCAAATTGCCCTTCACCTATCCGCGCCACTCCAACTCGCTGGTGCCCTACGACCACAAATTCACCGAGGAAGTGCTCAGCAACGAGCTTTACGGGCCCTACTTCAACCCCCAATGGGAATTCGGGCACGGCCTGAGCTATACCTCCTTCGCATACGAGGGCTTGCAATCGAGCACCGAGCGCCTGCAAGCGGGCGCCGCCCTGGAAATCAGCGTCCGTGTTCGCAACACCGGCAGCCGAGCCGGAAAGGAGGTCGTCCAACTCTACGTGCGCGACGACTACGCCAGCATCACCCCTGCGGTGAAACGCCTGCGCGGGTTCGAGAAAATCGAGCTCCAGCCCGGTGAGGTGCGCACCGTGTCCTTCACCCTCCGCCCCGAAGACCTCGCCTTCGTGGGGCTGGACAATCGCTGGGTCACGGAGCCGGGCACCTTCACCGTTTTCGTCGGCGGGCTGGAAAAATCTTTCGAATACGTGCCCTGAAGCACGTTCGCTCGTCCAAAGACTGCCCCTCAAACCGCTTCCCCCGTCCCTTTTCGGGTTCCGGGGGAATTGTTCTAACTTTGTCGGAGCCCCCCTGCGCCATCCCCCCGGAACTGCTTCTCACTCTCATCCCATTTCTAAACCTCTAATGGTATCCCTATGAGCAAGCACTACCTCAGAGTAGCCAAGCTGTTGGCTATCCTCGTTTTCATCCTATCCAGCGCGGTAGGGTTCGGGCAGGGGTCTTTCGTCTGGACGGGCGAGCAAGACGCCGACTGGAACAACCCGCAAAACTGGAGGGACCACAACTTCCAGCACAATCTGCCCACGCCGGGCAGCACCGCCACCATCCCGGCAGACCTGAGCGGCCACCAACCGGTGATTTCCTCTTCGCAGGTCATCGATTACGTGGTGCAAAACCTGAAACTGCTGACCATCGCCGCCGGAGCCCACGTCGAAACCCAATCCCTGTTCATCAACTTCTCGGGGGGGTGCATCGCCGTCCACGGTGCTTTGGTGAACGTCGGCACCATCGCCTTCGACAACGACGGCAAGCTCGACAATTTCGGCTTCTTCGAAAACCAGGGCACCCTGGACAACGCCGGCCAGGCTGCCATTACCAACCACCCCGGCGCCCACTGGCGCAGCCTCGGCAACGTCATCAACTACGGCCCCATCACGAACAAGGGCTTCTGGGAAATCTTTGCCATCGTCAACAATTTCGGCACGACCACCAATGAGGGGCTGGTGTCCAACCACGGCACCTTCGAAAACTTCCCCTGCGCCACCCTCATCCAGAATGCGGACAACACCTTCGGGGGAGACGTGTGGAACCTGGGTGTGGCCTACCAGCTGCTGGGCTTCCTCAACGCCACCAACATGGGCGGGGTGGTGTTGTTCAAGCTTTCCGAAAACCCCAAACCCACCATGCGCTGCAAGGACGCCACCGTGCAACTCGGCCCGGACGGCACCCTCACCATCGGCCCCGAGCTGGTCAATGACGGCAGCAGCGCCGACTACTGCTTCATCACCCAGTTCGAGGTGAGCCCCAAACACTTCGATTGCAGCCACGTGGGGCAAAACGTCGTCACCCTCACCGCCACCGACGCCCTGGGCAACAGCGCCAGCTGCCAGGCCGTGGTCACCATCCTCGAAAACGGATGTGAACCCGACCTCAACTGCCCCCCGGAAGTGAGCAACCTCCTCCTCTGCCTGGATGACGACGATGACGACGAGGTTCAGGTCTCCGGGCAGCTCCCCGCCTCCGACCCCAACGGCGACCCCCTCACTTTCAACCCCACCCCCCTTTACGGCCCCTTCCTCGGCTCCGTCACCATCCACCCCGACGGCTCCTTCACCTACAAAGCCGACGACGATGACGACGACGAAGCCGACGTCTTCGCCTACGAAGTGTGCGACGGAAAGGCCGACGCCTGCTCCTCGGGTTGCTCCCGCGGCATCGTCATCATTCAGCGCGATGACTGCGAAGACGACGATGAGGACGACAAGGGCGATTGCTGCGAAGCGGGCGGCAAACCCCAGGTGCTCACCCTGCGCTACACCGGCGAGGATTGCTCCGCCTCCGACCACGACCAGGACCCCGAAAAAGCCACCTGCTCGGGCGACCCCCACTTCGCCTCCAACGTGCGCATCGTCGCCAGCGAAAAGCAGGACGGCAGCGGCAAGGTCTGGTTCGACGGCATCGTGGCCCTCGGCTCCACCTTCCAGGTCGATTCGAAAACCAACGGCGAAAGCCGCCTGAAAAGCAACACCTACCTGAACATCTTCGACCTCAACGGCAACCACCTGCAACGGGTGCAAATGCACACCTCCTGCTCCCAGCCCCTCGACGTGGGTGACCGTTTCGGTTCCCTCCTCCTGGAGGGCATCCTCAAGGACAACGGGGAAGCGTGTGGGGAAGGCGGTTCGGGTTCGGGCAACGGCACAAGCGGCAACGGCAGTGCCGATTGCTGCGAAGAAGGCGAAAAGCCCGTCGCACTGACCATGCAGTACACCGGCGAGGGCTGCGGTGCCACCCACCATTCCCAGGACGACGAAAAAGTCTCCTGCAGCGGTGACCCCGCCCTGGCAGGGACGGTGCAAATCGTCGCCAGTGAAAAGGAAAACCCCTTCGACGGAGACGTTTACTTCAACGGCATGGTGAACCTCGGCGAAAGTTTCACCCTCGCAGCCGCCAACGCCGGCGAAGACAAACTGCGCAGCAACACCTGGGTGAGCATCTACGACACCAACGGCAAGCTCCTGCAGCGCGTCCAATTCCACACCTCCTGCTCCCAACCCCTCCTCATCGGTGACCAATTCGGCGCCCTCCTGCTCGAGGACATCCTCTTCAAAGACGGAAGCTCCTGCTCGGGCCAGCCCCCCGCCGTTCCCGAATGCGAATGCGAAGGGGGCATCGCCACCCTCGGCCTGCGCTACGAAGGCAACGTGCCGGTAAGCATCGAAGCCTGGAAGAAGAAGGACAAGAAAGACAAGAACCGCCTCGGCAAGTACACGGGCGTCCAGGCTCAGGAGGTGGTGTTCTTCTCAGGCGCTGCTCAGGGTAAAGACAAGCTCGGCAAGTTCTATTTCTCCGTGGATGGGGGCAAGCTGGAGGAAATCCACGTCTCCTGTTCGCAGGACATCCTGGGGCAGAAGTTCGGCGACTTCCGCGTGGTCTTCCAGGCCGACAAGGAAGGCAACCTCTGCCAGTTGCCCCAGCCCGATTGCGAGGAATTCATCGCCCAGTGCCTCGGCGGCGGGCAGGGCCTCGTCATGCGGGAAGTCTTCGATTTCTTCGCCGAAAAGAACGCCCTGGCCGTGGACCTGCACTGGCTCAGCAATCGCGGCTACTTCACCGACTATTTCGTCCTGGAGCGCGCCACCGACGGCATCCACTTCGAGGAGCTGGCCCGGGTCAATGGCTTCAGCGAATCCCTCGAAACGGAAGTCTTTCAGTGGGTGGACGCCCACCCCGCCACCGGTGCCAACTTCTACCGCCTCAAGCAGGTCTTCACCGACGGCAAAGTGCAATTCAGCCCCATCCGGCTGGTGTTCTTCGAGCAAGACCTCGAAAGCATCCGCCTCTTCCCCAACCCCACCCGCGAGGTTTTGTGGGTGAGTCTGCGGCCCTTCCTGGGCGAGCGCGTCCAGCTCCGCCTCGTGGACCTGCAGGGGCGCCTGCTGCACCATTCCGAGGTGGAAGCCGCCGGCGAACAACCCTATGAATTGCGCCTCCCCGCCCTGCGCGCCGGTCTCTATTTCCTCCAAATCGAAGGGGAAAACCGACGCCCCGTGACGAAAAAGGTACTCGTGCAACACTGAGTGCTCGTGGGACATCCCCCCCAACCCGAGAGGTGGCACCCGAAAGGGTGTCGCCTCTCTTCGTTTGGGGGAGGCGGTTGGCGGGCAGGGGGGAGTGTGTATCTTCGCCGCGGGAGGCGGTGCCCCCGCCCCCCGGAAATGCTTCCCCACACCCTTCGGGGCGAGGAGGAGGCCGGGTCAATCACTCCGATTCATGAAGCACCTGATTTTGTGGGGGGTTCTGCTGTTGCCGGGGCTCGGGCTGCATGCGCAAGGTTCCGGCGTTCCGATGGAGAGCCCCACCAATCACATCCTGGACCGATTGGAAATCCTTTCCGGCAAGCTGCCGCCCTTCCACTCCACCCTCAAGCCGCTCTGGCGGGGCGATGCGGTGCGATTCGCCCAGACCATCGACACCACCCGCATGCACCTGACCGCGCTGGACCGCTTCGACCTCTACTACATCTTCAAGGACAACAACGAGTGGCTGGCTCAACCCAACCTGCCCACCACCATCGGCGGGCACCGGCAGGCACCCCTGCCCGAAAGCTACGAAGCCCCCGAAGGAGCAAGGGCACTGCCCCTGGGACAGGCGCTGGCCAGCTACGAAGACCACCGCTACGTGCTGACCCAAAAGCCCCTGCTGAAGCACTTTTACAAGAGCCCCGCCAACTTCTTCGAAATCAACGAGCGCTACTTCCACCTGCGCGTCAACCCCATCCTGCAATTCAAGCTGGGCAAGACCGCCCAACAGTCGGGTCTGGACTTCCTCAACCAGCGCGGGCTGGAGCTGCGCGGCGGCGTGGACGACCGCATCTACTTCCACACCCGCATCCTCGAAACCCAGGCCCGCTGGCCCGACTACGTCAACGACTACATCGAGCTGCACCAGGCCGTGCCGGGAGCGGGCTTCTTCAAGGACTTCGAAAGCAGCGTCTTCGACATCGAGAACGGCTTCGATTACCTGCAAGCCGAAGCCTACCTGGGCTTCAACCTCACCAGCCATGTGGGCATCCAGTTCGGGCACGGCCGCAATTTCATCGGCAGCGGCTACCGCAGCATGCTGCTTTCCGATTTCGCCCACAACTACTTCCACCTGAAGCTCAACTGGAAGGTCTGGCGCTTCCACTACCAGAACCTCTTCGCCGAGCTGGCGGCCGAATCGCGCTCCGGGCGCCGCGGCACCACCCTGGCCCCCAAAAAGTACATGGCCGCCCACTTTCTGAGCTACCGCGTGACGCCCAACTTCACCTTCGGCTTCTTCGAGGCCACCATCTTCAGCCGCGACCGCAACGACGGCCAGTTCGAATTGCAATACCTCAACCCCATCATTCTGTACCGGGCCGTGGAGCAGTTCATCGGCAGCCCCGACAACGTCTTGCTCGGCATCGACCTGAAGTGGAATTTCCTGCGCCGCTTCCAGTGGTACGGCCAGTTGCTCTTCGACGAGTTCGTCTTCCGCGAGCTGGTGCTCGACAACCGCGGCTGGTGGGCCAACAAGTTTGCCGTCCAGGCGGGCCTGAAGTACATCAACGCCTTCGGGGTCGATCACCTCGACCTGCAAGCCGAATTCAACACCGCCCGCCCCTACACCTACACGCACCGCGACAGCCTGGGCTCCAGTTACTCCCATTTCAACCAACCCCTGGCCCACCCCCTCGGCGCCAACTTCCGCGAGTTCGTCTTCCTGGCCCGCTGGCAACCCCACAAGCGCTGGTGGATTCACCTGCGCTTCCTCCACAGCCTCTTCGGCGAAGACCACAACGGCTCCAATTTCGGGGGCAACATCCTGCTCTCCAGCCGCACCCGCGAGCACGATTACGGCAACCACATCGGCCAGGGCGTCCGCGCCCGCAGCGCCCTGCTCGGCGCCGACCTCAGCTACAGCCCCTGGCACAACCTCTTCCTGGAGCTCAACTTCCTCTACCGCCGCAAAAACAGCGAGCTCGATTCCTTCGACGACACCGCCACCTACATCGGCGGGGGGGTGCGCCTCAACATCGGGCCCCAGCGCCACGATTTCTAACCCTCCCCCACCCCGCCGCCCAAAAGAAAAACCCCGGAAGGAGCTGCGACTCCTTTCGGGGTTTGGGCATGGGGGGGCGGTTTCTACCGGCGCAGCACTTTCAGGGTGCCGCTGCGGCCCGTTTCGTCCTGCACTTGCAACAGATACAAACCCGCCTGAGGAGGCAGGGGCAGTTCCAGGGTGTTCTCCCCGGCCGACAGGGGGTGGGTTCGTTCCCAGAGCAGTTTCCCCGCCGCATCGTGCAGGCGGAACTGCAGCCGGAGGGGTTCCTGCACGGACAGGTTCATCCGCAAGGGCTCGCCCTCCGGAACGGGGTTCCGAAGGAGCTGCAAAGAGATGCCGGCAGCCTCGAGCTCGCGCACCGAGGTGAGGACGATTTGCACCCCGCCGTCCACATAGACGGCATCGCCGACGACGCTGCAATCGTGCAACACCGTCTGGGGCGGCAGAAAGTCGGGCGCGAAACGCAGCGCGGTGGTGCTGCCCGGCGGGGCGGTGGGGGTGAAGCGCAGGCGGAAAAGCTGCGCGCCGTCGGGCAGGGTGTGGCCTTGCTCCGCTGACGCCTGCCACACCAGACGCACAGCGCCGGGGCCGCCTTCGGCATAGAGCAGGCTCTGCCCTTCGGGCAATTCGAGGGGTTCCACCTCCTCGAAATGCAAAACGGCCGGGTCCCACGTGATTTCGAACTGGAAACCAGCCACCTGCTCGAAGTTCACGACCTTGACATAGGCGAAGACTTCCTCGGCACTCACGTGCATGGCATCGATGCGATAGGTGGTGCCCAGGGGGGTGAAAACCTGCTCGTGCTCGAACACGAGGTCGCCCATCTTGATGCCCGTGAAATCCTGGTTCTCCAGGTCATTGGACAGGTCCACCACCGTGATGTTCTGGGGGGAGAAGCGCCAGGACCCCTGAGCGAATTGCTGTTCGAGGCCCAGCAAGACCTTGGTGAGAACGACCACATCGAGGGTGGTGATGGAGGAGCTGCGATTGACGTCGGCGGCTTCCAGGCGGGTGGGGGCGGTGATGGGTTGCTGCCCGAGGATGTGCTTGCGCAGCGCCACCAGGTCGAGCACGCTGAGCCCCTCGCGGTCATCCCCTTGCCGGCGCGGGGTGAAAGTGTAGTCCCGGCCGGCTTCGAGGCCCTGAAACTCGTAGCGCCCTTCAGCGTCGGTGAAGACGCTCGGCACGGGGCACTGGTTGCAAAGCACTTCCACCCCTTCGACGGGGGTGCCGTCGTCGCGGGTGATGACCCCGGAGACCGAAAGCAGACCCTCGGCGCCGAAGGGGCGATTCGCCGGCACCAACAACGGGAGCATCAGCAAGAACAGCACGGGAAGGTAAGGACGGAGGAGGGGGGTACGGGTTGTCTTCATGGGATCGAGGATTTGAAAAGCATGTCCGCGGCGCAAAGCACGGGTCCCTGCGGGCAGACTGCCAAACGAATGGACGCAACGCCGACAAATATAATTTTCCTCCTCCAGGTTTGCGCGGGCCGCCCTGGCTTCTTTTGCCGGAAAAACGACCAAACCGCCCCCGGAAAAAGGCTCGTTCTGCAATCCGCTCCGCATTCTCTTCGTCGTTTCGCGCGCTTCGAGTAACTTTAAGCCTCACTGCACCCCAATCCCGCCGCTGGTCTCCATCTCCATTTCCAAGCCCCATCGTTTTGGACAGCCAAAATCCCTGCCGCCATGAAAAGCTGGTTCCTGCCTGGTATCTTGCTCGTTTTTTGTTTCGGAGCGCGCCCCCTGGAATGGACTCCCGACGTGGGCCTGGTGGCTTACTACACCTTCAACCACTGCGATGCCCGAGACGACAGCAACGGCGGCTCGGACGGGGTGCTGTTCGGCGACCCGGGCTGCCACTGCGGGGTGGAGGGCAACGCCCTGGTCTTCGACGGCCGCAACGACTACGTGACCTTCTTCGGGCAGGTGAACCGCTACTTCAACAGCTCCGACTTCACCCTGAGCTTCTACTTCCGCCCCGAAGGCAGCAGCGCCTTCCCGCAGAGCTTGCTTTCCAAGCGGGCCGCCTGCGACGAAGCCGCCCAGCTCGATTTCCACCTCGACGCCCTGCGCCAAAGGGTGGAGGTCAGCTTCCGCAACGGGCCCTACGCCGCCTACCGCAACCTTTCCCCGCCGCTGCCCGGCACCGAATGGGTGCACGTCGCTCTCGTGCGCGAGGGCAGCATCGCCCGCACCTACGTCAACGGCCACCTTTACGTGGAGGTGAATCGCTGTTCCGGGCTGGACATTGACAACGCCGCCGAGCTGGCCTTCTCCAACAGCCCCTGCGTGCGCGGGGGCGGCTCGGTGCGCTTCCGCGGCCGCCTCGACCAGCTCCGGGTTTACGACCGCGCCCTCAGCCCCGCCCAGATCGCTGCGCTCTACCGGCTTTTCCCCCTCCACCGGGCCGAGCTGGATTGCCTCAGCTGAGCCCCTCAGCGCCCCTCCCCTTGCCCGCTCCCCGCTTCCCGGGGCAGCCGCCTCAGAAAAACGAAGCCGTTGCGACTGCCCAGCACCTCCAATTCGGGGTAGGCTTCGAGATATTTTTCCAGCCGATGCACCTTGCACACGAAGAAGGCGGGTCTGTCGAGCGCACCGCTGAGCAGCCATTCCTTGGGGCGTCCTTTCAGGGCGGTTTCGGGGCCCTTGCGGGTGTAGAACAGATGGGCGTAACTCTTGAAGCCCAGGGGATAGACGTAGGCGTCGGCTCCTTGCAGGCTTTCGTAAAACTCGATGGCAGCCCGCTGGGTCACGGCCTCGACGCGGGGGGCAAGCACCGACAGGGCGGCGAAAACCGTCAGGGCGGACAGGACGAACA
>CAZBYX010000119.1:0-10693 GCA_964496055.1 uncultured Saprospiraceae bacterium
GTTGGGGAGGGAGAGCGGCTGCTGCCGGAGAGCCAGTTGAACGGCGGCGGGCAGGTCCATGAAGCGAACCTCGATTCGGTGCTGGGCGGCGAACTGCAGCGCCACCCACTCGGGGCTGAAGGCGGTGAATGGCAGGTAGAGCCCCTGTTGCAAATCGCGGGGATTGTAAAGCAGCAGCGCCACCGGCGGGCGCAGGTCGCGTTCCAGCAGCCAGGGCCAGTGCTCCTGCCCGTCGGCGGGGGCTTCGATGAGCAAGACCTCGGGCTGCCAGGCCCGCAGGGCGGCCTGCAGGCTTCGGGCCGAACCCGGGCCGTGGTGGCGGATGCCGAAAACCCTGAGTTCCATATCTGTTTGGGAGGAGAGGTCCCTTGTCGGGGCGCCTCAGTTTTTGTGCAGCAAGGTACCCACTTCGCGCCAGCTGAGCAGGCGGATGCCCTCTTCTTCGAGAATGCGGCGGCACGCCTCGCTGGAGAAGAAGTCCAGGTCGGCTTGCCGCCAGGCCGAACCGAAGTCGGGGTGGTCCACGGCGATGGCGCGCATTTCGGCGTCGTCGTAAGCGAGGTGGACGATGAGCTCGGTGACCCCGGGTTTCAAGTTGCGCAAGACCTGCTCGTAGAAGGGTGCCATGCCGCCTTGAACCAGCTCGGGGTAGGCCATCACGAGCCGGTCGATGAGAATGTCTTCGGGGGTGAGGAAAGCCATCATCATGGGGGCGGTTTCGAGGATTTGCTCCCGCGGCAACAAGAGGGGGATGCGGTACTTTCGACCCATCTTGAGATAGACCCCCACCAGGGCGGGGTTTTGGAAGAGGCTGCCCATGTGGCTGTCGAGGTGGGTGGGGTGGATGCCGAAAGCCAGAGCCCGCTGGATTTGGGCTTCGATTTCGCGCTCGACTTCCAAGGGGTCGGCCAGTTGCCCGACGGTGGGGCTGGCCTCGTGGAAGTAGCCCAGGCTGTCCACCAGGCTGGGCACCTCGGTGTAGGGCAGCACCGCCCCCCACTTGAAATACTTCCACTCGCTGGTGAGCGTCAGGTGGAGCCCCAGGTCGGCCTCCGGGTTTTGTCGCGCCCAGGCCGCAATTTCGGGAAACCAGGGGCAGGGCACCATGATGCTGGCCGATGAGACGTAGCCCTGCTCCAGGGCATGGGTGGAAGCGCGATTGACCGAATGAGCCAGCCCCAGGTCATCGGCATGGATGATGAGCAGCTTGTCTTCGGGAGAATAGCCGAGTCGCTCGGCCAGGGTGGGCGGGTTTTGAGCTCCAAGGACGGCGACCCACAAAAAGGCCGCGAGCATCAGCAAGGGATGGCGAAGGTGAGACATTGCTAAAGGATTTGGGTGGTTTCGGGAGCGGCTTTATCGCGGCAGGGCTGGAGCGGGCAAAAAAACTCCCACTGGAAAAATTCCAGTGAGAGTTCCTTCATACTAATTCAATTTGCTACACAAATGAGAGCCAAAAATACGAGACCTTGGCAGGAAAGCGACAATTTTCGGAGCTGTTTCTTAACAAACCCTTAAGGGTTGGCATCTGAAAAGGCGGCCCCGGCGGTGGGGGTGCAGGGGTGGGGATGGCATCTTCCAATGGAAAATCCCTGTTCGTGAAACAAGAAATTTACAACCTGGTGGCCAAATACCTGTCGGGCAATCTGGAGCCCGATGAGGAAAGCGCCCTGTGGAGCTGGGTGGAGGCAAGCCCCGGGAACCGAAAGGAATTCGAGGCCCTGGTCCAGCTCTGGAACGAGAGCGGCCGGGTGGTGGAGCCCCCCTTCACCGCGGACGTGGGGCGGGGGTGGGCCCGCCTGGAACGAAAGCTGGGGCAAGCGGATGGAGGAGCACCTTCGGTGCGCCCGACCGCTGCGCGGCTCCGGTTCCGCCTGCGGGTGGCGGCGGCCTTGCTGGTCTTGCTGGTGGGGGGGTGGTTGCTGCTGAGGGAGCTGGCCCCGCCGCTGGTAGAGGTGCGCACGGCGGCCGGTGAGCGGAAGGAGCTTCACCTGCCCGACGGCAGCCAGGTGTGGCTGAACCAGAACTCCACCCTCCGCTACGAACGGCGCTTTCGGCGGCGCAACCTGCGGCTGGAAGGAGAAGCGTTCTTTCAGGTGGCCGCCGATTCCCTCCGCCCCTTCGAGGTCGAAGGGGGAGGGGTCGGCGTTCGGGTTTTGGGCACCAGCTTCAACCTGCGCGCCTACCCCCAGGAAGAGCAAGTGGAGCTGGACGTCCGCACGGGGCGTGTTCTGTTTTTCCACGCCTCGTCTCGGGAGGAATTGGAAGTGGCCGCCGACGAAGCGGCGGTTTTCGAACGCCCCAGCGGGCGCCTGCTCAAACGCCCCAGCCCCGACCCCAACGCCACCGCCTGGAAGAGCGGCATCCTGCGTTTCGACGATACGCCCTTGCGCGAAGTGGTGCACACCCTGGAACGCTACTTCGGCGCCCGCTTCCGCGTGGATAACCCGGCCGTGCTCGATTGTCCCTTCACCGGCCCCTTCCCCCAACCCAAACTGGAGGAAGTCCTGCAGACCCTCGACGAAGGCCTCATGGATGCCCTCGAGGTGCGCCGCGAAGCCGATGTGTGGGTCCTTTCGGGCAAAGGCTGCGCCCTGAATTGAGACCGATGGACCCCTACCTCTTTTGAATCGAACGGTATGAGAAAATGGCTCTGGCTTTGGTGGCTCTGTGGGGTGCTGGTGGCATCGGCCCCCGCTCAAAGTCTCTTGGACCAGAAGGTGAGCCTGCACTACGAGGGGCAAACCCTGCGCAGCGCCCTAGCGGACATCACCGAGCGCTATGGGGTTCCCTTTTCCTATAGCAGCTACTTCATTCCCGTCGAGCAGCCCGTTCGCCTGCACGTGGAGGAGGTGCCCCTGCGCCAGGCGCTGGAGCTGTTGTTTGCACCGACCCCCATCGAGTTCTCTCAGGTGGGCAACCAAATCGTTCTGCGGCTCAACCCCGACAAGCCGGTTACGCCCTTGCAGCCAGGAATTTCGGGCAACGGCCGGCAGTCCACCCGAGAGCTCAACCTGCCCGCCCCCGAACCCCCGCCCCGCGATTCCTTTTTCGAGCGCCCCATCGAAGAACCGGAAACCGAGTGGGTGGAGCTGGAACCCCTGCCGCCGAGCCCCCTGGAGTCGGAGACTCCCTTTTACCCCGCCGACCAGGCTTTGTTCGGCATGCACGAATGGGAAACCCGCCTGCAAACCATCACCCGCCCTGAAAACGGACGCCGTCCCGTTCAGCTCAGCCTCGTCCCCCTGGTGGGCACCAACGCCCGCAATGCCCCCGAAGTGGTCAACAACCTGTCGGTCAACGTCTTGTGGGGGGTGAACGGGGGGGTCTCGGGTCTGGAGTTCGGGGGGCTGGTGAACAGCGTCCAGGGCGACGTGCGCGGATTCCAATTTGCCGGGCTGGGCAATACCGTTCAACGCAACATGACCGGCACGCAGGTGGGCGGGTTTTTCAATTACACGGAGGGCCGGGCCAGCGGCATTCAGCTCGCCGGCCTGGGCAACATGGTGCAGGCCGACGTCAACGGCGTGCAGGCGGCGGGGGTGTTCAACCTGGCCCGTGGCGACGTCTGGGCCGTGCAGGCTTCCTCGGTGGTCAACTTCAGCGGCGGCGCCGCCAAGATGCAAATCAGCGGGCTGGTGAACAGTGCCCGCCGCGTGGAGGTGGGGCAAATCGGTTTGCTCAACGTTGCCGGGGAGGTGCGGGGCTTTCAGTTCGGGCTGGTCAATGTGTCGGATACGGTCAGCGGGGTGCCCATCGGCTTGTTCAACATCGTGAAGCGCGGCTACAAGCGCTTCGAGTTCTTCGGCGGCGAAGCCCTCCATTTCAATTTGCTCTACAAGATGGGGGCGGAGCGCTTTTACAACATCTTCTATGTGGGAGCACGCTATCCGGTCGAGGGGCGCTACACGTGGGCTTTCGGCTACGGCATCGGAACGCTGGTGCACCAAACCCCGAAAGCGGGGTTCAGCTTCGACGCCCTGGCCCTGCACATCAGCGAAAACGAGCCCTTCACCAACGAACTCAACTTCCTGGGGCAGGTGCGGGTGCTCTACGACCGAACCCTCGCGCCCCGGGCCGTCTTCTTCCTGGGGCCGACCCTGAACCTGTTGCTCACCCAACGCCGCAACCCCGAAACGGGGGAGGTGGAATCGGGTATCGTTCCCTATTCCTTCCTCGAAGAGCGCGTCGGTGAGGTGACCCGGCTGCACGGGTGGCTTGGCCTCAGCACGGGGTTTCGGTTTTGAGGGGCCACGCTCCTGCCCTGCGGCTTCAGGAAATGCCATTTGAAATCCACCCGGGAAACCGCCGGTTAAGCCCCTTCACCCGACTCAATCGCCTGACCGGTGTTTCCCACAAAACCCGACGACATGAAATACCTTCTGACCTTCTGTGCCACCTTGCTCACGCTGAGCGCCTGGGCTCAGCGCGACGAAACCATCTTCTCCGACGTGGATCGCGTGGGGGGCTTCGGCGGGCCCATCTTCGAGTTCAGCAGCCTGAACGGCGACGATGTGAGCACCACCACCGGCGGGGGCGGCGCCCTCGTGCTCGACGACTTCTTCCTGGGGGGCTACGGCATCGGCACCTTCAGCTTCTCCGAGCCCATCGAGAGCGCCAACACCCTGCGCACCACCCGCTTCAGCCACGGCGGCTTCTGGATCGGCTACACGCCCTACCAGCACAAGGCCTTCCACCCTTTCTCCAGCGTCAAGCTGGGCTGGGGCAACATTGACCTGGAGGAGGTCCGCCTCGATGATCCCTCGGTGGTCTTGCTCGAGCTGGAGGACTCCGACAACATCTTCGTCCTGACTCCGGAGCTGGGGGTGGAGGTCAACATTTTCGCCTTCTTCCGCCTCTCGGCCACCGCCTCCTATCGCTGGGTGACGGGGGTCAATCAGCTGCCCAATTACGACAACGACGATTTCTCCGGCTTCGGCGGCACCCTCACCCTTCGCTTCGGCGGCTTCGGCGGGGACTGGGATTGGTAGCAGGGCCTCCAGGAAAGGGGATGGGTGGGGGGGCGCCTCCCACCCCCACCCGTTCTTCCCACGGGAAGGCTCCCGCAAAGGGCAGCGCTCGTTCCATTTCCGAATATCACCTCCAAAAAAATGGCACGCATGAAACGATGGCTACTTCTTTTGGGCGGGCTCGGCTTGCTCGCCACGACGCAGGCTCAGCGCGACGAGACCCTGGTGAGCACCAGCGGGCGCAGCGGTTTTTTCCTCGCTTCCCTGGTGGAGTTCAGCGATATCCAGGGCGAGTCCACCACCTCCGTCGGGGGTGGAATGGCGTTCATCGCCGGGGACTTTTTCTTCGGGGGCTACGGGCTCGGGGTGACGCGCTACAGCGATTTGTTCGACGGGGATGTGGACCGCCTCAAAATGGGGCATGGCGGCATCTGGTTGGGCTACGCCGTGCCCCAGCATCGCGTGCTGCACGGCTTTGCCAGCCTCAAAATCGGATGGGGCGGTGTGAACGTCACCTTCGATTCGGGCGGGGTGGACGCCGAGGAAAGCCTCTTTTTGCTCAACCCCGAAGGCGGGCTGGAGCTGAACGTCTTCCGCTGGTTTCGGGTGGCGGGCGCCGTGGGCTATCGCTTCGTGCGGGGGCTGGACGAGGGCGCGGCCTTCACCAACGAAGACTTCAGCAGCATGACCTGGAGCCTGAGCTTCCGCATCGGCGGCTTCGGGCGGGCCAGGTGGCGGGAGTGAAGGTTTGAGGCATT
The DNA here is from genome assembly GCA_964496055.1 of uncultured Saprospiraceae bacterium. Lineage (GTDB taxonomy): Bacteria > Bacteroidota > Bacteroidia > Chitinophagales > Saprospiraceae > CAZBYX01. Next base: position 5,729 of record CAZBYX010000119.1, read on the forward strand.
CTGTGCATCTTCGTCGGAAAAACCGGCCATGCTGGAATCCTACTTCCCGGCCCTGTTCGATACGCCCCTGGAAAGCGTTCAGCCCACCGCGGAGGGGCGCTCGCGGGAGGGGCGCCCCCTGCCCGCCTACCGCTTCGGTCGGGGCGACTTCCTCATCAGCCTCATCGCCGGCTGCCACGCCGACGAACCCACCGGCCCCCGCCTGCTGAAAAAGCTGGTCGCTTTCCTGCACCACCTGCCCCCCGAACACGAGTTGCTCCAACGCTTCACCTGGTACGTCGTGCCCCACGCCAACCCCGACGGCGAGGCCCGCAACCGCTCCTGGTACAGCGAATCGGACGAAACCTACCACTTCGGGCGCTATGTGCAGCACGTGGTGCGCGAATTGCCCGGCGACGACGTGGAGTACGGCTTCCCCATCGAGGGGCAGGCGCCGCCCCTGCGCCCCGAAAACGCTTTCATCTACGAGTTCTGGCGCTCGGCCGGGCGCCCCTTCCACCTGCACGCTTCCCTGCACAGCATGGGCATCGCTTATGGCGCCTGGTTCCTCATCGATGCCGCCTGGGTGCTCCGCAGCGAGCTCATCCAGCAGCGTTGCCGCGAAGCCGCCTGGAAGTTGGGCTACCCCCTCCACGATGTGGAGCGCCAGGGCGAAAAGGGCTTCCACCGCATCGCCGAAGGCTTTTGCACCCGCCCCGACTCCGAAAGCATGAAACGCTTCTTCCTCGAAAGAGGTGATCCCGAAACCGCCGCCAAGTTCCATCCCAGCTCCATGGAGAGCATCCGCAGCCTGGGCGGCGACTGCCTGACCCTCGTCTCCGAGCTGCCGCTCTTCCTCATCCCCCGCGAGTCGAAGGCACTTACCTGGCCGGACCCCGAATTCGAAACCTGGAAAACCCGCCTCGGCCGCTGGCGCAGCGCCCTGGAATCGGGCGCACTCAGCCCCGAAGCCGTGGACGAGGAAGCCCGCGCTCTCGGCTTGCGACCCATGCCCGTGCGCGACCAGATGCACTTGCAATGGACCTTCCTCAGCAGCGGGGTGGCGTGTCGGCAGCAGCAGGAGGAAAAGGTTCCCTGAAACTTTTTTGCGGCGTGTTTCGCTCCTCCCACTCAAGCTCTTCCCACTTCACCGAAAAACATCCATCCATGAAATCTCTTTGCCTCCTTCTCTTCTTCGGCTGGGGAGCAGGGCTTTGCGCCCAGCAGGAAATCCTCGGCGACTGGCACGGCACCCTCGACGTGCAAGGGGTGATGCAATTGCGCATCGTTTTTCACATCCAGTCCGCCGGAGAGGGTTTGAGCGCCACCCTGGACAGCCCCGACCAGGGCGCTTTCGGCCTGCCCGTGGCCGAGACCCGATACGAAGCCCCCACCCTCACCCTGCTCATGCCCGCCCTGCAGGCCCGCTTCGAAGGGGCGCTCGCCGAAGACCACCAGCGCATCGAAGGCACTTTCCATCAGGGCGGCCTGAGCCTGCCCCTGGTGCTGACCCGCGAAGCCCTCGAAGCGCCCCGCCGACCCCAGGAACCCCAACCGCCCTTCCCCTACCGCGCCGAGGAGGTGCGCTTCGAAAATGCCGCCCAGGGCATCACGCTGGCGGGCACCCTCACCCTGCCGCCGGGCTCGGGCCCCCACCCCGCGGTGGTCCTCGTCAGCGGCTCGGGGCCGCAGAACCGCGACGAAGAACTCATGGGACACAAGCCCTTCCTCGTCATCGCCGACTACCTCACGCGCCGGGGCATCGCCGTGCTGCGCTACGACGACCGCGGCGTAGGGGCTTCGGAAGGGGTGTTCGCGGGCGCCACCTCCGAAGACCTGGCCACCGATGTGGAAGCGGCGCTGGACTTCCTGAAAAACCGCTCCGACCTGGCCCCCGACAAAATCGGCATCGTAGGTCACAGCGAAGGGGGGCTGCTGGCACCCATGGTCGCCGCCCGCCGAAAGGACGTGGCTTTCATCGTCCTGCTGGCGGGACCGGGCGTTCCCGGAAAGGAAGTCCTGGAGAAGCAGGTCCGCCTCATCGAGCTGGCCAACGGCACCGACAGCCTCGAAGTGGAGCGTCGGGTGGCGTTCAACCGCGAGCTTTTCGAAATCGTGTGCGCCGAACCCGATTCCGCCACCCTGCGCCGGCGCCTGGCCCAAACCCTGCGGCGGCAGTACGAATCCCTCCGACCGGAGCAAAAAGCCCGCATCGGCGACCCCGACTCCACCATCCAGCAGCAGCTGAACACCTTCCTCGACCCCTGGTTCCGCTTCTTCCTCTGCTACGACCCCGCCCCCGCCCTCGAACGCGTGCGCTGCCCCGTGCTGGCCCTGAACGGCGAAAAAGACCTGCAGGTGGAACCCAAACAAAACCTCGGCGCCATCCGCGCCGCCCTCGAACGCGGCGGCAACCCCCACCACACCCTCAAAGAATTGCCGGGGCTGAACCACCTGTTCCAGACCTGCCAAACGGGCTCCCCCAACGAGTACCAACAAATCGAGGAAACCTTCGCACCCGAAGCGCTGGAAGAGCTGGCCTCCTGGATTCAGGGGGTGGTGGGCGGTTAGGGGGAGAGCCCTTTGCGGGCGCTGCTTACCTTTGCCGGCCCGACTTTTCACCAAAAAACGGACGGCATGACGGACAAGCTGGAAACCCTTTGCGAACAGGCCTGCCGGGTGGTCGTCGAAACGGGCTCCTTCATCCGGGGGGAAGTGGGGCGGGTCGGCGCCCGCCAGATCGAAACCAAAGGCCTGAACAGCCTGGTCAGCTACGTGGACACCGAAGCCGAGCGCCGACTGGTGAAGGGCTTGGGCGAGCTGCTGCCCGAGGCGACCTTCCTCACCGAAGAAGCCACCGTCGAACAGCAACGCTCCGAACTGCGCTGGATCATCGACCCCCTGGACGGCACGACCAACTTCCTGCACGGCCTGCCCTGCTTCGCCGTCAGCGTGGGGCTGGAAGCGAGGGGCGAGCTGCAGATCGGCATCGTGTACGAAGTGAATCGCGACGAGTGCTTCTTCGCCTGGAAGGGGGGCGGCGCCTTCCTCAACGGCGACCCCATCCGCGTTTCCGACACCCCCCGCCTGGAAGAGGCCGTGCTCGCCACCGGCTTCCCCTACCACGATTTTCAGCGGGTGGACCCCTACTTTCGGGCACTGCGCGAGCTGGTGGAGCGCACCCGCGGCATCCGCCGCTTCGGCGCCGCCGCCGTGGACCTGGCCTACGTGGCCTGCGGCCGCTTCGACGGCTTCTTCGAGTACAGCCTCAACCCCTGGGATGTGGCGGGCGGCGCCCTGCTCGTCCAGGAAGCCGGCGGCAAGGTCTTCGACTTTTCCGGAGGACCCGACTTCCTCCACGGCCAGGAAATCCTCGCCGCCAACCCCCACCTCGCCCCCGCCCTGCTCGCCGTGCTGCAGAAAAGTTTCCGACCGGTCTGAGCGCTCTGGTCTGCCGAATGCCCTTCTTCATCTAAGAAAATCCGACCGCTCCGATCGGCATTCTACTTTCGGGGCGATTCGTCCATCGTCCAGCTCGACCTATGAATTTTTCGGAGAACATCAAACAGGCATTGCGTTCGGTACGGGCCAACTTGTTGCGGGCGGTGCTGACCCTGCTCATCATCGCCTTTGGCATCATGGCCTTGGTGGGCATTCTGACGGCCATCGACAGCGCCATTTTTTCGCTGAACGACAATTTCTCGCGCCTCGGTGCCAATTCTTTCAGCATCAACCCCAAGTGGGAAACCCTGAAAGGCAGCGGCCACGGGCGGCGCGTGCGCCGCGGCGAGCCCATCACCTTCGACCAGGGCATGGAATTCAAGGAGCGCTACCGGTATCCGGCGCGCGTCAGCGTCTCCATGGATTGCACCAATTCGGCGACCATCAAGCACGGGGAGGAAAAGACCAACCCCACCGTGCGGGTTGAGGCGGTGGACGAAAACTACCTCTTCACGCGGGGCCTGGAGCTGGAGCTCGGGCGGAACTTCACCGCCAACGAAGCCCTCAACGGCGGCAACAAAGCCATCATCGGCAAAGACATCGTCGATCAACTTTTCAACGAAAAGCCCGAAAAAGCCCTCAACCAGGTCATTGCGGTGGGCAACATCAAGTACAAGGTGGTGGGTATCCTCAAGTCGAAGGGCTCGAGCATGAACCAGAACGAAGACCGGCGCGTGCTCATCCCCCTGCTGAACGGCAAGCGCTATTACGGCACCGCCACCCGCAACTACAACATCACCGTGGCGGTGCGCACCGCCACCGAGATGGACCAGGCCACCGCCGCCGCCATCGGCGTGATGCGCAACGTGCGCAGGCTCAGTGCCGCCGAGGACAACGACTTCGAAATCTTCAAAAGCGACAGCCTCATCGCCATGATTCGCGAGGACACGACGAAGTTCCGCCTGGCGGCCGTCGCCATCGGCCTCATCACCCTGGTCGGTGCCGCCATCGGGCTGATGAACATCATGCTCGTCAGCGTGACGGAGCGCACGCGCGAGGTGGGGGTGTGCAAGGCGCTGGGGGCCACCCGGCGCAACATCCTGTTGCAGTTCCTCACCGAAGCGGTGGTCATTTGCCAGATGGGCGGCGCCCTGGGTATCGTGCTCGGCATCCTGGTCGGCAACATCGTCACCCTGCTGATGGGCGGCAAGTTCCTCGTGCCCTGGGACTGGATCGCCCTGGCCATTTTCACCTGCCTGGTGGTGGGCGTCGTTTCGGGCATCTATCCCGCCATGAAAGCCGCCCGCCTCGACCCCATCGAATCCTTGCGCTACGAGTAAGCCCGCCCTCCCTTTTGCGGGGCGGCCCGCCCGAATTTTCCAATTCCCCTCCGGCGAAGCGGGAGAAGCTGCATTTTTGCGCTCATGTCGAAGCGCTCCCTTCCCTTTTTGGTGCCGGCTGTCTTGTTGCTCCTCAGCGGAACCCTGCTGAGCCTGCAAGGTTTGTTCCCCCTCGGAGGTGGTTTGGTGGTGGGCGGTTTGGGTC
>CAZBYX010000120.1:0-10528 GCA_964496055.1 uncultured Saprospiraceae bacterium
GTGAAACCATGAAACCATGAGACCATGAAACCATGAAACCTTTTATTTCAATTTGTCTCCATGTATTTCAATTTGTTTCGATGTCTTGCCCACCCCCACCCATCGTCCACCAACCGCGAACCAACCGTACACCCATCGTAAACCAACCGTAAACCCATCGTCCACATGCGCATACCCGTCATGGCCGATTTGGCCGCCGAAGGCAAGAAACCCGAAGTGTTGTTCTGGGTGGGTTGTGCGGGCAGTTACGATGCCCGTGCCCAGAAGGTGACCCTGGCCTTTTGCAAAATCCTCGAAGCCTGCGGGGTGGACTACGCCATCCTGGGCAAGGAGGAAAGCTGCACGGGCGACCCCGCCCGCCGCGCCGGCAACGAGTTCATTTTTCAGATGGTGGCCCTGCAGAACATCGAGGTGTTGAACCTCTACGAGGTGAAAAAAATCGTGACCACCTGCCCGCATTGCTTCAACGTGCTGAAAAACGAATACCCCGACCTCGGGGGACATTACGAAGTGATGCACCACACCCAGTTCCTCCAAAGCCTCATCGAAGAGGGGCGCCTGAAGGTGAAGGAGGGGGGCGTGTTCGAAGGGAAAGCCATCACCTACCACGACTCCTGCTATCTGGGCCGCGCCAACGAGGTGTACGAAGCCCCGCGCCGGGTGCTGGAAGCGCTGGACAACGAGCTCGTCGAAATGCCCCGCTGCAAGAGCAACGGCCTGTGTTGCGGCGCCGGCGGCGCTCAGATGTGGAAAGAGGACGAACCCGGCGACAAACGCATCAACATTGAGCGGACGGAAGAGGCTTTGCAAACCGGGGCTTCCCTCATCGCCGCCAACTGCCCTTTCTGCCTCACCATGCTCTCCGACGGCGTCAAAGCCAAGGACAAACAAGACGAAGTCCTCGTCTTTGACCTGGCCGAATTGATCGTCCAGAACAACGGCTTATGAAAAAGGATTATATTTGAGTCGTGAGCGGATTGTTAATCTGTTGAGGATGTGAGGATTTGAGGATTCGAGGAGGTGAGAAACTGAGGTGTGGGTGTGGGTGTGCGTGTGGGTGTATTGCGAAATACCGGGAGCCGGGGGAAGCCCAAAGTGCCGAAGAGCCTTGTGAGCTTCTCCGGGTTGCCCTTTCAAGCCCTAAGTGCCCTCCTTCATCTCCTCTCTTCTCAAACCCGCGCATCCTTCAACCCTCCCACCGTTTACGCCACACCCAAGACCATGGAAGAATGGAAACAAACACTGAAGGAACTGCTGGACGACCTGCCCGCCTTTTTCGGTGAGATTCATCGCCTCTTGAGCCCCTCCTCCCCCCGATTCAATGATTTCGTCCATCAGAGCAGCCGTTTTCAGGCCGTCCAGATGGACTTGATCCGGGGCACCATCAATCGGGCCGATGCCGACCTGACCCTCAACAACATCCGTTTCGCCCTCCTCCAATTGCTCGACATGCTGGAAAGCAGCGACCTCAAGGCCGAATTCCAGCCCGCTGCCTCGGAGGAGCCCGCCGGCCCGCCTCTGGGAGAATACCACAGCCTGACCTGCGACCGCGTGCCCCAGAACGACCGCTTTCACGAACTGTTCCAACAACAAAAGGAGACCAAAAAAACCCACTTCTTTTACGTGTACGGCCTCGACCGCCACTCGCACCTGGGGCTCTTCAATCGCATCGCCTACGACCTCGAAGGGCGCTTGTTGGACTACCTCAACCCCGACTACCACAGCGAGACCCAAACCCTGCGCGTCGACCTCACCTTTGAGGTAAGCAACAACCCCGATCGCTACAAACAAAACATCCTGCGCAGCCTTTTCGCCCGCCTCAAGGTGCCCGTCAATGAGAACGAGCCCCTGCTCGAAAAAAACCTCGCCTTCCTGCTTCAGACCAGCCCTCTGTTTCAGGATCTGGGACCCGAAGATTTCGTCGCCACCTTCCTCAGCATCAGTCAGTGGGACTGGGACAGCCGCATCACCCCCACCGTCACGCGCTGGTTCATCGAGAAGTTTTGCTCCGTCCAGTTGCCTGAAAGCGCCCCCACCTTCCTGTTCTTCTTCGGTATCATCTTCGAGGAGGAGGACGAAGAGCTCCAGGACGAAGTCCGTCAGGTGGTCACCAACAGCGAACTCATCCAACCTCTACCGGAATTGGACATGGTTTTGACCAAAGACATCGCCAGGTGGTTCGCCAAGTACACCGTCGTCGCTCCGGATTCCGAAAAGCGAAAGGAGCTTCGAAAAAAATACTTCGGCGACGGCTCCGAATTCTACATGGAAGAGGTGGAGAAGCGCCTGCGGCAAATCATCGCCCAACACAATGCGCGTTCGCTGGGTACCTGAGCCTTCTGGGGAAGCCGATCCTTCGGGCTCGGTTGCCCGGTTCTTTGAATTCTGACCGAAAAAATTCCACTCATGCCTATAAAACTGCACACCCAGGTTCGACGCAGCTTTTCCCCGGACGCCTACATCATGCACGAAGCCCTGAGCCGGGCGGTGGAGGCCGCCCTTCTTCTGGGGCAGCCCCTGCTGCTCACCGGAGAGCCCGGCACGGGGAAGACCCTTTTGGCTTACAAGGTTGCGCACGAATTGTCGAAAGACCCCGAGAAAAACTACCTGCCCGAGCCGCTGGTCTTCAACACCAAGACCACCTCGGCTGCCCGCGACCTCTTCTACACCTACGACGCCCTGTCGCATTTCCAGGCCGCCAACGTGCGCCGCGAAAACGGGCAGGCCGCCCCGCGCACGGCCGACTTCATCGAGCTGCAGGCCCTGGGCAAAGCCATCGCCATGACCAACCCCCAGCAGGTGGACCGCTCCAAGTTCAACACCGAGCTGCCCGACGAACCGCACAGCTGCGTCGTGCTCATCGACGAAATCGACAAAGCCCCCCGCGACTTTACCAACGACATCCTCAACGAAATCGAAAACTACCGCTTCGCCATCAAGGAGATGGACAACTACGAAATCAAGCGCGGGGAAGACCACCAGATCGTCGTCATCATGACCAGCAACTCGGAGAAGAACCTCCCCGACGCCTTCCTGCGGCGCTGTGTCTTCTACCACATCCCCTTCCCCGATGACGAGCTGTTGCGCGAAATCGTCCACAAGCAATTGGGGGGCAGCACCTATTACACCGAGGAAGCCCTCAAACACCTCATCGGGCTGTTCGGCAAGATTCGTTCGAAGGCGGTGCGCAAGCCGCCGGCCACCGCCGAACTCATCGCCTGGTTGCGCATCCTCGAAATGCAAGACTTTCTCTCCCAGGATGAGGACAGCCAAAACCGGCTGCTGTTGCAAAACCTCTCCATTCTGGTGAAGACCAAAGAAGACCTCGACGCCGTGCGCCAGGCTTTTCTGAAGCTCTGAGCCCGGCGTTCCAAACCGTTCCCCCTTGAGCAAGCCGTCTGCACATCCGTCCTTTCCCTTGGAGCGGCTTTTGCGTCGCCTGCATCTGGCGGGCTTCGACATCAGCCCCGCCGACCGGTTGCGCGTGCTGCAACTGCTGGACGACGCAGGGCCCGCCTATCTGCGGGAACCCGCTCAGCTCAAGTACCTGCTGGCGCCCCTGCTGGCCAAATCCGCCGTCGAGCAAGAGCGCTTCTACGAAATCTTCGACCGCTACTGGGAAGACATCACCCAGCCCCTGGAAACCCCCGAAAAGAAAACCCGCGAATGGAAACCCTGGCACCGGCTCGCCCTGCTCTTCGGAATCCTGGGGGGGCTCACCGGGCTTTTTCTCTGGTTCATCCTCAAACCCCACCCCGAACCCCTGAAAGCCTTCTTCGAGCCGATCGAAGAAGCCGCCTACGGCGACACGCTCCATCTGCGCAACCTGTCCACCCCTCGGGACAGCGCCCGCGTGGAATTTTTCTGGCAGTTGCTGGACAGCAGCGGGCACCAACTGCTTCGCGAAGAAACCGCCAGAACGGACTGGAGGCTCTTTATCGACGAAAGCCTCCCCCCCGACCTCAGGGTTCGCCTGGTGGCGCTGCATCGCCTAAGGACGGAACGGGACACATTCGAATCGCTGCTGCGCCTGCGCTGCAGCATCCCCCCCCAACCGCCCACCATCCAACTCTCCAACGCGGGAGCCATCCGACCGGGCGAAACGGTCACTTTTTCCGTTCCGGGCGCCCCGCCCGTTGACCTCCAATTTCGGTGGAACATTGCCGGGCAAACCTTCGAAGGGCCGAGCGCTTCCTTCCGCTTCGATTCGGTGGGGGTGTACCAGGTGGAGGTGAGGGCGATTCGTTTGGGTTTGAAGGGGCATTGCGCGGCTCGCTCCGCGCTGCAGCTCAGTGTGGGCGAGGAGAAAGCTTTTCTGGCCGTCAAACCCCTGCAACGCGATGCCGTGCGCCCTGCTGCGGCCTTCTCCTGGGGGTGGACCTTGCTGGGTATTCTGCTCGGAGGGATGGCCTTTTACTTCTGGGGCGCCTGGCACAACCGCCCCCATCCCGAACCCCCTCCCCCGAAGGAGGAAGCCCCCCCGCCCCCCGTGCCCGATCGGGCGCCGTACTTCATCCCCTTTCGCAAGCAAGACCATTTCATACGGGTGGGCCGGGAGCTGTTTCGCTTCGCCGACATTTTGCGCATCCGGCAGGAGGGCCTGCGCCTCGAACTGGATGTGAACGCCTCCATCCAGAAAACCGTGGACACGGGCGGCTTCCCCACCCTCTGTTTCTCGACGGGAACGGTGCCCACCGAATACCTCTTCCTGGTGGATGAGCAGAACGATGTCAGCCATCTGGGGCGCTTGTTTTCCTTCCTGGTGCAGTTTCTGGAAGAGAAGGAGGTGCTGGTCGAACGCTTTTTCTATCGCCGCGAACTCACCCGGTTTTGGAACGAGCATCACCCGGAGGGGCTGTCGCTTAGCCAGCTTCGTCGCCTGCATCCCAACCATCGGCTGGTCGTCCTGGGGGATGCCCATGCCTTGATCGACCCCTTCGGGGAGGGGGGCTTGCGCTTGCGTTCGGAGCAGGAACAGGTTTTTCGGCAGTGGAAATTTCGGATGCTGCTCACGCCGCGGCCGGTCGTATCCTGGGACTGGCACGAGGCGCTGTTGCATCCCTTGTTTGCGGTCTTCCCCGCCGACGGGGAAGGGCTCACCAGTGCCATGACCTTCGTCGAGACCGGCCGCCGGGTGGAGGAGCTGCCCAAATTCAACCGTTGGAAGGGGCAATTGCTGGAAGGTCGCCGGGAGAGCGACATCGAGCGCTATTCCTGGCGGGAGCTGGACGAGTACCGCGATTATTTTCGCGAGCACCCGGCCACTTTCCTCTGGCTGGCGGGGCTGTCGGTTTTTCCGCGTCCCACCTGGGAAATCACCCTGGCCATCGGGCGAGCCCTGGAGCCCTTCGGGGTGGAGGTCCATTACGACACCCTCTTGTTGCTGGGGCGCATACCCTGGTTGCAACAGGGGCAATGGCCCGAGAAACTGCGCCGGCAATTCCTGGAGGAGCTGCGCCCCGAAGAGGAGCAAGCCGCGCGGGAGGCCGTCCTACGGGAGCTGGAGGCCGCCGGTCGCCTGATCGAGCAGGGAGCGGCCGCCCAGGAGCTGACCGCGCAGGTGGCTTTGCAGAAATTTTCCATCAACCCCTTCGAGCAGGCCAACGCAACGGAAGTGCTGCGGCTGAAATCCTGGCGCATGTTCGACCGTCGCAGCTTGTCCGAATTGCAGCACAGCCTCCAGCGGCGCTACCAACCCCCCGAAACCCAGGATCGTCCCTGGTATCAGGAAGAAAGCCCCGAAAGCAATGTGTTCGAGAAAGCGCAAATGGCGAACGTCTTCGCTTCCTCCAAAGCGGAATTCCTCCGCCCGGCTCCTCCACTGGATGAGTTCCTCAGCTCCTACCACACCGAACCGGAAGCCCCCGAACCCTTGCCCCGCCCCGTCTTCACCCGCGACTTTTATCTGGCTTGTGTCAGTTCCCTGCTCCTGCTCATGCTGGGGGTTTTCACCTTCCTTTTCGACGGCTCTCCGGAGCTGTATCGGTGGGTGTACGGCGAAGAGCCCACCTCCAGCGTGTCGCATGCAGAACGCCTGCCCAGAAAGGGAATCCTCTTTCAGGAGAAAATTCTGGCCGACAGTGCGGTGCTCTACAACAATGCCGCAGTGGAACAATGGGAGAACCCCCGCATTTTGGAACCCCTCGCCGGCGGACCTTCCAAGGGAATGGAAACTTACAGCGCTCTCAGTTTCCAGGAAGCACGGCGTTTCCTGCGCCGCGCCCTGGAATTGCGCCCCGACTACACCCTGGCCGAAACCAACCTCGCCCATCTGCTCTACGACGAGGGCGCCCGGTATTTCAACCGCTTCATGAAGGACAGCCTCCCCGCCGAAGTCTTGCCCGAGGTGCGCCGGCTTTTCGCGGAAGCCGCCCGCTACGACACGGCCCGCTCCGATGCCTTGCACGGCCTCGGCTTGCTGCATTACTACCAGAATGAGCGGGACAGCGCCTTGCTCCTGCTGGAAGAAATCCAAAAGGATAACCCCGCCTTCTTCGACACGCTCCGCCTGCGGCCCAACCTGCTGACGCTCCTGCAACCTTACGGCGCGTTCCAGTCCGCCGAAGAAGCCGCCCTCTATCAAAAACTCCGCGACCTCCTCGTCGGGGTTCATCCCATCACGCTGCAATGGATAAGCTGGGACGAGCCGGGCCTTGCCAAAATCGTAGAGGAAGAACCAGGGTTGTTCTACATCGCGGGCGAGCAACGGGGGCAAGGAAAACAGAAGGACGACTACCTGCGCATCGAGGGCTTGCTGGAAATCGTCGATGAACGCACCCTCCGTTTGGTGAAAGGAGAGGTCGTCACGCGGGTTTCTCACAACAATTACGGGCGCCCCTGCGTCAAGACCGCCCCCCTGACCTTCCGCGCCAGCGGAACCCGACAGTACTGGCGCATGCAGGAAATGGTCAATTGCGAAGGCGGCCGGCTGGTGGATTACGTGGATATCTATTTCGACAAAATCCAGGACAGCTCCCAATTAACCCTGCCTCCTCCCATTCAACAAAGTCAATGACCCCCTAAACCTCGATGACGTACTTCGACAGGTCGGGGTGGGTTTGTTTTTCGAGGTGAAATTGGAGGAAGGCGTCGCGGCCGCCGAACCATTGCAGCACGGTTTCCCGCTCCAGACGGGTGGGGGCGAAGGCGAGCAGGCTGTTCCAGGAGGAGTGGGGGTAGTCCCTGAAATCTGCGATGAATCCATGGAGTTGGGGATTGCGATGAATGTACCGAACGAGCTCCCGACGGTATCGGAGGGAGTTTACCGGAATGCGGCGGAAGGGTTCTTCGAACAGCCCGCCCGTGCGCCCGTACGTCTTGTTGACCGCCTGGGCGTAGCTGTTGAACAGGGCGCTGAATTTCCGGCTGACCAGGGCGGCCGCGGCCGCGTTAACGTCGGCAGGGTTTGGAACCCTGCCGACGTTGACGTTTCGGATGATTTCATCCGCAGGGCGCGTTCGAATCAGGAGGTGGAAGTGGTTTTTCAGCAGGCAGTAGGCGTACGTTTCGGCCACCGGGGGGATGTAGCGGGCATACTTTTTCAGGAAAAAGGGATAGTTTTTTTCCTCGCGAAACAGGTTCTCCCCGTTGATGCCCCGGTTGTAGATGTGATAGAATTGGCCGCAGCGCAGGCGGGATGTGTGTAGTGTCGGCGTGACTCGCAGTCACGCCGACACTAAAGTGGAACAGAATGTCAGGATATGGAAATTTTTTGGGGAAATAAGTAGCTTGAAGACCGTGAGAGGAAATAATTGAACCATTGTCAGCCGACCGCCTGGTTACCCCGACGATGAGTTCCCATTAGCTTCTCAATTCCTGCTCCCATGCACTTCTACCCTAAAGGAATATTCCACATCTTTAATCAGGGCAACAACCGACAACGGATCTTCTTCACCGATGAGAACTACCGCTTTTTCTTGTGGAAAATGCGGGCTTATCTGTTGCCTTTCGGTGACCTGATCGCTTGGTGTCTGATGCCCAATCATTTTCATTGGCTGTTTCGCGTAAGCGATGTGGAGATCCCCCGACAGCAATGGAAGATTCACGTAGAGCAGGTGGAGGCTTTGCGCAAACGGCGTCCATGTGTCGGCGTGACTCGCGTTCACGCCGACACTAAGATCGATCTGAACGAATCTATTGGCATTCTGCAGCGCAGCTACACACGCGCAATCAACCGTCAGGAAAATCGTACGGGCAGCCTGTTCCGAGAGAAATGCAAGGCGGAGGACGGATGGAACCCTGGTTTTTATTCCATTTCAGGTAGAGGGGGAAAACTTTTCAAATTTTGCTCAGGATCAGACTACCTAGCCGCTTGCTTCGATTACATTCATCAAAATCCTGTTAAGGCAGGGTTTGTGACTTGCCCGGAAAACTGGCCCTGGTCTTCGGCACGGGATTATGCCGGATTGAGAAAGGGAACCTTGTGCAATTTGGAGTTAGGAATGGAACTTCTCAAATGATAGTGTCGGCGTGACTGCGAGTCACGCCGACACTGTAAAACACTACAAAACCTTCGGTATCAGCGCCTTGCGCTCCGGGGGGTAGTTCGGGAACTTTTCCCGGTACCAGCGGTGGTGGCTGAGGGCGCGGGGGGTGAGGTTGGCGGCCGTCCAGACGGCGAAGGCCAGCGCTGGAAGGTTCCAGCAGAGGATGGCGAAGCCCGCCCATTCGAGGATTTCACCCAGATGATTGGGGCAGGACACCCAGCGGAAAAGGCCCCCTTGCGGGATGCGGTAGCCTGTCTCGCCGGGTTTACGCAGCCGAAGCAGGCGGTTGTCCGAGTCGAGGTTGACGAAGGCCCCGAAAAGAAAAAGCGCCAGGCCGAGAAGAAAGCGGGGGTCGCCGAACCAGCCCTCGGGGTAGGGTGGGGCGAGGGAGCCGAGGTAGTACCCGTTCGTGCCTGCATTGACCACGTTGAAAAACACCGCCGACAGCACGATGCTCAGGGGGATGCGCTTGCCCCGGGTGCGCATGCGCAGCGGAAAGATGAGGGCGCGGTGGAGGTAATGCGCCACCCAGAGCCCCACGAACACCCACATGGGCGCCGTCTTGGGCACTTCCCCGCGAAGAAAAAAGAACAGCAACACGATGGGCGAAACGATTTCCATGAGCACCCAGCCCAGGCGGTTGTCCAGGGTGGGGCCCCAGCCCTGCCGGGCATGGCGCCCGTACGGAGCGGTGACGAAGAGTTGGACGGGAAAGAGCACGATGGCAAGGGCAATCCAGCCCAGTAGAAGATAGCGGAAAGTTTGGGCATCCACGTTTCAGGTGTTGGGTTCAGTCTTCGATGGAAAACTCCGCCCACAGGGGGTAGTGGTCCGAGATGCACCAGGAGAGCTGCAATTTGCTCAGGTTGCGGTCGGTGAGCACCTTGCCTACGAAGTCGTAGTTCCCTCCCTGCAGGAACTTCATCGAGAGTTTGGGCACCCCGTCGGCGCCGTTGAACCAGGCGACCTGGTCGTAGTATTTGGTCTCGTTGAAGATGGAGCGCGTGACCTCCTTTCGTTGCAGTTCGGGGGGCACGTGCAGGCCCTCCGAGAGGAAGGTTTCGGACAGCAGGTCGCCCCGGGCATCGATGTTGAAGTCGCCCAGGGCGATGAGGTTCTGGTCGTAGGCGTTGACGTCGTTGGCCCACTCGGCCAGCCAGCGGGCGATGCCCTTGAGCTCGGGGATGCGTTCCTCCGCCTTCTTGCCGTACAGCACGTGCAGGGTGACGAGCACGAAGGTCTTGTGACCGCTGCGGAAACCCACGGCGTAGGGCGTGCGCACGAACTGGGTGCGCAGAGCATCTTCGCCGAGCTCCTCGAGCCATTCCTGGGGCACGACCAGCTCGCAGGCCAGGCCCGAAAGCTGCACCCGCCGGGTGTCGAACAGGTAGGCCATGCGTTCGTTGTTGCCCACCTTGCCCCGGTTGACGTCGGTCAGGATGAGGCTCCAGTGGTCGCCGAGCTTCTTGAGCGTGTCGCGCAGGGCGCGGATGTTGCCCTTGACTTCCTGAATGGCTACCACATCGAAGCGGCTGATGATTTCCGCAATGCAGAGCAGGCTGTGCAAATCCCTTCGGGGGGAGTCGTTTTCCTCCGAAACCCATTTGCGCGTGAGGTTTCCGAAGGCGCGGATGTTCCAGGTGGCGATGAGGAGGTTTTGATCCAGCCGTTTGGCGGGGATGGCGTAATCCAGGTCGTGGTGCAGATCGCGCAATTCCTCCCGGATGAAATCGGGGGGCGGGTCGAGGATGGTGGGCATGTGGTTTTGGCTTGCTGGTTTTTCACAATTCGTATGCCCGTAGCATTCAGCAAGGTATAAATTTTTGCGAAAGCAAAATTTGAAGAGGCCGGTTGGAGGAGGGTGGGAATCAAATCGAAACACATGGAAATAGGTGGAGACAAATGGAAATAAAAGGTCTCATGGTCTCATGGTTTCATGGTTTCATGGTTTCATGGTTTCACGGTCTCAGGGTTTCAGGGGGGCATCGAAACAAATAGAAATATTTGGAGACAAATGGAAATAAATGGTCTCATGGTTTCAT
>CAZBYX010000121.1:0-4704 GCA_964496055.1 uncultured Saprospiraceae bacterium
GTTCGGGGGTTTGCACGACGGGTTTGGGTTTGGGGGCGGGTTTGGGTTTCAGGGGCTCCACCACCTTCTTGGCGGGTTCGATGGCTTTTTCCCGGCGAACGGGGCGTGCCGCACCGGCACGTTCATCCGACTGGCGGGAAGAGTGCTGAAAGGTGGCAAAGGATATTTCGATGACCTGCTCGTACTCGGGCGGGGTAGCCTGGCGGGAAAGGAAGGGCAGGAAGGCGCCGACCAAAACGCCGCAATGCAAGGCCACGGCGAGCATCAGACCGCGGCGGCGGTTTTTCTTTTCCTGGGTGTTGGGTTCCATGCTTCGAGGGTTTCGTGATTGATTTCGAACCGGTGAACGTTCCAAAGGACGCCGCCCGCGGCTGTGAAAAGCCTCAGCGGGGAGTTAAGAGTCCTTAAAAAAGTGGTAAAAAATGCCTCAGAAGCATGGAGTTGAAGGGGAGAAAACGAAAGCGTTCTGAAAGAGCAGGTGCTTTGGGGAGAAAATGTTCACCGCAGGGCTCATTCCGTCAGGAGGGTATCGGTGTAGAAGAGGGAGCGCTCGATAGCGAACCAGAAAGCATCGGCGAAGAACTCAACGCCCACGAAAGCGGAAAAATTGCCGGGGTCCACTTCGGGGGGGTATTGGAGGGGCAGGGCGTCGCGCAGGTTTTCGTCGCCGAGGAAGAAGGGCTTGCCCAGCACCTCCTGGGTGAAGAGGCGCTCCCCGCGTGCTTCCACCAATTTCAGTTCGGAGGGTTGGTTGAGGCGTTTCCAGGTAAGGCCGCCGTCGGTGCTTTCGTGCAGGTCGAAGCTGTTGAAGCCGGTGATGTAGAGTTTGCCGTTCCAGGGAAAGACGTCGAGCATCCACTGCTGGAAGATTCGTTGGGCGGCCGGCTCGGTGTCGATACGCCAGGCCCCGGCCTTGCTGGTGAGGAAGAAGGCCCCCTCGAGGAAACGCAGACTCACCAGGTTGGACAAGTTGGTGGCGGGGGCTTCCAGCTCGGGCAATTCCACCCGTCCTTTCAGGATGAGGGACTGGAAAGCATCGTGCAAGGGGTTGAGGCGAATTTCAAAGAGCAGCAGGAGGTAATGCCCGCGGTTGTTGCGGAACACTTTGGCGGGTTGCAGATAGAAGACCCCGTCGGCGGAGAAGACGCCGGCGCTGCGGGCCAGGCCGTCGAATTCCAGGAGGTCGTCGCCGGGCAGGCGCAAGGTGTCGGGTGCGATGCGGCGCACCGCGCTGGGGTTGCGGGCCAGTTGCAGCTCCAGCAATTGCCGGCCTTGCCCGTCGGCGACCAGGCGGGCGAAGAGGTTATCGCTCAGGGCGGGGCGGCTCAGGGGCAAGCCGTTGGGGTTCAGGGTGCGCAACTCCACGACCCGCCCATCGGGGCCCAGCCGCAGAAACTGATTGTCCGTGATGGCATACAGCTGAAACGGGGTGGCGTGGATGTTTTTCAGAGGCTGCTCCACCCCCACCTCGGCCTGCATCCAGGGCGCCTGCCCGGAACCACCGGGTTCCTCATCCTCTCCCGGGAAAAGCGGTTTCTGACAGCCCCACAGCCCGATCAGGCTCAGGCCCAGAACCAGGATACCGCTCGCTATTTTCTTCATCATGTCTTCTGGCAATGAGAGGCTCCCCTTCAAGGAAGAGGCAAAGTCCCCCCAAAGGTGCACCCGCAGCCGCAAACCCGCTGAAAAAGCACGGGAATCGTTCGCAAAATACCTTTTTGAGGGCATTTTTGTCCAAGAGCTTCCATAATCGAAGAGCAGGGCGGGCACTTGGAGGGGGTTTTCTTAAATTCGTGCCTTGACTCCGTTTGTCAAAGCCCAAGAGCTCCTCCCGGTCGTTCCTTAGTATTCTAAAACGCCGGCCCCGACCCCACCTGTAAGAGAGAATTGAGACCAGCAATCCAGCGCTTGATCATCTCATCGGCTCTGCCCGAAGACTGCTGCTGAAGCCCTTCCGAGGAAGGCCCTTTCGGAAACCAATCTGACGCGAATCATCATCGTAACTTCTCATCCTAAACCCGTACGGCTTATGAAAAGGCAGCTTTTTACGTTGCTTGCACTCCTGGCCTTTGCCTTTGCCCTCCCCGCTCAAAACCGAATGTTTAGCGGCAAAGCGCTCTCCGCCAAGCACCCAGAACTGGACGAGCAATTCCAGCGCTATCACCTCTACGAAGTGGATATCCCCGAGCTGGACGAATATGTCAAAGAAGCCGGTTCGGAGGTGGAATTCCGCCTTCGGCTCGGGCAGCAATACGATTGGACCCTCCGCATCTACCCGAATGACATTCGCAGCCCGGATTACGTGCTGACCGTGCTCACCGACGAAGGCCCCCAACAGATGCCGCGCAGCGAGAACATCACTTTCAAGGGGCAATTGAAGGAGCCGCAGGGCGGCGACGTCGTCCTCAGTTTGGATGAAAACCTGCTCCATGGCATGATTGAACAAGCCGGAGAGGCCTACTTCATCGAGCCGGTGTGGTGGTTCGTCCACGGAGCCCCGAAGAATCAGGTGGTCGTGTACGCCGCCTCCCAGGTGAAACCCCGGGAGGGTTTGCTGTGTGGGGCCGATTACGTCGAGGAGTTTCGAAAGAAGAAAGAAGAAGCCTACGAAGCCCAGCCCCAGGACCGCTCCATGAACTGCTGGGAGGTGAAAATCGCCATCGCTTCCGACCTGTCGATGTTCAATTCCTATGGCTCGGTGGGGGCGGTGGAAGCGCACAACGCCGCCATCCTGGCCCTGTCGCAGACCAACTACGACAACGAATTCGCCGATGAAATTTCCTTCACCATTTCCGAGCAGTTCGTGGTGGCGCCCCCTGCTTCCGACCCCTGGACCTCCTCCAACAGTGCCTCTGCCTTGCTGGGCAGTTTCGCCGCCTGGGCCCCTACGGGTTTCACCTTCCCTTACGACATCGGGGAAATCTGGACGGCGCGGGACTTCAGCGGCGCCACGGTCGGCATCGCCCAACTGGCTGCCGTCTGCGACGGCTATCACGCCCTGCAGGATTTCACCAGCAACTCCAGCCTGAAGCGCGTGCTCGTCTCCCACGAGATGGGGCACAACTTCAGCGCCACCCACGACCCCCCCGGCAGCCCCTTTATCATGGCCCCGGCGGTGAACAACACCAACAACTGGTCTTCGCAGTCCGTCAGTCAAATCAATGCCTTTGTGGCCAGCATCACCAGCAGCGGCTGCCTGGTGCCCTGCCCGCCCCCGGCTCCCCCCATCGCCGACTTCACCGCCGACGTCACCTCGGGTTGTGCCCCTCTGACCGTCAACTTCCAGGACAACAGCCTCAACCAGCCCTCCTCCTGGAACTGGACCTTCCCCGGCGGAAATCCCGGCACCTCCACCGAGCAAAACCCCACCGTCGTGTACAACACCCCCGGCGTGTACGACGTCACCCTGACCGTCTCCAACGCCCTGGGCAGCAATACCGTCACCAAACCAGCTTTCATCACGGTGGAAGGACCGCCCCAAGCCAATTTCACCTTCATCCCCAACGGCTGGGAAGTCAGCTTCGTCAACACCACGGCCGGCAATCCGGACAGCTTCTCCTGGGATTTCGGCGACGGCAGCACCAGCACCGAAATGAACCCGGTGCACACCTTCCCCAATGACGGCAACTACCTGGTGACCCTGACCGCCACCAACGAGTGCGGTTCCACAAATTTCTCCGCCCTGGTCTTCGTCGTCATCCCGCCCACCGCCGACTTCACCGCCGACGTCACCTCCGGCTGCGCTCCCCTGGCCGTTCATTTCCAGGACCAGTCTTCCATCAACACCGTGGCCTGGAGCTGGGAATTCCCCGGAGGTGTACCCGCCAACTCCGACGACCCCAACCCCAACGTCATCTACCCTGCAGCCGGCACCTACGACGTCAAACTCACCGTCTTCAACATGGTGGGCATGAGCGATGAGCTCATCCTCCAGGACTTCATCATCGTGGACGACGTGCCCGGAACCAACTTCGAGTTCAGCATCAACCAGGACACCGTCTCCTTCACCAACCTGACCACCAACGAAGACGGCCATAGCTGGGACTTCGGCGACGGCAACACCTCCACCCTGAATAACCCCGTCCACGTTTACGAAAACGACGGAACCTACACCGTCGCCCTCACCGCCAGCAACACCTGCGGAGACTCCACTTACACCCAGGAGGTCATCATCACCACCCTGCCCATTGCGCAATTCAGCGCCGACACCACTTGGGGCTGCGACCAGCTCGAAGTCACTTTCGTCAATCAGAGCCTCAACGACGTGGACTCCCTCATCTGGATTTTCGAGGGCGCCGACCCCGATACCGCCCACACGGACACCGTCGTGGTGACCTACGACAGCGTCGGCACCTACGACGTCAAGCTCATCGTCATCAATGAGGTGGGCACCGACACCCTCGAAGAGGAGCAATTCATCCTCATCGGCACGCCCCCCGATGCGGATTTCAGCTTCTCCACCAACCAGGACACCGCCTTCTTCGAAAACCTCTCGAGCAACGCCGACAGCCTGCTGTGGGACTTCGGCGACGGCAACACCAGCTCCGAAGCCAACCCCACCCACGTCTATGCCCAAGACGGCACCTACACCGTCACCCTCATCGTCTTCAACGACTGCGGCACGGACACCCTCACGCAGGAGGTGCTCATCGTCACACCCCCCACCGCCGCCTTCAGCGCCAGCCCCACCTCCGGCTGCGCTCC
>CAZBYX010000121.1:4804-10472 GCA_964496055.1 uncultured Saprospiraceae bacterium
CCTACGACCAGGCCGGCGTCTATGACGTCACCCTCACCGTCAGCAACGCCGCCGGACAGGACGTCGCCACCCAAACCCAGCTCATCGTCGTGGACGACGTGCCCGCCGTGAGCTTCACCGCCACCCTCAACCTCGACGTCCTGACCACCACCAACAACTCCTCCAACGCCGACTCCTACCTCTGGGACTTCGGCGACGGCAACACCAGCACCGAGTTCGAACCGACGCACACCTACGCCCAGGACGGTACCTACACCGTCACCCTCACCGCCTCCAACGACTGCGGCTCCGTGTCCCAAACCCAAACCGTCACCGTCGTCACACCCCCCACCGCCGCCTTCAGCGCCAGCCCCACCTCCGGCTGCGCTCCCCTGACCGTCCAGTTCACCGACCAGTCCTCCGACAACGTCACCAGCTGGAGCTGGCAGTTCCCCGGCGGCAACCCCGCCACCTCCAACGAGCAGAACCCCACCGTCACCTACGACCAGGCCGGCGTCTATGACGTCACCCTCACCGTCAGCAACGCCGCCGGGCAGGACGTCGCCACCCAATCCCAGCTCATCGTCGTGGACGACGTGCCCTCGGTCGGCTTCACCTTCAGCGTGACGGACAGCGAGGTCAGTTTCACCAGCCAGGTGAGCAATGCCGCCACCCTGCTGTGGGACTTCGGCGACGGCAATACCAGCAGCGAAGCCAATCCGGTGCACACCTACGCCCAGGACGGCGCCTACACCGTCACCCTCACCGCCTCCAACGACTGCGGAGAAGTGAGCACTTCCGAAATCGTGGTCATTTCCACCATGGCACCGCCGGTGGCCGCCTTCGATGCCCAGCAAACCACCGGGTGTGAGCCCTTTACGGTCACCTTCCAGAACCTCTCCTCGCCCAATTCCGAAACCTTCCAATGGAGCTTCCCGGGCGGGGACCCCGCCAGCTCCACCGAGGTGAACCCCACCGTCACCTATGCGGCCCCCGGCACCTACGACGTCACCCTCATTGCCAGCAATGCCGTCGGTTCGGACACCTTCGCCCAGACGGCCTTCATCGAGGTGTTGCCTCTGCCCACGGCTGACTTCAGCCACGAAGTAAACGGCACCACGGTCAGCTTCACCAGTGAGGTGAGCAATGCCACCTCCCTGCTGTGGGACTTCGGCGACGGAACCACCAGCACCGAAGCCAATCCGGTACACGAATACACCCAGCTGGGCACCTTCCTCGTCACCCTCACCGCCTCCAACGATTGCGGGGAGGTGGTCGTCACGCAGGAAGTCACGGTGCTCATCGACCTGCCGGTGGCCAACTTCAGCGGCGAGCCCCGCGAAGGCTGCGTCCCGCTGACCGTCCAGTTCACCGACCAATCGAGCGGGAACCCCACCGAATGGAGCTGGGAGTTTCCGGGCGGCAACCCGGCCACTTCCACCGAACAGAACCCCGTGGTCACCTACGAGGCCCCCGGCGTGTACGACGTCATCCTGGAAGTGAGCAACCTGGCGGGGAGCAATACCCTGGTCGCCAGCCAATTCATCGTCACGGACGAAGCCCCCAGCGCCGGCTTCGAGGCCGAAGTGGAGATGCTGCAGGTGACCTTCACCAACACCTCCACCGGGGCCGACAGCTTCGAATGGGATTTCGGCGACGGCAACACGAGCTCGGTGGAGAACCCCGTCCACACTTACGAGCAGCCGGGCAGCTACACGGTCACCCTCACCGCCTCCAACGACTGCGGCACGAGCACCTTCAGCATGACCATCGAAATCGTCGTGAATGCTGTGGTGGAAATCCCGGGCATCGAGGAGTTCCGCGTCTTCCCCAACCCCAACAGCGGCACCTTCACCCTCGTCTTGCGGGGGCAGCCCCTGGATGCGCTCCACATCAGCCTGTTCAACAGCATCGGGCAACGCATTCTTTGGGAAGAAGCCGATTTCCGCACCGGTGCCCTCACCCGGACCATCACCCGGCCGGAGCTGGCCAAGGGGCTCTATCTGCTCCAGTTGCGCTCCGGCAACGGCGTCTTGCATCAAAAGGTCGTCGTGGAATAATAAGGAAAGAAACCATTCCTCCTCCCCCCGTGGGCGTTACCCCGGCATGGGTCGTAACGCCCGCTTTTTTTTCATTCCGGCAGCGGCAGCCCCTGCGCCGGCACCACCGATTCCAGCAGCTCGTAGAATTCGAGCACGTAAGCCGCCAGGGCGTTCCGGGTCGCTTCGGAGAGCCACTTGAAGCGGTGGATGCGCAGGAGCAAAGCTCCCTGGCGCGTTTTGAAGTAGCTGATGACCGACCGCAGAGAATCGTACTCGGTATGCAGCCCCAGATAGACCCGTTGCCGCAGGGAGGTTTGCCCTATGTCGGCGCTGGGGCGGGCATAGGGCGCATTGACGAAGGCGGAGAAGTCGAAATCGTAGGGGATGGGTATGATTTTGCCGGTGCGGTGGTCGCGCAGCAGCTCCACATTGCGGTTCATCAGGTAGCTCCAGTCGGTATTGCCGATCATCAACTGGAACAGGGAGGCGATTTTTTCCAGGGTGGGATGAAATTGCTCGGCGGGCAGCCCCATGCAATCGCACACTTCCCCATCGAGGCGGTCTTCCAGCTCCTCCTTGTCTTCGAGCAAGAGGGCATAGCGTTTCAGGCGCTTTCCGGAGGCGGCGTCCCGGTAGGTGACGCGCACCAGTTGCACCCGATAGCTGTATTCGGTCAGCTCTTGATAAAGCAGGTAGGCGAGCATTTCCCGCAAGACGAGCTCCCGACCGAGCAGGCGGTCGGCCATGCAATGCGTGACGAGCTTGTATTCGTTGTACTTGCGCCGCAAACCCACCTCCTCCAGAGCCGATTTGGGAAACTTCAATTTCAGGGGCGGAAAATCACAAACCTTCCGACGATACTTCCCCCGAACCCGCACCTTCACCGGCAAACCGACCTTCCCCTTCCCCGGAACCTTGAAAACCCACTCCCCCTCCAGGTATTCGTTGGTCAGGCGCTTGGACTGCAAGGAGTCCAGGGGAAGCTCCAGGGTAACCTCCGCCATCTCCTCATGGGCAAGGGTTTGAAAAAGGGAGGGTTTGGAGGATTGGGAAAGCCCCCTCGGGCTCAGCGCCGCGACGAAAAGGAAGGTTGCCAATGCTGCAGGGCTCCACGGCTTCATGCAGAGACTGTTTTCGTTCAACTCTTGGGAACTCGGGGCCTTCTTCGCACCGGAAGCTCTCCGGGAGCTTGCTCTTGCCGGGTGGTCGGGAGCGCCACACGGGCGCCAATGGAAGAGGCATACCCCAATGGGGGCTCTGTCGAGGCAAAACTACACCCGGGCGGGTACGACCAAGCTACGGAATTGCGAGAAAATACGGTGCCGAAGGGGCCGGTATCCGAGAAAAAGACCGCAAAGATGAAGGGAAGCGGGATGAGGAAGCGTTAAGGGCAGGTTAATTCCGAGGGAAGAAAAAAGAAAGGGAGTGGGGGGTAAGGAGTTACCCCATTAGAGATCCCAGTGGTCTTCGATTCCAATCCAACCGCCCTTGATGGACTCTTGCTGGTCGAGTTGCAGTTCGAGCGTTTGGAGTTCTTCGAATCGGACCGTTTTAGTGCTTACCGTCTTCATAGTGATTAGTGTTTTGGTTAAAAAATGTTTGTTTATTTTCAGGCAGAGTCCCGCGGGATGCAGAGCTTGCCATGAAATCCGAGGTGTTCCGGCACGCATCAGCCGCACCGCTTCCGGCTGAGGCACCGCTGGTGCCGGGGGATGGTGTCAGGGGGGGAAAATGATTGGGAGGAACGCCCGAAAAAAGGCAAGCACCGTGCCACGGACGTCTTCAACACCTACGCATTTTCCGTGAAAATGAAGGCAATGGGAAAGAGAGGAAGGCAAACAGGAGCCCTTTGGGTGGGTTTACTGCTGAGCTGGGCCGCCGGCGCCCAGGGCTTGCTGGACGGCACCTGGTCGGGGGTGCTGACCTTTCGGGGCAAGGAAATCCCCATGTCCCTGCAAATGGATGTGAGCCGCAAGGGCAAGATTCGCGGCACTCTTTACCTCTACCCCGCCCCGGGCGAGGTCTTCACCACCAAAGTATCGGGAAGGTTGTACCGCGACCGCTCCCTGTCCTTGCAAGACGAGATGCTCGCCCCCGAGGGGGCCGTCGGCCACGAACGCTACTACCCGCGCGATTACCAGCTCGTCTTCCGGCGCAGCATCTGGGAGTCCACCCTCGAAGGGTATTGGCAGGAGCAAATCCCCACCCCGCTGACCCCCACCAGTCGCAAGGGCCGCGTGTTTTTGAAGAAAATGAAGGCCTCCCCCAAAGCCTGAGCCCCCGGAAATGGGGGCCGGAACGCGCCCTTCCCCTTCAGGGTTTGGGGAGCGGGCACGGGTTGGGGAGGGCTGTTGAAATTCTTCCCTGGGCAATCGCAGCGGAAAAGGGTTGCCTTTCTACCTTTGCCGCCCATTCCATCACCCAAACCTGCAACCATGTCGAAAGTGCTCATCATCGGGGCGGGGGGCGTCGGGCGCGTGACCACCGTCAAGTGTGCCCAGCACCCCGAGGTGTTTTCCGAAATCCTCTTGGCCAGCCGCACCAAAAGCAAGTGCGACGCCATCGCCGAAGACGCCCGCCGCCGCACCGGCCACCCCGCCATCTCCACCGCCCAGGTGGACGCCGAAAACGTGCCCGAGCTGGTCGCGCTCATCCGCAGTTTCCAGCCCGAAATCGTCATCCACGTCGCCCTGCCCTACCAGGACCTGACCATCATGGAAGCCTGCCTCGAAACGGGCGTCCACTACCTGGACACCGCCAACTACGAACCCAAGGACGAGGCCAAGTTCGAGTACAAGTGGCAGTGGGCCTACCACGACCGCTTCTGCGAACGCGGCATCCTGGCCATCCTGGGCTGCGGCTTCGACCCCGGCGTCACGAGCATCTTCACCGCCTACGCCGCCAAGCACCACTTCGACGAAATCCACTACCTCGACATCGTGGACTGCAACGCCGGCGACCACGGCCACCCCTTCGCCACCAACTTCAACCCCGAAATCAACATCCGCGAAATCACCCAGAAAGGCCGCTACTACGAAAACGGCCGCTGGGTCGAAACCGAACCCCACGAAATCTGCAAGGTGCTCACCTACCCCGAAATCGGGCCCCGCAAAAGCTACCTCATCTACCACGAGGAGCTGGAGTCGCTGGTCAAAAACTTCCCCACCCTGAAACGCGCCCGCTTCTGGATGACCTTCGGCGACGAATACCTCACCCACCTGCGCGTCATCCAGAACATCGGCATGGCGAGCATCGAGCCCGTCCGCTTCAAAGGGGTGGACATCGTGCCCCTCGAATTCCTCAAGGCCGTCCTGCCCGACCCCGGCGAACTGGGCGACAACTACACGGGGCAAACCTCCATCGGCTGCCGCATCCGCGGCATCAAGGACGGCAAGGAGCGCACCTACTACATCTGGAACAACTGCAGCCACGAAGCCGCCTTCCGCGAAACCGGCGCCCAGGGCGTCAGCTATACCACCGGCGTGCCCGCCATGCTCGGCGCCATGATGGCCCTGACCGGCAAATGGTCCGGCCGGGGGGTCTTCAACGTCGAACAATTCGACCCCGACCCCTTCCTCGAACGCCTCGGCGAAGTCGGCCTGCCCTGGCACGAGCAATTCGACGTGGACCTGGAGGTGGAGGATTGA
>CAZBYX010000122.1:0-10456 GCA_964496055.1 uncultured Saprospiraceae bacterium
ATTGGGGTTGGGGGTCTCGTCAGAATCAGGATGCCCCATACGGGCAGGCAGGATGTGCCCATACGGGCAGGCAGGATTTACATGATGGGCGGGGAGGAGCGGGCTGGGGACAATTTATTTCCACTTGTCTCCACCTATTTCCATTTGTTTCGATGTCTTGCCCATCGCGCACCCATGAGACCATGAGACCGTGAGACCCTGAGACCTTTTGTTTCCACTTGTCTCCACCTATTTCCATTTGTTTCGATGCCTTGCCCATTGCACACCCGTGAAACCTCGAGACCGTGAAACCTCGAAACCTCTTTCGACCAAGTGTCGGCGTGACTCAAAGTCACGCCGACACTATTTCAATTTGTCTCTTTATTTCAATGTATTTCCCGCGGCCTTGGCCCTTGCGGGCCGGCCCTTCGATGGGACGGCCTTTCCGGATAGCGGAGGGGGTTTCAGAGGTTATCGTAAATTAGCCGGAGCACACCATCCAATCGCGATGAACCTAATCAGCCGATACGCCGCGCTCATTTTCAGCTTTTTGCTGATCGGCGCCATCATTTACTTCTTCCCCAACATCGTCGCTTACTTTCTCATTTCCTGGGTGTTGGCCATGCTCGGTCAGCCGCTGATGCGTTTTTTTCGGCGCTATCTGCGCATCGGGCGTTTTCAGGCGGGTCCGAACCTGGCGGCCCTGCTGACGCTGCTGTGCTACTTTGCGGTGGCGTGGCTGGTGCTGTCCACTTTCGTGCCCCTCATTCTGGCTCAGGCGGGCAACCTGGCGGGGGTGGACTACAGTGAAATCGCGCAGGCGTTGGAGGAACCCGCTCAGGCCCTGCACCTCTGGTTGCAGGAAAGGGGGCTGGAGGGGATGGAAATCTCCATGGAGGAGCAGCTGCGGCGCACGTTCAGCAGCTGGCTCGAGCCGGCCCAGATCGGCAACTGGATCAGCGCTCTGCTCTCGGCGGCGGGCAGCATCCTCATCGGGATATTCGCCGTCGTTTTCATCACCTTTTTCTTCCTGAAGGACGAAGGGCTGTTCGTCGAGTTCCTGTTGCGTTTCCTGCCCGCCCAGTACGAGGAGCATTTCAAGAACGCCATCCAGGAAATCACGCGCCTGCTGCGCCGCTATTTCGGGGGCATTCTGGTGCAGATCACCATCATCACCATCTATGTGACCATCGGGCTCAGCATCCTGGGGGTGGAGAACGCCTTGCTCATCGGGTTCTTCGCCGCCCTCATCAACG
Organism: uncultured Saprospiraceae bacterium; assembly: GCA_964496055.1. Lineage (GTDB taxonomy): Bacteria > Bacteroidota > Bacteroidia > Chitinophagales > Saprospiraceae > CAZBYX01. The sequence continues at coordinate 1,236 of CAZBYX010000122.1, forward strand.
TCATTCCCTACATCGGGCCCATCATCGGAGCGACCTTCGGGGTCATGCTCACCATCAGCACCAACCTCGACCTGGAGTTCTACACCCAGATGCTGCCGCTCATTCTGAAAGTGATCGCCGTTTTCGCCAGCATGCAACTGCTGGACAACCTTGTGCTCCAACCCTGGATTTTCTCCACCAGCGTGCTGGCCCACCCCCTCGAGGTGTTCATCATCATTCTGATGGGCGCCAAGCTGTCCGGCATCGTGGGGATGATTCTGGCCATTCCCACCTACACGGTGTTGCGGGTCATTGCCCGCACCTTCCTCAGCGAGTTCGAAATCGTCCGCCGGATAACGGAAAGCGTGAAGCGCAACGAATGAGGCTCGTTCTTCGGGCGCCGTTCAGGGGGTTTCCTGGGCGGGTTGCCGCAGCAGGCGGTCGCCGATTGCGCAATGGACACAGCGGCGCTCGTCGCAGTAATTCTCTTTGAGCTGAATGAGTGCCTGGCTCAAATAGGCGTTCTCGACGGCGATGCCGAGCCGGCGCCAGCCCCGCACGATGCGGTTGTTTTCGGGGGGCAGGGCCTCCAGCAGGCGGAAGGCCCGCTCGCAGAGGGCTTCCGGCCCCTGCCGACGCCCGTAGAGGAAGAGGAAGGGCACCACCGTGTTGATGAGCAGGAGGTGGATGGCGGCGCGCCCCAGGCGGCGGTTGCGCACCGATGCGGGCTTGTCGAAGCGATAATGCGTGGCCCAGTAGCCGTCCATCTTCACCTCGAACAAGCGCTCCAGCGCCGCCACGTCGGGGGCTTCCAGGATGCGCCGAAACAAATGCACGGAGCCGTGCAAAAGGCGAGCGAACTGGGCAATGCGCAGGGTGGGGAAGTTGGCGGGGCGCATGCGCAGGAAGCGCCACAACCCGGCATCGAGGGGTTGCAGCTCGTATTTTTCCCGCAAGAATCGAAACTCTTTCCGCAGCCGATTGGGGTACTCCTCCCGGAAGGGGCCGCCCAGCAAACCGGCCTGCCCGAAAAGCAGGGCTTCGAGCTGGAAGAGGTTGTCCTGGTGCCGCGCCAGCACGGCGAGAGGAAGGGAACGGGCCAGCATTTCGAAGGGCTGGGCATTGGTTCGCAAGCCGAAATTGCGCGCCAGGAAGCGGTAGAAGGTCTCCTCCCAGTGCCCGCGCGTGGCTTCGAGGGTTTGCAGGATGGGTTCGGCTTTGCGTTCCAGGCGCTCGACCAGGCAGCGGTCCAGCCAGAGCCGCAGCATGGAATCGGGCATATCGGGCAGGAAGGGCTGGCAGGGCACCCAGTGGGCGGCGTTCAGCAGACGCAGGTAGGTGTTCTGGAGCCGAGGGGGGATGCGCCGCTTCAATTCGAGGCAAGGCAGGGGCTGCCCCCCCGGCAGGAAGGCAGGCTCATCTTCTTCCAAGACCACATGCAGGATGACGTTGCCGTAGGCGGGGTCTTGCTCATGGCCGTGGCGGCGCCAGTCGGAAGAGCGCAGGTGCAACTCCACGGTGCCGGCCCAGAGCGTCCCCCCCAGGCGCAGCCGCGCATCCAGGAAATCGGGGCCGCCGTCCCGGTTGGGCGCCCCCGGATGAAGGACTTCGAGGGTTTGCCCGTCCGTGGTTTGGAGTTGGGTGGCATCGAACAGGCGCATGCGCCACAGATAGTGGAGGAAATCTTCGCGCATGGGAAGGACCTTGACCCCTTTGGGGAAGGCAGGGAGGCGCCTGAAAATTAAGAAAAGTCGGGGCTTGCCGCCAAACAAAACGCCGACAGGAAGGAGGGTTCCTGACGGCGTCGAGGATGTTTTCCAGGTTTCGGGATCGCGGAGGCAACCGCGTCCATGGGATTACCGCCGGACGGTGCTGTCCAAATGGGCGCGTGCGTGGGGCTGTTGCATCATGCCGTACAGCAATTCCTTGGCACGAAACAACTGAGCTTTCACCGTTCCGAGCGGAATGTCCAGTTCCCGGGCGATTTCGTCGTAGCTGAGTTCCTTGTAAAACCGCAGCTCGATCATGCGTCGGTACTTTTCGCTCAGGTTCTTCACTTGCTTCTTCATCCACTTGATGCGCTGGTCGCGAATGAGGTTTTCCTCGGGGTCCAGCGCCGAATCGCGGATGTTGTTGCAAAACTGGTTGTCGCTGTCGGGCTCGATGGTCTCATCGATGGACAGGAACGACAGGCGGTTCTTCTTGCGCAGGTGGTCGATGGTGTTGTTGATGGCGATGCGGAACAGCCAGGTACTGAAGGCGTAATCCGGTGCGTAGGTGGACAGCTTGGTAAAAGCCTTACCGAAAGCTTCCAGGGTCAGGTCTTCGGCCTCGTCTCGGTTGTTGACCATCTTGTAGATGGTGTGAAAGACCGAGCTGCGGTAGCGTTTCATCAGTGTGGCGTAGGCTTTCTGGTTGCCCTCGATAGCAGCGCACACCAATTTGTAATCCTCCCGGATGCGGGGGGATAGCATCTTTTGGGTAGCGGTTACTTCCATTTCTTAGTGTTTCTAAAGGTGATAGATGGCGCAAGTATCACATAGTATGCTATCATCAGGGCATCGAGCAGCGGGACCCAGCTGCCGATATTTTTGAAACTCATATTATTCAAAACACTAATGCACAAAGACCATACCAGACTCAACCTCACCGCATAACACATGGCGGCAAATGGGCCACCGATGAAAAGCGCCGCCGGCAACAGCAGGGCGTAATGGAGAAAGTGGCTGGCGGATACGGCGCCCAGAAGCACCTGATGTCCAGGCAAATAGCGCGTGGAAGTGGACAGGTGCCGGGTCTTTTGCCGGTAGTAGTCCAGCAGGGTAGTTTTGGTCGGAGAAAAGGTGTAAGATTCGGGATCGGTAACGAGGGCGAATCGGGCCCGCGCGCGGAAAAAGGCACTCACGAGCAGGTCATCGTCGCCGGAGGGCAGGTTTTCGTGGCCGGCGAATCCGCCCACGCGCTCGAACAGGTTCTTGCGGTAGGCCAGATTGCGCCCCACACCCATGTAGGGCAGCCCCAGCCGGGCGAAACCCAGGTACTGGATGGCGGTATAAAACCCCTCGAAGCGAATGAAGCGGTTCAGCAAGCCGGGGCGCTCCTCGAAAGGGGAGACGCCGAGGACCACCTCGGCCCCCTCGGCGAAGGGCTCCATCATGCGGCGCATCCAATGGCGGGAGGCCGGCCGGCAGTCCGCGTCGGTCAGCAACAAGACCGGATGGCGCGCCCGGGCGATGCCTTTGCTCAGGGGAATTTTTTTCCCGACTTGCGAAGGGGGGGTATCCAGTCGCTCGTACCTCAATTGGGGGTAGGTGCGCTGCAAATCTGCCAAAACTTTTTCGCTGTCGTCCCGGCTATTGTGGATAATGACGAGAACTTCGAAGCAGTGGTAGTTTTGGTTTAGGATTCGGGGCAGATTTTTTCGCAGGTTGTCGGCTTCGTCGCGGGCGCAGAGGAGAACCGTGCAGGGAGGGAGCTTTTTTTCTTCGGGGGAAAAACGGCGTTGGCGGCGAAAAAGCAGGCGCCCCACCACCCCGCCCCAGAAAAGCAATTGAACCACCGTGGCCCCCAACAAGCCCCAGAAGAGGAGGACTTTCATGGCGCGGGCAGCTTTTCGGGGGGGTGGGGGCAAGTGGCGGGGGCGCGGGCCATCCACGCATCGAGCTCAGCCAGCAGGGCGCGCTGCTGCTCGTCGAGGCGGGTGCGCTCAGGGGCTGGAAGGCGGCGCCGGCGCATGCGCTTGCGGAAACGCCCCCAGGACTCGAGGTACCGCTCCACCCCCCACCCCAGGGGAAGCACGCCCAGGGCATAGAGCCAACCCGCCCCCCCTCCGAACAAACCGACCAACCCCCACCCTTGCAGGATGTGCACGACGGGGAACAGCACCAGCCCCGAAAGGTATTTGTAGGTGGCGTCGTAGCTGGGGTCGTCGTTCAGCCACCGATTGACCAGCAGGGGAAGGCCCATCGGCAACCAGTGCGCCAGGTACCCCGCCAGGAAGAAGGGAAAGCCCAGGAACAGGCGCAGCGCATGCCCCGCAAAAGAGCCTCCGAAAGCGGGCAGCGGAAAGAGCCGGAGTGCCTTCAGCTCCGCACAATGACCCAGAAGGGATTTCCGCCAGCGCTCGAATTTTCGGGGTTGCTCTTCGGCGGCCATTCGAAGGGCACACAGGAGGCGGCGGCTGCGGTAATAACTCTCCTTCCAGGGCAGGGGGCGGGCGGCATCCAGCAGGGCTTCGGTGCGGGAGAGGAGGGTTTCCTCCCCGGCATCGCGGGTGGCGACCATGAGCTGCAGGAGGCATCGGCGGAGGTCGGCCGTCAGGCGACGCACCGCTTCGGGGGAATCCTGAAGGTACAGCTCGCGGTAGGCCCGCACCTCGATGGGCTGTCCGAAATGCACCACCACCCGGGCGCGGCAGGCGCGGGGGTTGGAATAAGTCAGGCCCACCGGCCAGATGCGCACCCCGAGCTGGAAGTCGTGGTCTTCTTCGGCTTGCAGGGTGATGCGGGCGCAGCCCGTCTTGACGGGGCGCAGGTGGCGTTCCGGCTCGCTGGTGCCTTCGGGGGCCATGTAAAGCATGCCCCCGGCCGCCAGGTGTTTTCGGCTGCGCGCAAAGGAGCGCGTGTTGTCGGGCTTGCGCCCCACCACGTCCTTTTCCCGCTCGATGGGGATGCAGTAAAAGGTGTTGAAAAACCAGTTGGCGAAAGGATGGCGGAACAAACCCGCATTGGCCAGGAAATACACCATGCGGGGCACCCGCAACACCACGTTCAGGGGGTCGAGCAAGGTGCTCGGGTGGTTGGACACGACGATGCCGGGGCCGCGAAACAGCTCCCGATCCCAGCCCAGCACTTCCGTCCGTCGGTAAAAGAGCTTCAGGGACACCCGCACTACCTGCTTGAGAAAGCCGTAAATCGCACGCAGGAGCAACTGTTTCATGGGCGCAAAGATAGGCGGGCGGCTCGTTGCCCCAACTTCACTCCTACCCGACCCGCCCTACTTGCTCGACAGCGCCTTGCTCTGCTTCCAGGCCTCGAGGCCGCAACGCAGGAAGGCGGCGAATTCGTCGGGGTCGGGGGTGTAGCCCACGGGCGGGTTGAGCACCTTGCCCTCGGGCGACATGAGCACGTACATGGGCTGGGAGTTGGCGTTGAAGTGGACGCTCTGGAAGTGCGACCACTTGTGCCCCACGGTGCGCAGCTTGCGCGTACCGCCGTCGGCCTTCTCCACCACCACCTGCTCCGCTTCCGGCAGCTCGATTTTCTCATCCACGTAAAGGGAGATGAGTACGAAGTCGTTCTTGAGCAGGTCGTACACCTGCTTTTCGGGCCAGACGTGCTCTTCCATCTTGCGGCAATTGACGCAGGCATGGCCCGTGAAGTCGATCATGACCGGTTTGTTCACCTCGCGGGCATAAGCCATGCCCTCCTCGAAATCGTGGAAGCAATTGAGGTTTTGGGGGCAATCGCAGGGGTAGAACCAGCTGTAGCAGGCCGGCGGCGCCAGGCCGCTGAGCAGCTTCAGGGGGCGCAGCGAGCCGGCCCGCTCGTCGTACAAAAGCCCCGAAGCGAGGTACACCACGAAGGCAAAGGAGGCCAGCCCCAGACCGATGCGCCCCCAGGACAATTTCTCCACCGGGCTGTCGTGCGGAAAGCGGAGCTTGCCGAAGAGGTAGAGCCCCATGCCCAGGAAGATGAGCGCCCACAACACGAGGAAAGGTTCGATCTTGAGCAAGCCCCAGTGCTTCACCAGGTCGGCGTTGCTGAGAAACTTCAGCGCCAGGGCCAGCTCCAGGAACCCCAGCACCACCTTCACCGTGTTGAGCCAGCCCCCCGATTTGGGCAGGGAGTTCAGCCAGCCCGGAAAGGCGGCGAAAAGCCCGAAGGGCAAGGCCAGCGCCAGGCCGAAGCCCGCCATGCCGGCCGTCAGTTGGGTGGCGCCTCCCGTGGCGGTCAGCGCCCCTGCCAGCAAGGAGCCCAGGATGGGCCCCGTACAGGAAAAGGACACCAGGGCCAGGGTCAGCGCCATGAAGAAGATGCCCAGCACCCCGCCGATGCCTTCCGCGGCGCTGGCTTTGTTCGTCCATTTTTCGGGCAGGGTCAGCTCGTAGTAGCCGAAAAAGCTGAAGGCGAAGACCAGAAAGATGACGAAGAAGAGAATGTTGAGGAAAACGTTCGTGGAGATGTCGTTCAGGATGTCCGGGTTGATGGAATCCATCACATGGAAGGGCAGGCTCAGCACCAGATAGACCAGCAGGATGAAGAAGCCGTAGAGGAAAGCATTGGCCGTACCCTTGCGCCGGTTTTCGCTGCCCTTGGTGAAGAAGCTCACCGTCAGGGGAATCATGGGGAAAACGCAGGGGGTGAGCAGGGCCAGGAAGCCCCCCAGCAAGCCCAGGATGAAGATGCTCCAAAGGCTTTTTTTCTCGATGTCCACCGATTTGATTTCCCCGCACTGGGAGAGGGGCTCGGTGTCGATGTCGGCGCGGAAGGCGGCCACGGGTCGGGCGTCGGCGGTTTCGGTGACTGCTTCGGCGGGTTCGGTGAAGGTAGCCTCCAGGGCGCTCAGGTCGGCGCGGAAGGTCTTTTCCATGGGGGGCAGGCAGCGCTCGTCGTCGCAGGTCATGTACTCCAGCCAGCCGGTGAGGGGCCGGGCGGGGTCCTGGGTTTCGAGCTCCTGGACGAAGGTCACGGCCTGGGCGTACTTCACCACCTCCATTTCGAAGATGGGGTCGAAGCCTTCTTTCTTGTGGGCGCCCTCTTCGCGGGCGGGTCCCAGCAGGCGGGCGGGCTGGTTTTCATCCAGCTGGAAGCGGGTGGGGATGGGGCCGCCTTCAGGAATGTCCTGTGCGTAGATGTACCACCCCGGTTCGAGGGTGGCGGTGAAAATCAGGGCAAAGCGATTATCGGAGCGCTTTTCCACCTGGACGGACCACTTGACAGGGTCGAGCAAGCCGGAGCCCCCGGAATCGCCGGAGAGGGTGGAGGCGACGTCGGTGGGAGGGGTGAGGGGTTCGAGGGTGGAGGTTGGAGCGGGGGAGGCGGCCGGTTCGGTAGCGGGGATGCGGAAGGAGAAGTCTTCTTCAGTGGGGGGCAGGCAGCGCTCGTCGTCACAGGTCATGTACTCCAGCCAGCCGGTGATGGGCTGAGCGGGGTCGAGCACTTCCACCCGCTGGGTGAACACCACCTTCTTGTAGTACTTGACCACGTTCATGTCGAAGATGGGGTCGTGGCCTTCCTTGCGGTTTTGGTCCCACTCTTTGGTTTTCCCGAGCAGGCGGAAATGCGGTCCTTCCTCGAAATGGAAGCTGGTGGGAATGGGGCCGTCCTCGCTTTCGAGGTACTGGCTGTAGATGTTCCAGCCGGGGTCCAGGGTGGCGGTGAAGACCAGGTCGTACTGGTCGTTTCCGGCGGGCTTCACCTGGAAGCTCCAGTCCACGGGGTCCAGGATCTGGGCCGCGAGGGCGTTGGCGAACAACAGGATGCAAAGGGCGTGTAGGGTCCGCTTCATGGCGTCATTTTTCTTCAGTTCGGGAGTGGGGGGGAGGTTCGGGTTTGCATGGAACGGGATGGGCAAGGCCCGATGTTTCCAAGCCTCCCCCCGTCATTGGAGGGCGATGGAGAAAGGCACCTCGCGGGGCGGCAGGCAACGTTCGTCGTCGCAGGTCATGTATTCCACGGCGCCCTGGATATGCCCGCCGGCGGGCGCTTTCACCCGCTGGCGAAACACCACCCGCCCGCTGAACTTCACCACGTTCATATCGAAGAGGCTGTCGTAGCCTTCCTTACGATGGCCTTCCTCAGAGGTTTTGCCCAACAGCTCCACGCCGTCGGGCAGCTCGAAGTAGAAGCTGGTGCGCACCGGGCCGTCGTCGCTTTCGAGGTACTGGCTGTAGATGTTCCAACCGGGGTCCAAATCGGCGGTCATCACCAGCTCGTATTCTCCCTCCCCCAAAGCCCGCGACTCAAACGTCCAGCTCACGGGGTTCAATTGGGCGGATAGGGGCAAGCCGGCAAACAGGCTCAGGGCCAGGGCAATCGTTCGCATATCCTTCATGGCGCAGTGTTTTTCCATTCCTGATTGGGGAAATTTCGGGAAAGGCTTTGCAAAAATAGCGCCCCGCCCAGGCTCGGGATTTTCGCCCTCCCCTGAATAATAAAACTTTAACGCCCCCAAAGCCGCCTGCACGACGAGCGGCCAGGCGCCGAAGGTCAGAAATTTTTTTCCACCCCAGACAACCCAAGCCGGGGCTCCGACACCAATGGGGTTGAAAATCGTTCACGCGTGTTCATTTCGCTCCGCAGTCATCACCCGAATGTTTTGCAAACCAAAAAATGTAAGAAATCATGAAGAACTGGAAGTTTTTGCTCGTCGCCCTGTTTGGCATGGGGCTTCTGTTCAGTGCCTGCAACAAAGCCGAGGACGTACTCGACGACGATGACCTGGCCTTCGCCATCGCCACCGCCGAAAACAAGGAGGTGGTCGAGCCCGAAGCACTGCCCCTCGATGCACGCAACCACATCGAGGAAAACTACTTCGAAACCTACATCGAATTCGTACACCGGGTGCCCGACATGGGCTTCGAAGTCATCCTCGGCGACGAGGAAGTGTTGTACTTCCACCGCAACGGGCGCCTGTTGAACCTGGTGCGCCGCCACCTGCTCGGTCGCGGCCCCTGCGGGCGCGGGGAAATCATCCGCCCCGAGGACCTGCCCGATGTCATCACCTCCTACATCGAGGACAACTACGTCGATGCTGAGATCAAGCGCGCCAAGCAAAAGCCCAGCGGCAATTACATCGTCCTGATCACCACCGCCGACGGGCGCTTGCTGCTCATCTTCGATGCCGACGGCAACTTCGTCGAAGAAGCCACCCACTTCCACCACTGCCGCCCCCTGGGCCACCGCATCGACCCCGCTGAGCTGCCCGACGTCATCACCACCTTCATCGAGGAGAACTACGTCGATGCCGAAATCAAAATCGCCTTCAAGAAGATCAACGGCTGGTACATCGTCGGCATCACCACCGCCGACGGCCGCAAGATTCTCGTCTTCGACGCCGACGGCAACCTCCTCTTCGAGCGTCCCTGATTGCTTTTTCATCGTTTCCCAATAAGAAAAAGCCCGACCACACAGCGGTCGGGCTTTCTTTTTTTCACCCGGATGAGGAAAGACCGGGGGGTGGGTTCAGGGCGGGCAGGCACTCCTCGAACGTCTCCCCCCAACCGCTGCCCCCACCAGGGC
>CAZBYX010000123.1:0-10441 GCA_964496055.1 uncultured Saprospiraceae bacterium
CCTTCTCCTTGCCAGATGATTTTTCGGCGGGCTTTGGATTCCAGGTGGCTCAGGTCGCAGGGGTCGTGGGGGTCGCCGGGTTCGGAGCAGATGAGGTGGCCGTGGCAGTCGTACCAGAAGCGGTAGGGTTCGCTTTGGAGCAGGTACACCCATTCCTTTCCCTTTTTGAAGCCCACGATTTCGTAGGGATTGTGGCGGTCGATGGCGCGGTTCATCCACTCCACGGCAAAGGGGTTGCGGATGAGGCGACAGGGGGATGGGGCGGAGGTGGGTTCGGAGGGGGCGGGATCTTCGAGGACGAGGGAAGGTTTGGGGCGGCACCCAACCAGCAGGAGGAGCAAAACAATCGGGAAGAGGGGTTTCATGGATCGGGGGGCTTTTGAGTTGTCGGCGCCAAAGATGGAAAACAGGGGGAAATATTTACCTTTGCGCCGTTTTTTTACAAGGGTTCGGCCCCGGAAAACGCCCTTGCCGCTAAGGCTTCTTGCGCGTCCGTATCCTTCGCCCTCGAATCGGCTGATACTTCGATCCAACCTCTTTCCCTAACGCTAAAACAATGACCAGATCATGAGTGGAACAAAAGTAACGATTGCCAACGGAAAACTGAACGTACCCGACGACCCCATCCTTCCCTACATCGAGGGCGACGGCATCGGGCCCGACATCTGGGCGGCGGCTGTGCGCGTTTTCGACGCTGCCGTCGAAAAAGCCTATGGCGGCAAACGCAAAGTGGTGTGGAAAGAAGTGTTGGCGGGGCAAAAAGCTTTCGACCAGACCGGCGAATGGCTGCCCCAGGAAACCCTCGACGCCATCCAGGAATACCTCGTCGCCATCAAGGGGCCGCTGACCACCCCCGTCGGCGGCGGCATCCGCAGCCTGAACGTCGCCCTGCGCCAAAAGCTCGACCTGTTTGCCTGTGTGCGCCCCGTGCGGTGGTTCACGGGCGTGCCTTCTCCGGTCAAGCACCCCGAAAAGGTGGACATGGTCATTTTCCGCGAGAACACCGAAGACATTTACGCCGGCATCGAATACCTGGCCGGCACCCCTGAAGCCGACAAAATCAAGAAGTTCCTCATCGAGGAAATGGGCGTGACCCAGATTCGCTTCCCCGAAACCAGCTCCATCGGCATCAAGCCCGTGTCCATCGAAGGCACCGAACGCCTGGTGCGCGCCGCCATCAATTACGCCCTGGACAACGACCTGCCCAGCGTGACCCTCGTCCACAAGGGCAACATCATGAAGTTCACCGAAGGCAAGTTCAAGGAGTGGGGCTATGCCCTGGCCGAGCGCGAGTTCGGCGACAAGGTCTTCACCTGGGCTCAGTACGACCGCATCGCCGCCGAAAAGGGCACCGAAGCCGCCAACGCCGCCCAGAAAGCCGCCCTCGACAACGGCGCCATCCTTATCAAGGACGTCATCGCCGATGCCTTCCTCCAGCAGATCCTCACCCGCCCCGCCGAGTACTCCGTCATCGCCACCCTGAACCTCAACGGCGACTACATCTCCGACGCCCTGGCCGCCCAGGTCGGCGGCATCGGCATCGCCCCCGGCGCCAACATCAACTACCAGACGGGGATGGCCATCTTCGAAGCCACGCACGGCACCGCCCCCAAGTACGCCGGCCAGGACAAGGTCAATCCCAGCTCCGTCATCCTGTCGGGGGAGATGATGTTCCGCTATCTGGGCTGGAAAGAGGCCGCCAACCTCATCATCAAAGGGGTGGAAGGTGCCATCAGCAAAAAGCGGGTGACCTACGATTTCCACCGCCTGATGGAAGGCGCCACCCTGTTGAAATGCTCTGAATTCGGCAGCGAAATCATTGCGAACATGTGAGGCGGTTCCCTGCCTCGAACCCACACCCTGGAAAAAAGCCTCCGCCCGCGGGCGGAGGCTTTTTCGTTGGGGTTCGCGGTTGGGGCGGGGGATTGGAGATGCCCCGGGGGCTGCCTACCTTGCGGTCGATTTGACCGGGAGGTTTTTTTTCACAACTGCCATCCAAAAACTTAGGTTGTCATGAAAGTGCTCATCACCTGCCCACCCATGCTGCGGCAATTGCCCGAGTTCGAGCCGGAGTTCAAGCGACTGGGCTGGGAGGTCGTGGCTCCCGAGGTGGTGCAGACCCTCAGCGAGGAAGAGCTGTCGGAGCTGCTCCCCGAAATGGACGGCTGGATCATCGGCGACGACCCCGCCACCGCCCGGGTGTTGGAAGCCGGCAAGCGGGGGCGCCTGCGCGCCGTGGTCAAGTGGGGGGTAGGGGTGGACAACGTGGATTTCGAAGCATGCAAGCGTCTGGGCCTGCCCGTCAGCAATACGCCTCTGATGTTCGGCAACGAAGTGGCGGACCTGGCCCTGCACTACCTCATCGGGTTGGCGCGCGAGACTTTCCGCATCGACCGCGGGGTGAGGGCGGGAGCCTGGCCCAAACCGTCGGGAATTTCCCTGCAGGGAAAGACCGCCGCCGTCATCGGCTTCGGCGACATCGGCCGCAACGTGGCACGCCGCCTGCACGCCATCGGCATGCGGGTGCTGGTGTACGACCCCTTCGCCGTAAAGTCCGTGCAGGACCTGAAGGATTTCGCCTTCCACACTTTCCCGCAAGGGCTCGAGGAAGCGCATTTCGTAGTGGTGACCTGCGCCCTCACCCCCGCCACCCACCACCTGCTCGATGCCCGGGCTTTCGGCCGAATGCGGCGCGGCGTGCGGGTGGTCAATGTTTCCAGGGGTGCCGTCATCGACCAGGGCGCCCTGGTGGAGGCGCTGCGTTCGGGGCAGGTGCATTCCGCCGCCCTCGATGTTTTCGAACAGGAACCCTTGCCCGCCGAAGATCCCCTGCGGGCCTTCGAGCAGTGTATTTTTGGGACGCACAATGCTTCCAACACCGTGGATGCCGTGCGACGTGCCAGCTTCGAAGCCATTCGTTTGTTGGACGGCTTCCTGAAGGGGAGCCCTTCCGCCGTCCCCCAACCCTAACCCTTCCGCCCCATGCAAAAAAACGTGCTCATCACCGGTGTCTTGGGAGGTATCGGAAGCGCTCTGGCAAAAGCCTTCAAGGAGAGCGGCTATTACGTTTATGGGCTGGACCGCCGGGAAGATTACCAGGGCCACAGCCATCGGTTCATCCAGTTCGACATCAACCAGTTCGTCAAAGACGCCGAGTATCGCATCCGGTTTTCAGCCATCTTCGATGAATACATTCCCAAGTTGGACGTGCTGATCAACAATGCCGCCGTCCAGCTGCTCGACCGCACCGAAGACATCAAACTCGACGACTGGATGGAGACCCTGAACGTCAACCTGACCGGCCCCTTGCTGCTCAGCAAGTTCTTCCTGAGCCGGCTGGAAGAACGGGAGGGCTGCATCATCAACATCGCCAGCATCCATCACCAGTTGACCAAGCCGGGCTTCGTCTCCTACGCCACCTCGAAGAGCGCCCTGGTGGGGCTGACCAAAGCCCTGGCGGTGGACCTCGAGGGGCGGGTCCGGGTCAATGCGATCAGCCCGGCAGCCATCGAAACCGATATGCTTCGGGCCGGTTTTCGGGGAAAAGAGAAAGCCCTGAAGAAACTTCAGAAAGTCCATCCCGTTCAACGCATCGGTTATCCGGAGGAGGTGGCCCGCCTGGCCCTCTTCCTGGCCTCGGAAAACAACGGCTTCATCCACGGCGCCAACATTCAGCTCGACGGGGGCATCAGCTCCGTGCTGAAGGATGTTTGAGGGGTGAGGGGGAGGTGTGGGCACCGCCTCCCGGCCGTTTGCTTCCATTGGAAAAAAGAACCGCGTTCATGGCACGACCACAGGGAGCTCTGTTCGGCATCAACCTTCTGGGGAAGAAGGGGCTCGGCAACAAATTGCGCGAGGGGCGCCTCTATTTGCAGTGGCGGTGGAAGCACGCCCCCCGGCTGGAGCGGTTCCGCAATCTTCACGCCGGCGAGGATTGCTTCATCATGGGCAACGGCCCCTCCCTGAACAAGATGGACCTGCGCCCCCTTTCGGATTACCACCTCTTCGGGCTGAACAAAATCTATCTCCTCTTCGAGCGGGTGCCCCTGGAACTCAGCTACCTGGTCTCCACCAACGCCCTGGTCATCGAGCAGAGTCGGGAAGCCTTCCTGAACATGCCCTGGCCCGTGTTCCTCTCCTTCACCGCCGCTCATGGGCTCATCCCGGACCGCCCCAACATCTACCGCCTGCACACCCTGAACACCTGGAGCTTTTACGAAGACATCACCCAACCCATTTGCGAAGGCAATACGGTCACCTATGTGGCCTTGCAAATCGCCTATTTCATGGGCTTTCGACGCGTTTTCCTCATCGGGGTGGACCACAGCTTCAAACAGGAGGGCCAAGCTCACGAGACCCAGGTCTATGAGGGCGAGGACGTCAATCACTTCCATCCGGACTATTTCAAGGGGCAAAAGTGGCAGCTGGCGGATGTGTACGGCTCAGAGGTCTCCTACCACCTGGCCAATTACCACTTCCAGCGCGACGGACGACAGATTTTCGACGCTACCGTGGGGGGCAAATTGCAGGTCTTCCCCAAACTGAGCTATGAGGAGGCCCTAGCGATGGCGCGCAAGAAACGCCGTGGCTAAGCGGCAAAAATTCCGGTCATTCCGCCGAGAATGCGATTATTTTTCAGCGCAGGTGGCTTTTTTGGGCGCCGAAATTTTACATTCAAGCTATTATTTATATTTTTAATGCCGCAATTCCGATTACCAAAACGCCCACACCAATGACCGAGGAACTTCATGGAACACTAAAAAACACTGCTGTGATCCGGGCTATCATTGTCGAAGACGAACTCAGTAGCCTCAACTACCTGAAAAATCTCCTTTCCAATTACTGCGAAAACCTGGAGGTCGTTGGGGAAGCTACCACCGTAGAGGAAGGCACCGAACTGTTGGAAGATCCCAACCTGGAGGTCGATGTCGCCTTCCTGGACATCAACCTGCCGGACGGCAAGGTCTTCCAAATGCTGGAACCCTACCGGCCGCTGGATTTCGAAGTCATTTTCGTCACCGCCTACGACGAATTTGCCATCAAGGCCTGCGAGTACAGCTCCGTCGGGTACATCGTCAAACCCATTGACCCCGAGGCGCTCGTGCAGGCCGTAGAACGCATCCGCCCCTTCCGCCACAACCGAAAGATGGAAGGCCGGCTGGAACTGTTCCACAAGTACTACGGCAACCCCAACGCCTTCGAAAAGCTCAGCATCGCCGCCACCGACGGCATTTACTTCGTGCACATCAAGGAAATCGTACGCCTGGAAGCCGAAGACAACTACACCCACATCTACCTGCGCAACGGCGAGCGCATCACGGCCTGCAAGACCATCAAGGCCTACGAAGAAATGCTCCAGCCCATCAACTTCTACCGCGTACACAAGAGCCACGTCATCAATCTCAACTACATGCGCAAGTTCGTCCGAGGGGACGGAGGCTACGTCATCATGGACGACGGGAAGAAAATAGACGTCTCCCGCCGCCGGCGCCCCGCTTTCCTCGAGCAGATGCGCAGACTGCAGGACGGGCTTTGACGACTGCCCCGACCATTCTCTTTTCTAAAAACACTCCCCCTTCCTTCCTCCCACTGAAACCGGGTAGGCTGCCGCATCGTAGAACAAGCCTGCCCAGTCTGTCATTTTATTTATTCGAATAATAAAATAAAATATGTGACAGGCTAAGCGCATTTTTCTTCGGCCATATAGCGCAGGGGGGCAAATATTTAATATTTTTGGGCTGAGGAAATTACGCTGGTATCCGCGGAAGTTTGAACACCCATGTTCGCCACATCCAAAATCCCTTTGCTATGGGAAAAAAACACACCAAAAAGAGACTCCCGGAGCTGGAAGATCTGAACCCGCTGCCTGCTGATGAAATGCGGGACATCGTGGGGGGGAATGAGCCGGAGGTGGATGACCACGACTTCTTTTCCAGTTCGAGTGTGCCCTGCGGAAAACTGCCGCCCCAGAACTGAAATGCGGCTAAAATTTTCCAAAAAGGTTACCCCCTGGTGCAAAACCGGAGGGTAACCTTTTATTTTTGCCCCCAAATTTATTGCCCATGCGCTGGCTGAAAGTTTTTTTTCTGGCTCTGACCTTCGCGGTGCTCCCCCTTTCCGGGGGGGATGTGCTTGCCCAGTGCCCCATGTGTAAAATGTCTGCGGAGAGCAACCTTCGCAATGGGGGGGATGCGGGCCGCGGTTTGAACGCCGGGATTCTTTACCTTCTGGTCTTGCCCTATGCCGCTGTGGGTTTGCTGGGCTACCTCTGGTGGCGTAACCGCAGGAAAGAGCCCGAGGAGGAATTGCCTTTTTCGGAGAACTGATTGGAGCACGAAGAAGCAGGTTCTTTCCCCGGGTGCCCAAAAGAAAGAGCCTTCAGGCACGACGGCCTGAAGGCTCTTTCTGCGTTGGGGGGGAGCGGTTAGAAGGTTTGAGCGTACTGGATGAGCCACCAGATGAACACACCCGCTGCTCCCAGTACCACCAACCCACCAAACAAACTCAAACCCAAAGCCAGCAGGACAATTCCTACGGCCAGCAGCCCGCCTGCCAGCACGAGCAACCCCGTGGAGGAAAACTCTTTGCCGGCCAGCTTTTTCTTCAGTTTTTCCAGTTTCTTCTCCAGTTTGGCGAGTCGCCGTTCCTGTTTTTTTGCCCGGCGTTCGGCCCTGCGCAAGGCTTTGGCGCTCATGTTTTCTCCCGCCAGAGCGGGCGCTTCGGGTGCTTTCAGGGCAGGGGCCGAAGCAGCCGGAAGGGCTTGCGGCAACACCAAGAGGAAGGCAAAAAGAATCAGCAAGTTTTTCATGTTTCGAATTTTTGTTTTTCGGATGGCGGTCGAATCGAGCCCTTTCCCCCTGCGGGGGTGATCTTCGTTTCAGCTCGGGGCTCTGGCAAAAGGATGTCAGGAGGAGGCGTGCACCCCTGCTTCTCCTGCGTAAATCGCACCGAATTTTTTCCGGGCATATTCGAGAAAGTAGTCGAAGTTCAACGCTTCCCCCGTGACGCGCCGGCAGAGTTCTTCCGGGTCGTAGATGCGGCCGTGACGGTGGATGGAATCGCGCAGCCATTGGAGGAGGGGGCGGTAGTGCCCCTGCCGGATTTGGTCTTCCAGCTCGGGCAAGGCCTTTTCGGCGGCCGCGAAGAACTGGGCGGCATAGAAACTGCCGAGCGAATAGGTGGGGAAATAGCCGAACGACCCGTGCGCCCAGTGGATGTCTTGCAGGACGCCTTGGTTGTCGTCAGGGATTTCGATACCGAGGTAGGCGGCGTAGCGTTCGTTCCAGGCATCGCGCAGGTCCCGGGTGTCGAGGCTGCCTTCCAGCAGTCGTTTTTCCAGCTCGTACCGGATGAGGACGTGGAAATGGTAGTGGATTTCGTCGGATTCGGTGCGTATGAGGGAGGGTTCCACGCGATTGATGCCCCGATAGAAGGCTTCCAGGGGCACGTCCTGCAGGTTTTCGGGGAAGGTATCCTGCAGCAGCGGGTAGTGCTTTTCCCAGAAAGGCAGGCTGCGCCCGACGTGATTCTCCCACAGGCGTGACTGGGACTCGTGGATGCTGAGCGAGGCGGCTGCCGCTGCGGGCAGGCCGTAGTGTTCGGGGGGCAAGCCCTGCTCGTAGAGGGCATGGCCCCCTTCGTGGATGCAGCTCCAGACCATTTCGGCCAGGTTGTTTTCGTCGATGCGGGTGGTGACGCGCACGTCTTCGGGGCTGAAGGAGATGGTGAAGGGGTGGGGGGAGAGGTCTTGTCGGCCGGCGCCGAAATCGTACCCGATGGCGCGCAGCAGCTTCAGCCCGAACTGCCACTGCTGTTCCTGGGGGTAATGCCGATAGAGGAAATCGTTCGATGGGGGCGGGTAGCGGCGCAGGCTTTCGGCGAAGGGTTGCAATTCGCGTTTCACCCGCTCGAAGAGGGGCTCCAGGAACCGAACCCGCAGGCCGGGCTCGAACTCCTCCAGCAGGGCATCGTAGGGATGCTCCTCGTAGCCGAGCAGCTCGGCTTCCCGGCGCTTGAGCTCGACCAGCCGCTGGAGGGCGGGTTGGAAGTGTGCAAAGTCGTTCAGGTCGCGGGCTTCCCGCCAGGCGAAGTAGGCCAGGGAGACGATGCGCGAGCGTTCTTCGACGAATTCCTGGCTCAGGCGCGTGATGCGCTGCAGGTCGCGCCAGGTGAGCTCGACGTTGCGTTTTTGGAAGGCATCCAGGGAATCGTCTTCGAGCAGGTCGCGCACCAGGCGCTGAAATTCGGCGTCGGTAAAAGTTTGGTGCGCCAGCCCTTCGAGGGTGGCCAGTTGGCGGGTGCGAAAAGGGGCGCCCCGGGGCGGCATGTTCACTTCCTTGTCCCAGCTGAGGACGGCGAGGGCGCCCGACAGGTCGGCGTGGCGGGCCAGGTGTTCGCAATAGCGAGCGTACTTGCTGTTCATCTTTTCAGGGTGTTTTATCGCTGACATTGCTCGTAAAATTCGACGATGCGCTCGTCGAGGAGGATATCCTGGGGTCGGAGGGGTCTTTTGAGGACGATGCCTTCGAGGGTGCGGCAGCGGCTGAGCGCCACGTAGGTCTGTCCGTGTTCGAAGGCACCGCGGCCCATATCGATGACCACTTTGTCGAAGGTCTTGCCCTGCGATTTGTGAATGGTTACGGCCCAGGCCAACTTCAGGGGGAACTGGGTGAAAGTGCCCACTACCTCGTAGTCGATCTGGTTACCGCCTTCGGAGGCCAGCTTGTAGCGGATGATTTCCCACTCCATGCGCTCCACCTCGATGCTGCGGCGGGTGCCGCCTTCCTCCACTTCCACCTGGATGGTGTCATCGCCCAGTTGGGTGACCTGGCCGATGGTGCCGTTGACGAAGCGGTCCTCCTCCTGGTCGTTGCGCACGAACATGACCTGCGCCCCCTCCTTGAGCCTCAAAACGGGATCGGCGGGAAATTGTTTGGTGTCCACTTGGCCTTCTATGCGGGCGGTGTAGATTTTTTCGGGGGCGGTGATTTTGGCCAGCTCCCGTTCGTTGATTTGGTCCACCTTCCGGTTGTAGGGGCTGAGGGTGACGAAGAATTCGCCGGGCTGGAAATCGGGGTCGCAGCGCTCGTTGAGGTCTTCGAGGTCTTCCCAGTCGGCTTGGTTGCGTCGGATGGCTTCCAGCAGGCGCAGGAAGTGCTTTTGTTCCTGCCGGAAAACCCGCTGCAGCTCCAGCATTTCCATTTGGAAGCCCTCCCGAAAAACGTGAGCCGAGAAAAAGTAGGGGGAGTCGTACCCCTGCCTTTCGAGCAGGAGGCGCTCCATTTCGCTGGCCACCACGGGAGGCAACTGGAACAGGTCGCCGAAGAAAACCATCTGCACGCCCCCGAAAGGCAGGGGATTGCCCCGATGCAGCTTGAGGGAATAGCTGATGGCATCGAGCAGGTCGGCTCGCACCATGGAAATTTCATCGATGACGAGCACTTCGAGGGCTTTGAGCAGCTTTTCCCGCTTGCGGCTTTTTTTGATGTCGCTGCTGTTCATCATGCGGGGCGGCAGGCCGAAGAAAGAATGGATGGTCTGCCCGCGCACGTTCAGGGCGGCGATGCCGGTGGGCGCCAGGACCACCGTTTTTTTGCGGGTGGTCTGGCGAAAGAGCCGCAGCAGAGTGGACTTGCCCGTTCCCGCCCGCCCGGTGATGAACAGGTTTTTGCCCTCCTTTTCAAGGGCATCCAGGGCGAATTTGAAATCCTGGGTCAGTTGCAGGGGGGGGGTCATTCCGGGGCGAAGTTTAGGGGGCTTTGGGCTTGGGCGGTTTTCAGCGCGGGCGCTGATAATGAGCCATCCAGGAGCCGGCCAGCCCCCAGGCGATGAGCAAATCGAGCACGTCGCCGGTCAGGTAATGAGCCGGCATGCTCCACCAGTTGGCCATGGCCAGCACCGGCTGAAAGATGGCGAACAGGGCAAAGCACAGGACCACGAACCAACGACCGAAGAAGCCGTTCACTTTGTCCACCGCCAGCGAGAGCACGAATGCCGCCAGCAGAGCCGCCACGAGGTTCAGCAAAAAGCCGAACCCCATGTTCTTGCCCATGCTCGTGCGCCAGGCCTCGTTGTAATTGATGAGCGCCCAGGGCTTGCCCGCCATCTCGAGTTGGAGGGCTTGCTGTTCTTCCATCGTCGTGTTGTCCGGGTCGAAATAGGGCACCATGTAGTAGCCGTCTTCCAGCCCCTCCAGGGCGGCGAGGATTTCATCTTGCTTCGGCGTGTATTTCAGCGAGTGCTTGTGAATGGGCAAAGCCATCCAGGACAGCGCCTGAAAAACGAAGGCGATGAGCGCCGCTACCAGCGCGCTGATGAGTAGTTTTTTCATCTCGTTTTGATTTATAGCTCTGGTGATTCAGGTTGAATGGATTTCATGCGTGACGACGTGACGACGTGACATCGTGACGAACGTGAAGGGAAGCTGTCAAATCGTCAAATC
>CAZBYX010000124.1:0-10370 GCA_964496055.1 uncultured Saprospiraceae bacterium
TTGCGGGTACGGTGGCTCGTACTTTCGAACTCCGTTCGAAAGGCTCCTCGCGAACAGAGTTCGCGAGTACGGTGCCGTTCGAAAGCCTGTCTCGCGAACGGTTGAAGGAGCGGGTTTCAGTGGCACTTGAAATAGTCGAAGGGTTCGAGGCAGTCCAGGCACTTGAAGAGGGACTTGCAGGCGGTGCTGCCGAATTGACTGACCAGCCGGGTGTTGTGGGAGCCACAGCGGGGGCAGGGCACGGGGGCTTTTTCGTCGAAGGGCTCGGAGGCGGCCGTGCCTCTTTGAGGAGGAGCGATGCCGAATTCGCGCAGTTTGCGCCGCCCTTCCTCGGAAATCCAGTCGGTCGTCCAGGGGGGAGCCAGTACGGTCGTCACTTTGACGTTTTCGTAGCCGCGTTCGTGCAGGGCGGCGGCGATGTTCATCTCGATGAGGCGCATGGCGGGGCAACCCGTGTAGGTGGGGGTGATGAACACCTCGAGGGTGCCGTCGGGATGCTGTTTGACCCCCCGAACGACTCCCAAATCCAGCACGGTCAGGACAGGGATTTCCGGGTCGGTGACCGTTGCCAGGCATTCGGCGATTTCCTTCGGCAGGGTGGTTTCCATAAGCAGCGATTTCATCCTCCTCCCCCCGCCCACCACCCCTCCCAAAGGGGGCGAAGCGCCGGGGCAATGCGCGCGGATTTGCAGGCGGCAATGGCAAATTTGGGGTTTTCCGGGGCAAAGGCGCTCCTCCTCGGACCGAACTTTGACGTTTATTTGACTTTTGGATTCAAGCCTTCGAAATTTTATTATTTATTGTTCCCGAATTAAACTTTCAAATGAAATTAACGAAAGGAAAAGCCGTGCAAATCAAAAGAATAATTTTTTCTTTCTATCTTGCGCCCGATTTGGGCCTTGCCGGGAAAAGCCCCTTTCCATCCCCCTATTGGCAGGGAGCCGACCAACGGTTTTTCCCGGCAAGCCATTCTTTAAAACCATCAAATCATGCCATCGGATAAACTGGATCGCATCGACCTAAAAATCCTGAAAATCCTTCAGGAGAACAGCAAGATCACCAACCTGGAACTGAGCAAGCGCATCGGCTTGTCGCCCGCCCCCACCCTGGAGCGCGTCAAGAAGCTGGAGAACAACAAGGTCATCGAGAGCTACCACGCCAAGGTCAACCCGCAGGCGCTGGGCTTGAACGTGCAGACCTTCGTGCTCGTGTCTCTGGCCTGGCAGAAGGAGAATGCCCTGAACAATTTCATGGAGAAAATCAAAGCCATCGACGAGATTGTGGAGTGCTACATCATTACGGGGGAGGCCGATTTTCTCATCAAAATCATCTGCAAGGACATTCCCACCTACGAGCAGCTGTTGTTCAAGACCCTGTCGCAAATCGACGAAATCGAGCGACTCAAGACCCTGATGACGCTCTCTACGGTGAAGCATTCGAATCTGCTTCCTTACGAGTACGAATGATTCCCGCCTTTGAGTGCGGCAAGTGCCGTATGGAGTGAAAAAGAAAAAGCAGACGGTTCTGTGGGAGCTCCGGCACCCGGCCCAAACGCAGCCCTCGTGGCTGCTGGGCACGATGCACGTACGGGACAACCGGGCATTCCGGCTGGAAAAGCGGGTGCGGGAGCTCCTCGAACGCTGCACGGCCTTTGCCGCCGAATACCACCTGGAGGCCGGCGCCCGCCTGTTCGACCCCCGTGCTTTCTCCCTGCCGGAAGGCAAGCGCCTGCAAGACTTCATCCCCCCTCGAAAATACCAAAAGCTTCGCCGCATCCTCCTCAAGGCCTTCCAGCTGGACCTGGACCTCTATAACCGCACCCTCCCTATTTTCATCGTCCATGAATTGTCTAACCGGGTATTGAAAGAGGACCGGGCCTGGCCGCTCGACGAATTTCTCTGGAACCTGGCCCGCAGCCTGGGCAAAGAGATGCTGGGCATCGAAACCCCGGAAGAGCAATTGGAAATCCTGTCGAAAGTGCCGCTGGAGTACCAGCTGCGCGAGTTGCTCCACATCGGGCGCCATGTGAAGAAGTTTCGGCACAACCTGCACCACCTGGCCGAGGTGTACGTGGAAGGTGACCTGGCCCGGCTGCACAAAATGGCCCGCAAGAGCGCCGGTGCCCTGCGCAAAACCCTGCTGCTGGAGCGCAACTACATCATGAGCCGGCGCATCGAGCGGCTGATAGCCGAGCGCTCCGTCTTCATCGCCGTGGGGGTGGGGCACCTTTCCGGCGGCAAAGGCATCCTTCGACTTCTGAAAAAGAAGGGGGTGCAGGTGCGCCCCGTCCCCATGAATCTTGCCGAACCTCCAACCACCCCCCCTTGAAGGCGGGAGGGGACGGGCGAGCCGGTTGGCTCAGGCCTGCGCTTTCGGGGTGAAATTCATGGGCGGGAAAGGCGGGAGGTCCTTTTCATCGATGGGCCCGAACTGCGCTTCGTACTTCTGGATGTTGTCCATCAGCGCCTTGAGCAATCGCTTGGTGTGGGAGGGGGTCAAAATGAGGCGGGCTTTGACCTTGGCCTTCGGTACGTTGGGCACCAGGCGCAGGAAATCAATGATGAATTCGGAATTGGAGTGGGAGATGATGGCCAGGTTCGAATAGATTCCTTCGGCGACATCCTCCGGCAACTCGATGTTGAGTTGGCCGGGTTTCTTCTTCGGTGTCTCGTCTGCCATGTGAAAAGCAATTTTTAGGTGCGATTGGTTGGCGCTTCGTTCTGGTGGGCGTAGGAAAGGGAGCGCCAATATCGGCATTAATGCGTATTGTTGCAAATCGGGCCCGGCGGCCCCAGTGCCCACAAAGAATTTTCATTTTCAGCCCCTTACGATGAGCGATTATTCAAAATATTTCGAGGCGAACCGGGAGCTCTGGAACCGACGCACCCCCGTGCACGTGGCTTCCAAGTTCTACGACGTGGACTCCTTCTTGAGGGGCCGCAACAGCCTGACGGTCATGGAAAAGGAGATGCTGGGCCCGGTGGCGGGCAAGCGCATCCTGCACCTGCAATGCCACTTCGGGCAAGACAGCCTGAGCCTGGCCCGGATGGGGGCAGAGGTGGTGGGAGTGGACTTTTCCCCGGAAGCCATTCGGGAAGCCCGAAAGCTGAATGAGCGCTTGGGGTTAAGTGCCCGCTTCCTGGAGTGCAACGTGTACGAGCTGCCGGAACGGCTCGAGGAGCGTTTCGATGTGGTGTTCACCTCCTTCGGGGCACTGTGCTGGCTGCCCGACCTGGAGGCCTGGGCCGAGGTGGTGCAGCGCTTCCTGCTGCCGGGCGGTCGGCTCGCCCTGGCCGAATTCCACCCCACCCTCTACCTTTTCGACTTCGACAGCGGCGAACCCGCCTACCACTACTTCAACAGCGGTGCACCCTACGAGGAAATCAGCGAGGGCACCTACACCGAAGGGGGCGATTCGCTGAACTTGCCTTCCTACTTTTGGGTGCACTCCCTGGACGCCGTGCTCCATCCCTTGCTGGAGCGGGGTTTCCGCCTGCTTCGGTTTCGGGAATACGACTTTTCACCCTTCAACTGCTTCCCCAATATGCTGGAACGCCGCCCCGGCGAATACGTCTTTCAGCTCAAGGGGCTGCGCCTGCCCCATGTCTTCGCCCTATCGGCGGAAAGCAGCCCCTGAGGGCTTGGCCTGTTTGCTGACAGAGTGCCGATTTCCCCTTGCGGAAACCACAACGGGGGAGATTTTTTCGGAAATTGCCTCCATTCGTTCACCCCACAACTTTGAGCCAGCCATGAAGCGCTTTCCGTTCCTCCTTGGGGGGCTTTGCCTCCTGAACGCCCTTTCCGCCCAGATAACTTTCCAGGACGCTTCCAGCCAATTAGCCGATTCCACCTTCACCAGCGGGGTGGCCGTGGGCGTCGCCGATTTCAACGGCGACGGGCTGGACGACCTGCTGCAACTTCATCGGGGCAACCAACTGAAGGTTTCCCTCCAAAACCCCGACCACAGCTTCACCCTGCTGGAATTGGGCAACACCTCCTCGCAGCGGGAATGGAGCCTCGCCGCCGCCGATGTGAACAACGACGGCTTGTGCGACCTCTTCACCGGTGGGTCCTACAACGGCGCCAAAATCCTCCTGACCGACACCGCCGGCGGTTGGTCCATCAACCCCACCCCCCTGCCCGGACCCGGCCTCTTCGTTCAGGGCTCCAACCTGGTGGACATCGACAACGACGGCTGGCTCGACGTCTTCGCCTGCCACGACGACGGCGAAAGCCGCATCTGGGAAAACCTCGACGGCAACGGCTTCGCCGAAGCCGACCAATGGATAGACATGCGCACCGACCCCCCCAGCGACAACTCCGGCAACTACGGCAGCATCTGGACGGACTTCGACAACGACGGCGACCTGGACCTCTACATCGCCAAGTGCCGCCTCGGCGTGGACGACCCCACCGACCCGCGCCGCATCAATGCCCTGTTCGTCAATGAGGGCAACGGTTCCTTTCGCGAAGCCGCCGCCGAGTTCGGCCTAAAAATCGGCTGGCAATCCTGGACGGCCGACTTCAACGACATCGACAACGACGGCGACCTGGACTGCCTGGTCACCAACCACGACCACTCCCTCCAATTGCTCGAAAACCGCGGCGACGGGCACTTCCTCGACATCACCGAGGCGGCCGGCGTCGAGTCCTTCGGCTACTTCCTGCAAGGGCTGCTGCGCGACTTCGACAACGACGGCTTCGTGGACATCCTCACCGCCGACCCCACCCAGCTGTTCCTCAACAACGGCGACCGCACCTTCACCCTCGCCCCCGATGCCTTCGGCGGGGCCAACCTGCGCTCCTTCGCCTGCGGCGACCTCAACGCCGACGGCTTCCTCGATGTGGTGGGCATCTTTCAGGAAAGCATCAACAGCCCCGGCACTCAGCCCGACCGCCTCTACCTCAATCAAGGCAACGGCAACAATTTCCTGGCCGTGCGCCTGCAGGGCCAGGTCAGCAACCGCAGCGGCGTGGGCGCCCGCCTGGAGTTGTTCGGGGAGTGGGGTGTGCAGGTGCGGGAGGTGCGCGCCGGAGAAAGCTACGGCATCAGCAACAGCCTCACCCAGTTTTTCGGACTGGGTGCCGCCGACTCCATCGCCTATCTGGTGGTTCGTTGGCCCTCGGGGCGGGTCAACGTCATCGCGGACCCCGAGCCCAACCAATACCTTCTGGTCGAGGAAGAGCTGGGTTGCCCGGCCCTGTCCCTGACCGTGGAGGTGGATGGAGCCCCCGTCATTTGCCCGGGTGCCACGCTCAACCTGAGCGCCGCCCCCGGATATGCCGCCTACCTGTGGAGCCACGGCGCCCAGGGCCGACAGTCGGCCGTCCAGAGCCCGGGCAATTACAGCGTGGTGGCCCTGGACTCGAACGGCTGTGCGGCCCTTTCCGAGGTGGTGTTCATCGAATTCCAGGGCGGAGAGCCGCCGCGCATCGTTCCGCAAGGAGAGCTGCGCCTCTGCTCAGGCGACAGCCTCGAGCTGCACGCCGAGGGCACCGGCAGCTTCCTCTGGAGCACGGGCGACACGACCGCCTCCATCGTCGTCTTCGAGCCGGGCACCTACTCCGTCTCGGCTCAGACGGACTGCGGAACGCTTCAATCCGAGCCGGTGGTGGTGGAAGTGCTCAGCGCCCCCCCACCTCAAACCTCCAACGACACCCTCCATGCGCCGGGCAGCGCCACCCTGATAGCCAGCGGCGGCACCATCAGCTGGTACGACGCCCCGGTGGGCGGGCAACTCCTCGGTGAAGGGGACACCCTCCTCACCCCCGAAGTGGACGAAACCACCACCTTCTGGGCCGAGGCCCGACACGTCTTTCCAGGGGAGGCCTTCCACGTGGGAATGGAGATGCACGTGGGCGACGATTTCAGCGACAATCAGACCAACGCCGGCATCATCTTCTCCGTCGAAGCGCCCTTCCTCCTCAAGTCGGTCAAGGTGTACACCGATACGCCCGGCGAGCGCCTCATTCAGGTGCTGGACCCCGACGGGGCGATATCGCACAGCCGGCTGGTCAACATCACCGAGGAGGAGCAGGTCGTCGAGCTGGACTTTTTCTTCGACACCCCCGGCGAGGACTACTTCATCACCACCGACGCCCAGCACAATCTGGCCACCTTCGGCTTCGAAGGGCCGCGCCTGAAGCGCAGCGACGTAGCGGTGTTCTACCCCTACGAGGTGGAAGGCTTGGTGCGCCTGACGGGCTCGCCCTTCGGTCAGGGCTTTTACTACTACTTCTTCGATTGGGAGGTGGAAACGCCTCCGCTGACCTGCGTCAGCCCGCGCGTGCCCGTGGAGGCGGTCGTGGTGACCACGGCCGTGGAAGAAGTCCCCGCCGACGCACGGTTGGAACTCCACCCCACCCTCACCGACGGACCCCTCACCCTGCAATTCGAGGGCCTGCCGCCGGACACCTACACCCTCGAATTGAGCGATTTGCAGGGCCGGCGCCTGCTGAGCCGGGATTTCCAGGTTTTGGGGGCGGGTTCGGGTTCGATGAGTTTGGATTTGAGGGGGCGTCCTTCGGGGCTGTACCTGCTTCGTTTGCAGGGGAGCGTCGTGCACAAAGTCTGGAAGGTAGTCGTCCGTTGAAGGGTTGAGGAGCGGCGGGCCGCTACCCGAAGGAATCCAACCATTTCCTAAACCAGATGGGCCAGTGGAGGGGGCTTCCCCTCCGTTGGCTCAATGCGCATTTCCGCCGAGGAAAGATGTACGTACCTTTAAAAATCCCTTTCGGGTCTCACCACTCCTGTCGAAAACACCCTCCGCCGACAGTCACCCATGAACAAGTAGCTTTGCTCGTTCACCCCTGCAGTGATTAAGCAGCGACTGACTATTTCGTTGGCACACCCAGAAACCGCGGGTCAGCCGGGCCGCTATCGGCGCCGGAAGCGTACAGAGCAACAAGCACTTTACAAATGCCAAGCCCACGAAGCTTTCCGTTTTTCAAACAGTTCGATGCCCGGGATTGCGGCGCAGCCTGCCTGCGCATGATTACGCGGTACTACGGGCGCTACTTTTCGCTGGAACACTTGCGTGCCCTGACCTACAAGAACGTGGAGGGAGTTTCGCTGTTGGGGCTGAGCGACGCGGCCGAGAAGATCGGATTTCACACGCTGGGGGCCCGGCTCAACTTCGAGCGCCTGCTGCGCAAGGACATTCCCCTGCCCTTCATCGCCCACTGGCAACAGAACCACTTCGTGGTCGTCATTCGGGTGGACGAGCGCGCCGTCTGGATTGCGGACCCCGCCCGCGGCATCCTGAAGCTGAAGCCCGGGGAATTTCTCAGGGGCTGGGTGGGCAAGCCCGATGCGACCAAGGAACAGGGCGTGGTACTGCTGCTGGAACCCACCGAAGCCTTCTACCAGCGCGAGCACGAATCTCCCCGCCGGCGGGGCTTGGCCTATCTGTGGGGCTATTTCCGCCAATACCCGGCCTTGCTGGTCATTTTGGGCGCCACCATGCTGGTGGGGATGTTGGCGCTGCTGGCCGTTCCGTTCATCGTGAAAGCTTTGGTGGACGAAGGCATCGAAACCCAGGACGGTCAGCTGGTGCTGCTCATCCTGGGGGCCTGGTTGATGCTGGCGCTTTGCCATCTGGGGTTGGTCGCCATTCGGCGCCTGCTGATGCGCTACCTGGGCATGAAGGTGGGGGTGCGAATGCTCATCGAGTTCATGATGAAGACCCTGCGCTTGCCGGTGCGCTTTTTCCACACCCGGCTGCCCAACGACATCGTGCGCCGCCTGCAGGACAACCTCGTCCTCGAACGCTTCCTCACCCGCGACTCCATCCAGTTTTTCGTCGCGGTGCTGGTGTTGGTGGTCTTCGGGGTGGTTTTGGCGCTTTTCGACCTCCAGTTGTTCCTCCTGTTTCTGGCCGGCACGGGTCTGCAACTGCTGTGGATGCGGATTTTCACGGGCCGCATCAAGGAGGTGAGCTATCGCCGCTACGACCAAAACGCCGACACGCATTACAAATTGACCGACCTGATACTGGGCATCGAAGACATCAAACTGAACAACGCCGAGAAGAAAATGCGCTGGAGCTGGGAGCGCTCCGAAGCCCGGCGCCTGCGCCTCAGCCGCCGCTACGAGAGTTTGAAAGACTGGGCCCACTACGGCGCCGAATTCATCGGGCAGCTCAAGAACATCCTCATCATCGTTTTCGCAGCCCTGGCGGTGATGAGCAACACCCTGAGCCTGGGAGCCCTGCTGGCGGTGGTTTACATTCTGGCATTTCTGCGCGACCCCATTCGGCAACTGACGCGCTTTGCCCTGGGGCTGCAGGAAGTGCGCCACAGCCTGGAGCGCATTCAGGAAATCCAGCAAATCGAAAGCGAGGAGCAACCCCTGGAGAAGGTCAATGTCCTGCCGGCGGACAACACCCTCGTTCTGGACCGGGTGAGCTTCCGCTTCGACGGACCCAATTCACCTCTGATTTTCGAGGAGCTGAGCTGCGAGATTCCGCAGGGGCTGACCACGGCCATCGTCGGCCCCAGCGGCAGCGGCAAGACCACCCTGCTCAAGCTCCTGCTCAAATTCTACCAACCCAGCTCCGGTGCCATCTACCTCGGCAAGCTGAACCTGGCCAACCTGGACCTCAGCACCTGGCGCAGCCATTGCGGCGTGGTCATGCAGGAAGGGCACATCTTCGCCGACACCATCGCCAACAACATCGCTCTCGGCCCCGAAGTGCCCGATCACCGGCGCCTGTTGCTGGCCGCCCGCATCGCCAACCTCCAAACCTTCATCGACAGCCTGCCCCGCGGCTTCAACACCCTGGTCGGCCGCGGCGGCATCGGGCTCAGCCAGGGCCAGAAAAAACGCCTCCTCCTGGCCCGAGCCGTGTACAAAAACCCCGACTTCCTCTTCCTCGACGAACTCATCAACGACCTGGACAAAGACAACCAGCGCATCATCCTGAACAACATCCGCAGTTACTTCAAGGACAAAACCGTGGTCTTCTTCGGGCACGACCTGGCCGCCTTCGCGCACATCGACCACATGGTCGTCTTGCCGAAGCGCAAGGGAGAGCCCGACGGCAGCACCCTTTGGACGGAGCGCCGCGGCGCCCGCTGGGGCTGAGCCCGACCCAATTCACCAGGCAACATGAACGACCATTACAGCGAAGACATCCAGGAAATTCTCGGCACGCCCCCGCCCGGCCTCATTTTCTGGGGCGTGGGCTTGCTGGCACTGTCCCTCACCTGCCTGCTCCTCTTCGGATGGTTTTTTCAGGTTCCGGAAAAAGTGGAAGGAGACCTCATCCTGACCACCCCCAAACCCCCCGTCCCCATCATCACCCCCCAGGGCGGCTATCTGGAGCGCGTCCTCGTCCAGGACGGCCAGGAGGTGGAGGCCGGCACCCTGCTGGCCGAGTTGGAAAACCAGGCCTCCCTGGAGCAAGTGCTCGAGCTGGAACGCAAGGTGGACGAGCTGCTCAACCTCGAAGAACGGGCCTCCGTGCGTTTCGATGCAGCGGGGTACACCCAGCTGGGGGAGCTGCGCACCGCCTTCAGCAACTTCCTTTCCGTCTGGCAGAAGTTCGCCCTCTCCAACCAGGCCTCCTACAACCGCTCGGCGGTGCGGGGCATCGTTTCCCAGGTCGAGTTGCAGGAAAAGAAAATCGCCAGCCTGAACCACCTGAAAGGCAAACTCCAGGAAGACCTGGACCTGGCCCGCAAAAACTTCGAAGCCCTGCAGAAGCAATACGAATCGGCTTCGGCCGAGGAGCTGGAAAATCTGCTCCCCCGCCTGAAGCAGGCCAAGCAGGACGTCATCGAGCTGGAGCAGGAAATCCGCAAAACCGAGGTGAGCATCAGCGAGAACGAACAGCGCCTCAACCAGCTCAAACTGGACATGCTCCAGCTGCGGCTCGGCTCCGAATCGGGCAAATCCACTAACCTGTTGCAATTGCAGGAGCGGCTCAACAACCTGAAAGCCGCCATCGAGCAATGGAAGCAACAGTACCTGCTCATCAGCCCCGTGGCCGGCACGGTGCATTTCTTCAACAACCTGCGCTCGCGCCAGTACATCGAGAAGGGGCAAACCATCATGGCCATCGTTCCGCCCCAGGAGGCGGGCAATTTCATCGGGGAGGTTTATCTGCCCATCCGGGGTTCCGGCAAGGTGCGCCCCGGCCAAAAAGTGCAGGTGCGCTTCGAGCGCTACCCGGCCCGCGAGTACGGTCATGTCATCGGGGTGGTGCAGCGCAGCTCCCTGTTGCCCATCGACGGCACCTATTTCGTGGAAGTGGTCTTCCCCAACGGACTGAAAACCAACAAGGGCAAAGAGCTGGAATTCCGCCTGCAAATGCCCGGCAAAGCCGAAATCATCACCGACAACCGACGCCTCATCCGCCGGATTTTCT
>CAZBYX010000125.1:0-10349 GCA_964496055.1 uncultured Saprospiraceae bacterium
CAACGAACAACGATCACCCCCCCCTACCGCCGCACCTCGAGGTCCAGGGCGCGCAGGCGCCACTTGCGGCTGCGGTGGGTGCCTTCGGGGTTGGACAGGCGGAAGGTTCGGTGGCGAAAGATGCGTTGCAGCAAAAAGCCGGTGAGGACGGAACTGCCGACGACGACGGCATCGCGGGGGAGGTTGTCGCGGAAGGTTTCGGTTTCGTCCACGGCGGTGGAGATGAGGGAGAAGGTCTGCCAGGCGATGGCGAAATTGAAGAGCTGGTTGCCCAGGGGGCGCGACCAGCGCCGCGAGTTGAAGATGCGGATGGCGGCGATGCTGTCCACATGCACCTGGCCGTAGGCGAACTGCACCAGCTGTTGCTCGTAGTGGATGTCTTCGATGACGCGTGTGTACCAGCCCTCCTGCCCGATGAGCTGAAAGGTGATTTCATCCCCGACGGCGAACTTGCGGGTTTTGGGGCTGTGCAGCCGCTCGATTTGCAGGAATTTCTGGGCGGGCAGGGCCTGGGCGAGCAGCAGGAGGGCAAAGAGGAAGATGTTGGGCATGGGCGGCGGTTTATGGAAAGAACGAAGCGTCGGCTCAGGGGTTGGGTGGGGGTGCCGCCGTGCGGCAACTCTTGGCCAGTTTCCGCTGGACGGCCTGCATGGCCCCTTCGATGCGCCGGAAGGGCAGAGGTTCTTTCGCAACGTAAATGACCATGCAGGCGAGGCGGCGTTCCCGCCCGCTCAGGCGGCGATAGAGCCCCCCCTTGTGGCGGCGCCAGGCCTCGCGCATCTGCCGGCGGATGCGGTTGCGCTCCACCGCTTTGCGAAAGCTGCGCCGCGGCACCGAGAAGGCAGCCTGCACGGGCACCCCATCCGGGGGCAGGTCCAGCTCCACCCACACCAGGCGCAGCGGGTAGGCGAACACCCCCTGATTTTCCCGAAACAACCGCCCGATGACCTTTCGGCTGCGCAGGCGCTCAACCTTGCGGAAGGTCTGTCGCTCCATGCGGCGAATATCGCAATTGCCGCAGCAAACGCCACAGCAATCCCGTGCCCACCACCCCCACCACCGCAATGGTGATGGAACTCAGGGGCATGAGGATGGCGGCGATGACCGGCGACAACGCCCCCCGGACGGCAAAGCTCAGCCCCACCCCGTTGTAAATCAGCGCCAGAAAGTAGGAGAAGAAAACCACCCCGCTGCTCGCGCGCACGAAGCGCACCAGCCGCGGCAACTCGGCGAAACGCCCCGCCTCCAGGATGGCGTCGCAAGCCGGGGTGAAGTTGTTGGAGGCATCGGCCACGACGATGCCCAGGTCGCTTTGTTTCAGGGCGCCGGCGTCGTTCAGCCCATCCCCCAGCATGGCCACCCGCCGCCCCTCGGACTGCAAGCCCCGCACGAACT
Source organism: uncultured Saprospiraceae bacterium (assembly GCA_964496055.1). Classification (GTDB taxonomy): domain Bacteria; phylum Bacteroidota; class Bacteroidia; order Chitinophagales; family Saprospiraceae; genus CAZBYX01. The sequence continues at coordinate 1,396 of CAZBYX010000125.1, forward strand.
CGAGCTTGTCACGGGGGCTCTGCCCGAAACGCACCGCCCCGCTGCCCGCGAACAGCGGCTCGAACCGGGCTCGCTCCCGCTCCGAATCTCCGGAAAGCAGGTGTACGCGGGCGAAGCTTCGGAAAAAGCTCACCACGCCTTCCAATCCGGGGCGTTTGTGGTGTTCCAGCACAAAAGCCCCGACCGGCTGCCCCTCGATGGAAAAGACGGTGCGCCCGGAAAAACGCTCCGCCTGGGCGGGGGCGGCGAAATCCGGAGCTCCCAGCGCCACGCGGCGCCCCCCGATGCGCGCCTGCAAACCCTTGCCCGGCACCTCCTCCCACCCCTCCCGTTCGAGGGGGGCGGTGGGGGTCTCGGGAAAGTGCTCCTCAAGCCACTGCCGGATGCGCAGGCTGTGCGGATGGCCGGAGGGTTCGACGAGGGCTTTCAGGGCGGCGATGGCTTCGGGGTCGGGGGGGTGCCCTTCGTAGCGGATGGTTTGGTCGCGGCGCAGGGTCAGGGTGCCGGTTTTGTCGAAGACCACGTCGTCGAGGCGGCGGAAGGCTTCCACCACCCCCGTATCGCGCAGGAAGAAGCCCTCGCGTGCCAGCAGGCGCAAGACGTTGCCGAATGTGAAAGGGATGGAAAGCGCCACGGCGCAGGGGCAGGCGATGATGAGCACCGCGGTGAAGGCGTTGAAGGCCAGCCCCACGTCGCGGGGCAGCCAGTAGCCCAGGGTGGCGAAAGCGATGAGCAAGACCCCCAGGGTGAACCAGCGCCCCACCCGGTCGCTGATGGTTTGCAGGGGGCGGGCGTGGGGGCGCTCCCGGGCGTCCTCCCACAGGCGCAGCAGGTAGCTCTGCGACACCTCCCGGGTGAGGGTGATTTCCACCGCCCCGCCCGTCTGGCGGCCGCCGCCAAAGACCTTTTCCCCGGCGGGGACGCTCACCGGCTCCGATTCGCCGGTGACGAAGCTGTAATCGATGCGGCCGGTGCCTTTGGTCAGCAGCCCGTCGGCGGGGATGAGCTCCTGATGGCGCACCAGGATGCGGTCGCCACGAACCAACCGATGAAGGGGGCGCTCCTGCGGCCCCTCGGAGGTGAGGACGGTGGCCGCCACCGGAAAGTAGGAGCGGTAGTCGCGCTCGAAGCTGAGGCGGTGCCAGGTCTTGCGCTGAAACCAGCGCCCCACCAGCAGGAAGAAGACCAGCCCGGCGAGGCTGTCCAGGTAGCCGGCGCCCGTCTGCGTCAGGATTTCGAAACTGCTGCGCCCCCAGAGCGCCAGCATGCCCAGCGCAATGGGAACGTCGATACTCAGGCTGCGCTGCCGCAAGCCTTGCCAGGCGGAACGCAAATAGTCGCTGCCGCTGTAAAAGACCACCGGCAAGCTGAGCAGCAGGTTCAGGGCACCGAACCAGCGGGCAATCCAAGCCTCCTCCAGCCCCAGATACTCCGGGAAACTCAACAGCATGATGTTGCCGAAGGCGAAGCCCGCAATGCCCAGCTTGTAGTAAAAGGCGCGCTCGACGGCGGGCGGCGCCTCCTCCCGACTGAGCGAGCGCAGGCTGAGCTCGGGGGCATAGCCGATGAGGTCGAGCAACTCCACCAGCTTGCGCAGGCTGGTTTGCCGCGGGTCGAAGGCGATGGAAGCCTCCCGCCGCAGAAAATGGACCTTGCTGCTCAGCACACCGGGGTCCAGCCGGTAGAGGTGCTCCAGCAAATAAATGCAGCTGGAACAATGGATTTGGGGCAAATGGAGCGTGACTTTTCCAAGGGTTTCGCTGCGGAAGTCAAGAATCTGTTCTTCCAATTCGGGGTCATCGAGCCAGGCATAGCGCGCCTGCCGTTTGCCGCGCAGGCTGATGCCCGGTGAGCGCTCCAGCCGGTAATACTGCTCCAGGTCGTGCTCCGAGAGCAGGGCGTACACCAGCCCACATCCCTCGCAGCAAAACGGCTTCCCATCCCGAAGCACCGGGGGCTCGGGGCAGGGGTCTCCGCAATGGGTGCACGCCTCCACCCCCTCCTCGACGGGCGCCGAACGCCTGGGCTCTACGGTCAACGGCATAGTGGATATGTTTTGAGCCGTAAAAATAGCCCCCCACCCTCCCCTGCCTCGTGACCGAACTCACCCTCCCAGGATGACAATCGTCACCTTTTTGCGCCCCACCAGCCGGGTAGCTTTGCAGAAGCTTGGCAGTGTCGGCGTGACAGTGTCGGCGTGACTCGAAGTCACGCCGACACTTGGTAGAGGAGGGTTTCGAGGTGTCAGGGTGCCAAGGTTTCAAGGGGGCACGATGGGAAAAAACACTGAAACAGTTGGAAATAGATGGAGACAAATTGAAATACATTGTCCCCAAACCCGCGCCCCCTCCCATCCTGAAAATCCTGGGTATCATGGTCATCCTGATTCTGACAAAAGGGCTTCAGGGGTGCACGATGGGCAAGACATCGAAACACATGGAAATAGGTGGAGACAAATGGAAATAAATTGCCCCTAACCCTTGCCCCCCTCCCAACCAGCCACGAGCCATGAGCCACGAGCCACTCACAACTGACAACTCACAACCCACAACCCACAACGAACAACGAACAACGAACAACGAGCAACGAACAACGATCACCGCCCCCACCGATTTGACGATTTTACGATTTTACAATTTGACGATTTTACGATTTGACATCCGAATAATTCTCCGGGGCCAGGTAGCGGTCCTTCAAAAAGCACACAAACCATGTCGCTTCAATTGCTCGAGAAATACAACATTCCGGCGCCGCGGTACACCAGCTACCCGACGGTGCCCTTCTGGCAACCCGACCCGCCGACGGGTTCGGAATGGGCGGAGCGGGTACGCCGCGCCTTCGAGGCGGAGCCCCGGGTCAGCCTGTACATCCACCTGCCGTTTTGCGAGCGCCTGTGCACCTACTGCGGATGCAACAAACGCATCACGCGGAATCACGGGGTGGAGTCGCCCTACATCCAGAGTCTGTTGCAGGAATGGCGCCTTTACCTCGATTTGTTGCCCGGGCGGCCCCTTCTCGGGGAGCTGCACCTGGGCGGAGGGACACCCACCTTCTTCGCCCCCGAAAACCTCGCCGCGCTGATGGACGGCTTGCTCCAGGGCGCCGAGGTCGCCCCCGATGCGGACTTCAGCTTCGAAGCACATCCCGCCAACACCACCCTCGAACACCTGCAAACGCTCTACGACAAAGGCTTCCGACGCCTGAGCATCGGTGTGCAGGATTTCAACCCCGGCATCCTCACCCTCATCAACCGCCGCCAAACCCGCCAGGACGTCTTCCGCGTGGTCGAGCAGGCCCGCAGCATCGGCTACCGCTCCATCAATTTCGACCTCATCTTCGGGCTGCCCCGCCAACGCCCCCTCGACATCGAGTTCAACACCGAGCAGGTGGCCCTGCTGAAACCCGAACGCATCGCTTTTTACAGCTACGCCCACGTGCCCTGGGTCAAGCCCAGCCAGCGGGCCTACTCCGAAGCCGACCTGCCCACCGCCTGCCAAAAACGCGCCCTCTACGAGCTGGGCAAACAGCGCCTCGAAGCCATCGGCTACCGCGAAATCGGCCTCGACCACTTCGCCCTGCCCGACGACGAGCTCTTCCGCGCCCGCCAACACGGCACCCTGCACCGCAACTTCATGGGCTACACCCCCCGCCCTTCCCGCCTGCTCATCGGCCTCGGCGCCTCCTCCATCGGCGACACCTGGGATGCCTACGCCCAAAACGAAAAGCACGTGGAAGCCTACCAGCAACGCGTGGCAGCCGGCGAACTCCCCCTCGTCAAGGGGCACCTGCTCAGCCCCGAAGAGCAAATCATCCGCCGACACATCCTCAACCTCATGTGCCTGTTCCAAACCTCCTGGCAAGACCCCTCCCTCCGCCCCCCCAACCTCGAACGCGTGCTGCAACGCCTGGAAGAACCCGCCCGCGACGGCCTGCTCCTGCTGGAGGAAAACGGCCTGCGCATCACGCCCGAGGGGCGGCCCTTCGTGCGCAACATCTGCCTGGCGTTCGACTTCCATTTCTGGGAAAAACGCCCCCAGGAACAGTTGTTCAGCAAGGTGGTCTGAGGCCATGCCGAACGGCCGGACGGCACCTCCGGCAAGAAAGCCGGTGCACATCCGGGGGTGCCGCTCAAGCCGTGGAAAGGGTTAGCGGTCTGGGAGGCGGGTGTGGGGAGGAGCCACAGCGCGGCTCATTCTTCTTCGAGGATGGCGTCGTCCACGATTTCGTCGCCGTCGCCGTCGAGGTCTTCGAAGCCCTTGACCTTGCCCGTTTTCTTTTTGGGCGCTTCCTCCTGGGCTGGGCGGATGCTGAGCTCGCCTTCGGCGGGGGGCTGCTCGCGGGCGGCGCTGTAATCGCCTTCGGCGAATCGTTCGGCTTTTTCCCAAAAGCTCTGGTGCTGGTCGAGGTTGGACTTTTCCCAGTCCGGGGGTCGAGTGTCGAAGTCCTCGGGCTTGTCGCCCTCGACGGTTTTCTTCAGCCGTTCCAGCAAGGTGTCGTCGGGGGATTGGGCGGCTTCCTTTTCGGCTTTTTCCACCAGCTCGTCCTTGGCTTTGAGAATCTTTTCGCCGAGCTCTTCGGCGGCTTTTTTGGCTTTCTCGACCACCTGCCCCCCCTTTTCGAGGGTGGTTTCGCCCACGTCCTCGGCGATTTTGCCGAGCTTGTCCATCACCTTTTCGCCGGTGTCGAGCACCTGCTCACCGACGCTTTCCGCCAGCTCTTTGGCTTTTTCGACCACGGGCTCCGTGGTTTCCATCAGTTTTTCGCCGGCTGCCCGGGCGGCGTCTTTGAGTTCGTCCAGTTTGCCGGGTTCTTTCTCGCCTTCGCCGAAGTAGGCGCCGAAATCCACCTTTTCATCCCCCTCCGGGGAGGTTTGCGGCGCTTTGTCAGCGGCGGGCCGTTCGCTCACGGGTTCCTTGGGAGGGGTTTCTTTTTCCAGGGAGGTGGGGCCGAAGATGCGTTCCTCGAACTCCTGCAGCTTTCGGCGGGCTTCCTCGACGATGTCGCCGGCGTTTTCCGCCAGCTGGTCGCCCGTGGCTTTGGCCTTCTCCTCGGCGAGGTGCAGCCCTTCGGCGGCTTTTTCTTTCAACGCTTCGCCCGTCTCGCGGCCTTTCTCTACGGCTTTCTCCGCCGCCGATTTGGCAACCGCCTTCTTGGCGAAAAACAATTTGCGCAGTTCATTCAGGAATCCCATGACGCTTTGATTTTGAAAATCGAATGAGGGGGAACGCTTCCCCCCCAGGAACCATGGACGATTGCCGTTGACCACCGCCCACCGTCAACAAAAGTACACATCCCCCGGGCAGAAGTTGGGGGGTGGGAGGGATTTTTAGGCGAATGGTTGAAAGGGGCACCGGCCGGGGGCACGAAGAAGTGGAACGTGCCCTCCGCCAAAAGGCACTGGGCAAGAAACAAGCCCCCACCCGGCGGCGTTGGAAGGGCATCGCCTGCCAATCGAATTGCCTATGAGTCGTCTGGACGCCCTCCAAGGTCTGCCCCTCTTCCTCCTGCTGCTAATCCCTCTGTGGGGTCAGGCGCAGCAGGAGGCGGGTTTCCAGGGCAATTTCCGCATCGAATCCGCAGGGGTGCCCGGTTTTCTGGGGCTGGGCATGGAAGCCCGGCCCGTGCTGGTGGCCGGAGCGCGGGAATTGCGTCTGGACGAAGTGTGGAGCCTGCAGAAAAACCCGGACGGCAGCTTCTTCCTGGTGTGCAACGAAAACGGCCGGATGCTCAAGGTAGAGCACTGGCTGGGCTTGAGCGTCTTGCGGGCGGCGCCCTACGACGAGTCGGAAGCCGAAAACTTCAAGTGGCGCCTGGAATCGGCGGACAACGGGTTCTTTCGCATCGTCAGTGTGGTCGGCGGAGGAGCACTGCATGTGCAGCAGGCAGCCAGGGAATCCCCCCATCCCCTGGGGCTATCCCTGGGTCAGGAAGGCCAGCGCTGGCGCCTGAAGCCGCTGCGACAGGAAGCGGGCAAGGGGCGAGGGGTGGTGTTGTTCAGCGAAAAGCGCTTCCGCGGCAAGCGGCGGCTCTTTCCGCTGGGAGCCTATTCCAGCACCGACTTCGCGCCCCTGGAAAACGACCGCGCCCTCTCGGTGGCGGTGCCCGAGGGGTGGCAGGTGGTCTTGTTCGAGCACAGCTTCTTCCGCGGCCGCAGCCTGACCCTGACGGAAAGCGTGGAAGACCTCGCCAGCCTGGGTTTCGACCGCAAGGTCTCCTCCCTGCTGGTGCAGCCTCATCGCCCCTCCCGGATAGGGAGCGATGCCCCCTTGCCGCTCGAGTTCCTCGAAGCGCGGCTGCGCCCGGCGGGCTCGCCGCGCCCCTTGCTCGCCACCCACTCCCAACTCCCCTGCGATTGCCACATTCAAGGGCTGAGCTGGAGCGCGGAAACCGAGCATTTCGTGGTCACCTGTCAGGACCGCTGCCCCTCCAAATCCGGGGGCTACGTCCTGCTCTTCGGGGAACACTCCCCCATGGCGCTGGACGTGGAGCGCAGCCGCGTGCCTTCCCGTTTCAATCATCCCAGCGCCACGCAGGTTTTTCACCGCCATTTTCCCGTGGCCTTCAGCGGGAAACCCGGCGAAGACACTTTCATCGAGTTTTACGAAATCCGGGGCAAGCATCTGCGGCGACGCCCCCGCGCGGGCTTCCAAGTGCCCGGCAGGCATTACGGCGCCCTGGCCTATGCCACCGTGGGCCCCAACACCTACCTCATCGGGGCCGGCTGGGACGCCCGCACCCTCACCTTCTGGAAAGCCGCCGGAAAAAACCAGATTCGGGGCTTCCGCGAAATCCTGCACAGCCGCCGCCCCGAAGACCTCTTGCTACCAGGGCTCGACCGGCAGTGGGGCCCCTACAACAACCTCTGGCTGGGCGAGCTGGAGGACGGGCGCATCGTCCTGATCGCCACGCACGGCGGGCTGACCGCCACCAAAAGCTGGCTGGACGTGTGGGAAGTCCAGAACCTCGGCACCCCGCAGGTGCGCCTGAAGAAAATCGCCAAGATGAGCCTGGAGGCCAAAGCCCGCAACGGGGTGAACCTCTTCCTCGAAGGGGTCGCCGTCCAGATGCGCGGGGGGCGGCTGGCCGACTTGCGGCTCTGGTGTGCGCCCCACGACTTCGTCGCCAACGGCTGCCAACCCAACCGCCGCTGTTCGCAGGGCATCTATCCCTTGCTCCCCCTGAAATGGTGAGGCCGTTCGCTGATTTTTTCCTCCTTGTGAACGGGGCGTGCTATTTGCCGGCGAATCTTCGCTAACTTCGCCCCATGAGCGTGAGAAATCAAAACCAGCGCATCATTTTCGGGCTGAAAGTCAAGGATTTTCGCCAGCGGCGCGGCCTGTCCTTCCACGAATTGGCGCGACGAACGGGGATGTCCGTGTCTTATCTCAACGAAATCGAAAAGGGCAAGAAATACCCCAAAAGCGACAAAATCAGCGCTCTGGCCAAAGCCCTGGAAGTGTCGGAAAGCGAACTGACCAGCCCCGAACTGAGCAAGCACTTGGCTCCTCTGGGCGACCTGCTCAGCAGCAACTTCCTCAATGAGCTGCCGCTGGACCTGTTCGGCATCGAGCTGCCCAAGGTGGTGGAAATCATCGCCAACAGCCCCGCCAAAGTGGGGGCCTTCATCTCCACGCTGGTGGAGCTGAGCCGCAACTATGCGCTGGCCGAAGAAAATTTCTACTTCGGTTCGCTGCGCTCCTACCTGGAGCTGCACAACAACTACTTCGAGGACCTGGAAGAAGCGGTGGAGCGTTTCGTCCGGCGCTTTCGCTTACCGCCTGCGGGTCGCGTCCCCGTGGAGCTGCTGGCTCAAATCCTGCAAAAGCATTACGGCTACACCATCGTCGAAAACGGGCTGGCGGCCTACCCCGAATTGCAGGACCTGCGCAGCGTCTTCGTACCGGGGAAGAAGCGCCTGCTGCTCAACGGGCACCTGACGGAGAACCAGCGGGCTTTCCAACTGGGCAAAGAGATAGGCTTCAACTTTCTGGGGCTGGAACAACGCGCCAGCACCTCCAGCCTCTTGCGCGTCCATTCCTTCGAGGAGGTGCTCAGCCACTTCAAGGCCAACTACTTTTCCGCCGCCCTCCTCCTGCCGCGCGCCGCATTCCTGCAAGACCTGGAGCAGTTCTTCAACCTTCCCCACTGGGACGGTGAGTTCGTCCTCGGGCTGCTGGAAAAGTATCAGGCCTCCCCCGAAATGCTGCTGCAACGCATGTCCAACCTGCTGCCCAGGTACTTCGCTCTGGAGAAGCTCTTCATCCTGCGCTTCGTGCACCAACCCGAAGGGCCCGAATCCTTCCGCATGGACAAGGAGCTGCACCTCAACCGCCGCCACCACCCCCACGGCAACGGCCTGCTCGAACACTACTGCCGCCGCTGGCTGGCCATCTCCCTGCTGAAAGACCTGAACCACATGCAATCGGAGGGCAAGTACGTCGGCACCATCGTCGGGGCCCAGCGTTCGCGCTACTTCGGCACCGACGACGAATACTTCTGCATCACCCTGGCCCGACCCGCCTCCCCCGGCACCCGCAAAACCGTCAGCATCGCCATCGGCATCCTCGTCGATGCCGACCTGCGTCGCCGCCTCCGCTTCCTCGACGACCCCGCCATCCTCACCCGCGAGGTGAACAAAACCTGTGAACGCTGCCCCATCCAGGATTGCGCCGAACGCGCCGCTCCCCCCTCCGTCGTCGAAGCCCGCAACCGCCGCAAAGCCATCCAGAAAGCCCTGAACCGACTGCTCAATGGGCAGGCGTGAGACGTGACGGCGTGACGAACGTGACGGCGTGACGCGTGACGGCGGGGTTGTTCGTTGTTCGTTGATCGTTGTTCGTTGTTCGTTGATCGTTGTTCGTTGTGGGTTGCGGGTTGTGGGTTTTGAGTTGGGTGGGTTGGGGTGTGGGTTTGGGGACAATGTGTTTCAATTTGTCTCCATCTATTTCCACCTG
>CAZBYX010000126.1:0-10320 GCA_964496055.1 uncultured Saprospiraceae bacterium
AAACCTCTCAAATCAAGCCACATGGAAGCCAACTTTCTGGAAAGCACCAAAGCTCTGTTTCGCTACTACCGCCATCTGGGGGAGAAAGCCCTGCAACAAGTTTCGGAGGCGGACATCAACTGGCAATTCAACCCGGAGAGCAACAGCATCGCCGTCCTGGTCAAACACCTCTGGGGCAACATGCGCAGCCGCTTCACGGACTTCCTCAGCTCCGACGGGGAGAAACCCTGGCGCCGACGCGAAGCCGAATTCGACAACGACATCCGCAACCTGGACGAACTCTGGGCGAAGTGGAACGAAGGCTGGGATTGCCTGTTCCAGGCGCTCGAATCCCTTTCCGAGGAAGACCTCGGGCGCACCGTGTACATCCGCAACCAGGGGCACACCGTGGTGGAAGCCCTGCAACGCCAACTGACCCACTACGCCTACCACATCGGCCAGCTCGTGTACCTGGCCCGCATGCGGCGGGGCGCCGAGTGGCAAAGCCTCTCCATCCCAAGGGGCAAAACCGAGGAGTTCAACCGGCAAATGTTCGCCCGGGAAAAGCACCCCGAACACTTCACCCGCTCCTACCTCGATGACCCCAACCCCACCCCGGAAGACCCTTCCAGGGGCTGAATCGCCCGCCCGGGCATCTTTCGGGGCGAAACTCTTTATCCCCGGCGGCGTACCACATCCTGACGGGCCCCTCTTTGCTCACCTCGGCCCGTCCATTCTTTTCCAAAACGGCCACACCCGTCGAACCTTTCCCGAAGACCGAACCTTCAGAGGGTAGATTCCGAATGCTCACCTGAGCCCCTTCTACCCCGCGCTTCAAGTCTGATCACAATCCTATCGCCATGACTGCTATGCCCTTGTTCAGGTGCATGGTGGGGGCCCTGTTGCCCCTGCTCGCCGCTTCGGTTTTCGCCCAAACCAATTACACCTGGGACGGCGGCGCCGGAACCAACCAGTGGACCGACCCGGCCAACTGGAACCCCGACGGCCTGCCCACCGGCAACGACGACGTGCGCCTCTCGGGTGCGCAGGTGCAGGTCCTCGTTCCCGCCGGGGATACGGCCCGGGCCCGCTTCGTGGACATCTGCTGCGAGGCGGGGTTGAGCGTCGCCTCCGGAGGCGTGCTGGTTCTCACGCAGGGAAACCCCGACGGCCGCATCGCCATCGGCGGCGACAACGCCACGCTGACCAACGCGGGGAAAATCTTCATCGAGAACGGGCCCGTCTTCGGGCTCAAGGTCATTCTCGGCCCCCGGGTCATCAACGACGGCTACCTGAGCATCCTCAACACGGGCGGCCAGGGCGGCATCGAAATCAATGGGGGCAACTGCTACTTCGAAAACAACGGCACTTTGCTCATCGACTCCACGAGCGGCACCGCCGACGGCCTGCACCTCATCAGCGGCACCTTCCTCAACACCGGCACGGTGCAAATCCAAAACACCGGGGGCGATGCCATCAGCGGGGGCGGGCTCTTCACCAACCGGGGCACGCTGGTGCTCACCGCCGCCCTCGACGACCTGACCGAAGGAGAGGAAGGCCTCAGCTTCGTCAACGACTCCGCCGGCCTGTACATCGGGGACGGCACCATCCACCACGTGCCCTTCCAAAATCAGGGGGGCACCCTGGACCCCGGCCCCAACCCCGCCACCCTCACCTTTCTGGGTGCCGAAGACCTCTCGAACGGGGCGCTGCACTTCGACCTGGCAGGCACCGCCGGCGCCGGGCAGGCGGGGGGCCACGACCGCATCAACCTGCAGGGCGAAGCCACCCTCGGCGCCCCCATCACCGTGCGCCTGGTGGAGGAGTTCGTCCCTTCCCCCGGCGACAGCTTCATCCTCATGACCTACCCCTCGTGGACGGGCAGCCCCCCGAGCTTCAACCTGCCCCAACTGCCGGGCGCCATGAGCTGGATAACGGCGGTGCGCGCCACCGAAACGGTGGTGAAGGCCAGCGGCTCCCTGCCCGTCACCTGGCGCAGCTTCGAGGTGTGGAAAGACCAGCGCTTCATCCTTCTGCAATGGGAGGTGGACAGCGAGCTGCTGAACCGGGGCTTCGAGGTGCAACGCAGCACCGACGGGGAAAACTGGGAGGTGCTGGGCTTCGTGCCGGGCCGGGGGACCGCCCCCACGCCCGCCACCTATTCCTTCCGCGACGAGCACCCCGCCGAAGGGTGGAACTATTACCGGCTGCGCCAGGTGGACGAAGACGGCGCCTTCTCCTACTCGCCGATTCGAAGCCTCGAATTTCTGCCACAGAAGGAAGAGCGCCGATTGCGCCTGCACCCCAACCCCACGAAGGGCAAGGTCTTGCTCGAACTCACCCCTCCACCGTCCAACCCGTACGGCTATCGGGTGCTCGATGCCCTGGGGCGGGTTTGGCGGGAAGGGTTGGGGGAAGGAGGGCTGCTGGAGCTACAGCTGGAGGCTTTGCCGGCGGGGATTTATTTCGTGCAGGTGCTCATCGAGGGGCGCTCATGGGTGCGACGGCTGTTGCGGAGCTGAGGGCACGGTAGCCGGGGCCGGTTTCTCCAACAACCAATCGCCGAGGCGTTCCAGGCCGCGCTGAATTTTTTGGGCACAGGCTTCGAGGAAGGGCCCGTCGAGGGTATCGTCCGTTTCCGCCCAACGCAGGGCCTGCTCCCCGTCGAAATCGACGTAGGAAAGGCGGGTGGCGAGGAAGGACTTGGGGAACCCGAAGTCGGATGCGGGCAGCAAGGCCACGCCGGTTTCGTCGAGCAGGCGGCGGCAGAACTCCTCGCTGGTACGGATGCCGCGGGCTTCCAGGTTTTCGCGGTAGGCTTCGAAGTTCGGGAAGAGGTAAAAACCGCCCAGGGGGGCGGGATGGGGTGCGTTCATCGCCTGCAACTGGCGGGAAACGTATTGCCCGATGGCTTTGAGCACCTTGCGCGATTTTTCCAGGTAGCGGTCGATTTCGGGCCCGCCCTGAAAGGCGGTGACGGCGGCGTATTGGATGGGGGCGCTGGTGGCGGTGTAGGTTTCGCTGGCTGCGACGGCCATGGCGTCGAGCAACCAATGCAGGGATGGCGGAAAGGTGAAGGTGCCCAGGCGCCAGCCCCCGGCCCCGCACCACTTGCTCAAACCCCCGCTGACGATGGTCCCTTCGGGGTAGAAGTGCGCGATGGAGATGTGCGCCCCCTCGTGGTGCAATTCGCCGTAGATTTCGTCCGAAAGCAGGATGATGCCGTACTTGTGGGCGACGGCGGCCAGGTCGATGAGTTGTTGGCGGGTGTAGGTGGTGCCGGTGGGGTTGGAGGGGTAATTGAGCACCACGATGCGCGGGCGGTCGGGGTCTTCGGCGCAGATTTCCTCCAGTTCCACGGCGCTCAGGCGCCACTGGTTTTCCTCTTTGGTTTCCACCCAGTGCACCTGCCGCCCCACCATGGCGGCCTGAGGAGCGTAAGAGACCCACCCGGGGCGCGGGATGATGAGGTCGCCGTAATAGACCAGCTGGAGCAGGAAGAGCAATTCCTTGGAGCCGGGGCCGATGAGCACGTCTTCGGAGGCACGGTGGTTGATGCCCATCCGGGCACGGGTATAGGCGGCGACGGCCTCGCGCAGGGCTTGCAACCCTTTGACGGGGAGGTAATCCTTTTGGTGAGCGTTGCGCTTCAGGGCCTCCACCACGGGCTCGGGCACGGGAAAAGGCGACTGCCCAAACCCCAACCTGAAAACTTCTTTCCCCGCCCGCAGCAGCTCGTGACTCTTTTCGTTGATAGCCAATGTGGCTGAGGGCTTCAAACCTCGAACGTTCAGGTTGAGGTTTTTTTGTGGGCTCTTGATCACGGCTTTACGATTTGATGAATCGGGACAAAGTTCCCCTCATACCCCTAAACCTCCAACAAAATGGCAATTTTTTATACCTTCGATATCCGAGAGCATTCTTTTCCCCTGAACGATTTCAAGTACCCCTGCCTGTTCTTTCGACCACCCGACCTTAAGCTTTCCTCGAATCCGATACCGTGCCCCGGCGCTGCCCTTTTCTGTGCAGCGACAATACGGCCGTGAACATCTGTCTAAGAATCAAAGGCTTAGCACAAGCCTCCTACACCGTCCTTCTCCAACGGAGAAAGCCGACCCGTTCAGGGAAAAGACGCTTTTTCCCGGTTGAAGGGCCCGGGAAAACAGCCTGACCAAATATTTTTTTCACCAAAACAAATGCTCATGAGGTACTCAAACGCATTTACTCTCCTGATGTTCCTCCTGCTGCCTGCCTGGACGCTCTTCGGCCAGCGGGGAACCGTTTCCGGAAACGTATCCGATGAATTAGGCGCCCTGCCAGGTGCCACCATTCTGGTGGTGGAAATGGGAACCGGTACCACCACAGACTTCGACGGGAACTTCACCATGGAGCTGGATGCCGGCACCTACACCCTGCGAGCCAGTTATGTGGGCTACAGCAGTGCCGACCAGTCGGTGACGGTCAATGCCGGTGAAACCACCGAGGTGTCCTTCGTTCTCGAGCAAGGCATCAACGTGGACGAGGTGGTGGTTCTGGGTTCGCGCTCCGCCCCGCGGACGCAGCTGGAAACCGCCGTCCCGGTGGACGTCATCGGCCCGACCCAGCTGAAAAACACCGCCCAGTACAACGTCGGGCAAATCCTGCAGTACGCGGCGCCTTCCTTCCACAGCACCCAGCAAACCATCTCGGACGGCACCGACCACATCGACCCGGCGGCCTTGCGCGGGCTGGGGCCCGACCAGACGCTCGTGCTCATCAACGGCAAGCGGCGCCACACCAGCGCCCTGCTCAACGTCAACGGCACCGTCGGCCGCGGAACGGTCGGAACCGACCTGAACGCCATCCCCGCCGCCGCCATCGAGCGCATCGAGATCCTGCGCGACGGTGCCGCCGCCCAGTACGGCTCGGACGCCATCGCCGGGGTCATCAACATCGTGCTCAAGGAGCAGACCAACCTGGTGACGGTGAACGCCCAGACCGGCGTCACCCTGCCCAATGCCTTCGGGGGGCCGGACCCCGGCAACGTGCCCGCTGACCTGGTGCCCGAATTCGACAACGACGGCGAGATTTACCAGCTGTCGTCCAACTTCGGCTTCGACATCGGGCAGCGTGGGGGCTTCGTCAACGTCACCGCCGAATACACCCAGCGCGGCTCGGTCAATCGCTCGGGCAACTACACCGGCTCCATCTACCCGGACGGCTACATCAACGCCAAGAGCGACGACGAGTTCTTCCGCATCGTGCAGGAGAACACGGGCTTCAACGAGCGGCAGGTGATGGAAATCGGCGCTTCGGCCCTGCGGGATGCCGGCGCCTTCCTGAACGCCGCCCTGCCCATCGGCAACGACGGCGCCGAAGTTTATGGCAACCTGGGCTTCAACTACCGCAACGGCCTGGCGCGCGGCTTCTACCGCTTCCCCGCCACCCAGGCGCGGGTGGTGCCGCAACTCTGGCCCGACGGCTTCTCCCCCCAAATCGAAACCGATATCCTCGACAACTCCTTCACCATCGGGGTGCGCGGCGAAATCGGCGGTTGGAATGTGGACCTGAGCCAGACCCGTGGCACGAACGAGTTCAAATTCACGGTGAAGAACTCGAACAACGCCTCCATGGGCACCCGCTCGCCCACGAGCGCCTTCGCGGGGGGCTTCTCCTACAGCCAGAACACCACCAACGTGGACTTCAGCCGCAACTTCGACATCGGCTTCCCCTTCAACGTCGCTTACGGGGGTGAATTCCGGCTGGAGAACTACCAAATCTTCCCCGGCGAGGAAGCCAGCTACATCAACGGCGGGGCCGAAAACCTCTGGATCATCAACGGCGATTCCACGTTCGTGGCCGGGGCAGCGGGCATTCAGGTCTTTCCGGGCTTCCAGCCCCAGAACGCCCTGGACAAGAACCGCAACAGCACCAGCCTGTACGCCGACCTGGAATTCGAGTTCACCGAGCAACTCCTGCTGGGCATCGCCGGGCGCTACGAAAACTACTCCGACTTCGGCGACGACTTCAACTGGAAAATCGCCGCCCGCTACAAAATCACCCCGGACATCTCCATCCGCTCGGCCTTCAGCACCGGCTTCCGGGCCCCCTCCCTGCACCAGATTTACTTCAACAACCTGAGCACCCAGTTCGTCACCGACCCCGTCACCGGCGACCAGGTGCCCGTGCAGGTGGGGACTTTCAACAACCAGAGCCCGGTGGCACGTGCCTTCGGCATTGCCGCCCTCAAACCCGAAACCTCCACCAACTTCTCCGCCGGCATCACGGCGCGCATCCTCGACAACCTCTCCCTGACCATTGACGGCTACCTCATCGACATCGATGACCGCATCGTCATTTCGGGGCGCTTCTCCCCCAGCGAGGAGTTGGCCGGCGGCATCAAGGCTGGAGACATCCTCACGCCGCTGGGCGCCGGCGCGGCCCAGTTCTTCACCAACGCCGTTTCCACCCAGACCAAGGGCATCGACGTGGTGGCCTCCTACCGCGTGCCCCTTGGCCAAGGCCGCCTCAACTTCACCCTGGCCGGCAACTTCACCGAAACGGAAGTGGACCGCAACCCGGACGGGACGGCCAAAATCAACACCCCGCCCCTGCTCGAAGGCAAGGAAGACGTGCTGTTCAACCGCGAGGAAATTTCCCGCATCGAAGTGGCACAGCCCAAGAGCAAGATTCTCCTCTCCGCCCTCTACGAGGTGGGCAACTTCAGCGTCTTGCTGCGCGCCACCCGCTTCGGGGAAATCACCTACATCCACCCCTCGGACGGGGACCCCGCCAACTGGACGGAGAACAGCTTCACCGGGCAGGTGGAAAGCCGCGACCAGGTCTTCGGCGCCAAGGTCGTTCCCGACCTGGAGCTGGGCTATCGCTTCAGCAACCACCTGCGCTGGACGGTGGGCATCCACAACTTCACCAACACCTTCCCCGACATGCACCAGCACTCGGGCAACGTCTCGAGCGGCCGCTTCCTTTTCAGCCGCCGCGTGCAGCAGTTCGGCGTGCGGGGCATGTACATCTACACCAAGCTGGGCCTGGCCTTCTGAGCCGAGCCATCCCCTTTTCCCGAGGCCGGCAGGGCGACGCCCTCTGCCGGCCTTTTTCTTACTTTTGCACGGCTTGCGGAGCACCCTCCCAAGCCACACGATGCAAATCCATTGCCCACCAATCTTTTCGATTGCATGACCAACGCGAAGAAACTCACCGATGCAGCCGGTTGGCTGGTCTTCCTCATTGCTTTTGTGGTTTACATCTTTTCCGTGGAGAGTACCGGCAGCCTGTGGGACTGTGGGGAGTTCATCCTGGGGGCTTACAAACTGCAGGTGGTGCACCCGCCGGGGGCACCGTTCTTCCTGCTGATGGGGCGCCTGGCCACCCTGCTGGCGGAACTCTTCACCGATACGCAAGCCCACCCCGAAAACATCGCCATTGCGGTCAACCTGCTTTCGGCGTTTTGCACGGCGCTGGCCGCGGCCTTCGTAGCCTGGACGACCATCATCCTCGGGCGGCGCACCCTGCAGGAGGAATCCCTCTCCCCCCGCACCCAAACCCTCCTGTTGGGCGGTGCGGGTGTGGCGGCGGGTTTGGCCACCGCCTTCGCCACCAGCATCTGGTTCAGCGCCGTGGAGGGGGAGGTGTACGCCATGTCCACCTGTTTCACCACCATCGTGCTGTGGGCGGGGGTGAAGTGGTACGACCTGCCCGAAGCCCCGGAAAACGACCGCTGGCTGATTTTCGCCGTCTTCATGGCGGGGTTGTCCATCGGGGTGCACCTGTTGAGCCTTCTGACTTTCCCGGCTCTGGCCCTGTTCTATTATTTCAAAAAATACGAGAAGCACACTTGGCTGGGCATCGGAGTGGCGGCGGCACTGGGAATCGTGGCTTTTCTGGCCATCCAGAAGCTGGTCATCACGGGCATTCCCGAATTGTGGCGGGTGATGGAGCTGATGATGGTCAACGGTTTCGGCTTGCCCTTCCACTCGGGCCTCGTGCCGACGGTGCTGTTGATTGCCGCCTTCTTCTGGTTCGCCTTGCGCTACGCCCGCCAAAAGGGCAGCCGCCCCCTGGAACTGCTGGTCGTGGGAGCCCTGATGGTGGTCATCGGGTTCAGCACCATCGGGGTGGTGGTCATCCGGGCCAACGCCAACCCGCCCATCAACATGAACGACCCCAGCGACCCCATGCGCCTGCTGCCCTACCTGAACCGCGAGCAGTACGGCGAACGCCCCTTGTTCTATGGGCCCAACTTCACCGCCAACCCCATCGACAGCGAGGTGGAGCCCCGCTACGGCAAACAGGGCGACCGCTACGAAATCGTGGATGAAAAAATCACCTACGTCTATCCGAAAAACTCCAAGGTCTTCCTCCCCCGCATGGGCGACAACACCCAGAACCGCCCCGAGAAGTACCGCCTGTGGATAAACAAGCCCAAAGGCGAGCCCAACTTCTTCGACAACATGAAGTTCCTGTTCCGCTACCAGCTCGGCTGGATGTACTGGCGCTACTTCTTCTGGAACTTCGCCGGCCGCCAGAACGGCGACCAGGGCTACTACAGTTGGGACAAGTCGGCCGGGCACTGGCTCAGCGGCATCAAGTGGCTCGACGAAGCCCGCCTCTACAACATGGACCACATGCCCGAGACCATGCGCAAGGACAAAGCCCGCAACCGCTACTTCCTCTTGCCCTTCCTCTTCGGGCTGTTAGGGGTGTTCTTCCACTTCAACCGCCGCCCCAACGACGCCCTGGCCATGCTGGCCATGTTCGTCATCACGGGCATCGGCATCATCGTGTACAGCAACCAGCCCCCGAACGAGCCCCGCGAACGCGACTACGTGCTCGTCGGCTCTTTCTTCACCTATTGCATCTGGCTGGGCATGGGGGTGCTGGCCGTCTTCGAGCTGTTGCGCCGGCGCCTGGCCCTCGGGGAAGGGCCCGCCGCCTGGCTCAGCGCCGCCCTGGTGCTCAGCGCCCCCGCCCTCATGGGCTTCCAAAACTTCGACGACCACAGCCGCCGCCACCACACCGGCGCCCGCGACTACGCCGCCAACTTCCTCGAAAGCTGCGCACCCAACGCCATCATCTTCACCTACGGCGACAACGACACCTACCCGCTCTGGTATGCCCAGGAAGTGGAGGGCATCCGCACCGACGTCCGGGTGGTCAACCTCAGCCTCATCGCCGTGGACTGGTACATCAACCAGCTGCGCCGCCGCGTCAACGACTCCCCGCCCATCAAGCTCACCATCCCGGCGGAAGCCTATCGCGGCAAGCGCCGCAACTCGGTCATCTACTACAACCCCAGCGGCCAAGACCGCGAAATGACCGCCCTGGAATTCCTCCAGTTCATCGGGGAAAGCCACCCCCTCCAGGGGCAGGGCGGCCGCCGCACCGAAAGCTACATGCCCACCCGTAAGGTGTACATTCCCGTGGACCGCCAGAAAGCCTTCGAAGTCGGCGCCGTCACCGAAGCCGACACCGGCCGCATCGTCAACCGCCTGCCCATCAACCTGGCCGGGCGCAACTATCTGCTCAAAGACGACCTGGCCATCCTCGACGTCATCGCCAGCAATATCTGGGAGCGGCCCATCTACTTTGCCGTCACCTGCCGCCCCGACAAAATGTTCGGACTGGACGACTACATGCAGCTCGAAGGCCTGGCCCTGCGCATCATTCCCGTCAAGTCCCAAAGCGACCCCAACCTCTACATCTACGGCAACGGCCGCGTGGACGCCGACAAAGTGTACGACAACGTCATGAACAAATTCCGCTGGGGCGGCTTCGACCGCTACGAGCTCCACGTGGACCGCAGCTACGGCCCCAGCATCCAGAGCCACCGCCTCATCATGCTGCGCGCTGCCCGCGAGTTCGTCCGCCGGGGCGAAAAACAAAAAGCGCGCGACCTGGTGCTCAAATACCTCGAGGTCTTCCCCCACATGAACTTCCCCTACGACTGGAATACCATGCAGATGCTCAACATCCTCGTCCAGGCCGACGGATACGAGGATGCCAAACCCCATCTGCAAATCCTGGCCGAGGAAACCGCCGACTGGCTCGAGTTTTACTTCTCCCTCGACCCCGAAGACCTCGACCCCGAAACGGGCAGCTTCGGCCAGGGGCTCGGCCTGGCCATGAGCACCAAAGACGCCCTCCTGCGCACCGTCGAACAGCAGAAAGACGAAGCCTTCCTCAACGAGCTGAAAGAGCTCTTCGCTCCCTACGATTTCGCCTCCCTGCCCACGCAGTGAGGGGGGGCGTTCGTTGTTCGTTGTTCGTTGTTCGTTGTTCGTTGGGTGGGGGGGGTGAGAAAGTGGAGAGTTTAGAGTGGAAAGTTTAGAGTTGGGTGGGGGT
>CAZBYX010000127.1:0-10293 GCA_964496055.1 uncultured Saprospiraceae bacterium
GGTTTTGGGTGGGGGCGGGGCATCCTCGGTTTCGGGTTTGATGACTTCGATGGGAGGCTTGGCGCCGGCGCGTTTTCCGGCCGAGGTTCCGTTTTCGAGGAACAGGTCGTAGAGTTCGCGCAGGTAGCTGAGCATCAGGTCGCGCTCCATGGCGCTGAGGGCGGGGCTCTGCTCGTCCAGGCCGTTGAGCAGGTTGTTGATCTTTTTCAGCAAGAGGTGGGCTTTCGTCAGGTCCATGATGGGAACTCGAGGTTTTGGTTAGCGGTGTCGGATTCGAGGATGGAGAAAACGCCGGGGAATTCCGGCGGTTCGCTCCAGAGTTGCTAATTTCGCCAGCCGGTAAATGTAACCATTTTGCGCATTTGCGGCAAAACGCTGAATTCCAGGCACTAAGATAGGGGCTTCGCCCTGCAACCAGCAGCCGATGTTTTTAGAGCCACACTTCAAAGGGCAGCGCAGTGGGTGGATCGAGGTCATTTGCGGCTCCATGTTCTCGGGCAAGACCGAGGAGCTCATCCGCCGCCTGAAGCGGGCCAAAATCGCCAACCAGCGGGTGGAAATCTTCAAACCCCTGGTGGACAACCGCTATGACGAGCAACGCGTCGTCAGCCACGACGACAACTCCATCCTCGCCACCCCCATCGCCCGCTCCAGCCAACTGCTCGAACTGAGCGAGGGGGTCAGCGTCGTCGGCATCGACGAGGGCCAGTTCTTCGACGCCGACCTGCCGGAGGTCTGCCAGAAGCTGGCCCTGCTGGGCAAGCGCGTCATCGTCGCCGGGCTGGACATGGACTTCAAAGGGCGCCCCTTCGGCCCCATGCCCCACCTGCTGGCCGTAGCGGAGTACATCACCAAGGTGCACGCCATTTGCCAGCACTGCGGAAACCTGGCCACCCACTCCTATCGCCTGACCGACACCGAAGAAACCGTCCTGCTGGGCGAGAAAAACCTTTACGAAGCCCGCTGCCGAACCTGCTACCACATGGGCAACATCCTCAACCTCAAGGTGAAAGAATGACGGCCGCGGCTTCCCTTCAAACAGCCACCCAAACCATGAGTAAACCAACGACTGCACCTCCCGAAATGGCCGCCCAACGCGATGCCTGGCTCAACCAGTTCCTCAAACTCGCCATCCAGGAAGACGCCCCCGACGGCGACCACACCTCCCGGGCCTGCATCCCGCCGGAGGCGCGCTGCCAGGCCGTCCTCCAGGTGAAGGACGACGGCGTGTTGGCAGGGGTGGAAGTGGCGGAATTCATCTTCACCTCGCTGGACCCCGGCGCCAAGCTGGAAATCCTCAAAGACGACGGCGCCGCCGTCAGCTTCGGCGATGTGGCTTTCCGGGTGGAGTGCAACACCCGCGCCTTCCTGCTGGCCGAACGCCTGGTGCTCAACGTCATGCAGCGCATGAGCGGCATCGCCACCCTGAGCAACCACTTCCTCTTCGAGGTCGAAGACCTGCCCGTCACCGTCCTCGATACGCGCAAGACCACCCCGCTGGTGCGCTTCCTCGAAAAGTGGGCCGTGCGCCTGGGCGGCTGCTCCAATTATCGCTTCAACCTCTCCGACCGCTTCCTCATCAAGGACAATCACATCGACGCCTGCGGCAGCATCCGCGCCGCCATCGAAAAGGTGGCCGCCTACAAAAGCGAACACCAGCTCGAGCTGCCTGTCACCGTCGAGGTGCGCAACCTCGTCGAGCTCTACGAAGTCATGGAAGCGGGCCAGGGCTGTGTCGATCGCATCATGTTCGACAACTTCGAATTGCCGCTGCTGAAGGAAGGGGTGGACATCGTCGGCGGGAAATTCGAGACCGAAGCCTCGGGCGGAGTGACCATTCACAACATTCGGAAGGTGGCCAAAACAGGCGTCAATTTCATTTCGGTCGGCGCACTGACTCATTCGGCACAAAGCCTCGACCTCAGCCTGAAGATCGTGGGTTGAACCCCCTCAGGCAGCACCACTTCCCGAGAAAGCTGCTTCAGCTCCCCAGGTAGCGCTGGGCTCCTGTAACCACCAGGACACACAAGGACAGCATCACCAGCCAGAATCGGATGTCCTTGTAAAACGGCGTGCTGCGGTCCATGATGATTTCCACCAGGTTGTAGCCCAACAACAGCACCAACAGCGTCAGCACGACCATGGCGGAATGGTTTTGTCATTCGATGAAAGGGGGGGAGTACGGACCGGACTTCGCGCGAGAAACCTTCCTGAAACTCAGCAATTTACCCTAAAAACAGTGCCAGAAACCCCTCAGCCCTCGCGGGCGGGGTCGGTTTTCAGCAAGGCGTGGTTGATTCGTTTCACCAGGGAGGGGCCCGCATAGACGAGCCCGGTATAAACTTGCACGAGGGAAGCTCCGGCATGCAGTTTTTCCAACGCGCCTTCCGCGTCGGCAATTCCCCCGACACCGATGATGAAGAGCCGGCCTTTCGAAGCTTTGGAAAGATAACGTATCACCTCGGTGGAAGGTTGCCGGACGGGGCGCCCGCTCAGCCCGCCCGGTCCGATGGCTTGCACTTTTTCTTCGGGGGTGCTCAGACCCCGGCGCGAGACGGTGGTGTTCGTGGCGATGACCCCGGCGATGCCGGCCCGCTCCACGATTTCGAGGATGTCGTCGAGTTGGGAGGGGCTGAGGTCGGGGGCGATTTTGAGGAGGATGGGTTTGGGCGCCTCGAAGCGGCGGTTGCGTTCCTGCAGGCGGGACAGCAGCCCGAGCAGGGGTTCCTTGTCTTGCAGGGCGCGCAGGCCCGGGGTGTTCGGGCTGCTGACATTGACGACGAAATAGTCCACGTAGGGGAAAAGGCGCTCGAAGCACAGCAGGTAATCCTTCCAGGCTTCTTCGTTGGGGGTGTCTTTGTTCTTGCCGATGTTTCCCCCGATGAGCAATTTTCCGGGGGGTCGGTTTTTCAGGCGCTCGACCAGGGCCTCCACCCCCTCGTTGTTGAAGCCCATGCGGTTGATGAGGGCTTCGTCCTGCGGCAAGCGGAAGAGGCGGGGGCGGGGATTGCCCGTTTGGGGGCGGGGCGTGACGGTGCCCACCTCGACGAAGCCGAAACCCAGCGCTTCCAGCTCCTGCAGGTATTTGCCGTCCTTGTCGAAGCCGGCCGCCAAACCCACCGGATTGGGAAAGCGCAGCCCCAGGAAAGAGCGCTCCAAACGCGGGTCTTCCACCCGGAAAGAGCGCCGCAACAGCCCCCCCAAACCCGGGACGGCCAACGCCCACCCCCAAAGGCGCATGGTCAGGTGGTGGGCGGTTTCCGGGGGCAAGAGAAACAACAGGGGCTTGAGCAAGAATCGGTACACGGGGCAGGCGGTTTGGGGGGCAAAGATAGGGTTGAGCGGACGGCTTCCTTCATCCGGATTCGTCGTACTGGGAAATGCGCCAAATGGCGGTGGCCTGTTGTGCGAGCCATCCCTGCCACTCTTCAATCTTCGCCGGCACCCATTGGTCGTACCTTTCGGCAATCATACGCGTCAGGGTGACATTGCTTTTTCGGTAGGCCTCGAGTTTCCTCTGAAATGAGGCGTTGCCGACCTCGCGATTCAAGCTGGATTCCAGCAGGGTCATGTTCCCCAGTCGAAAGACCCACTCTTCGTACCGCTTGTGCGCCTCCCATTCCTCCCACCCTTCCTGGGGATTTTCCGGCAGAATGTGTTCCAAAGAGTATTTGCTGTCCTCGGGGTCAAGAGCGGTGTTGGCCACATGTCCTTCAATTTTGCTCAGGATGTAGCGTACGATTTTCTTGTTCCGGTTTTGGGTGGTCGGGAAGGACTTCGTCTTGAAATCTTGAAGGAAATCGGGGTCTTTTGGATAGAGCGGGTGCAAGGCATCCAAAATGGGCCGGAGGTTGTTGACGGTACCGTCACTGATGCGCATGGCAAGGGCGTTGTAGCGCACTTCCAGTTCGTTCGGAGGCAAATTGCCGATGACCTGATAGCGGAACGAAAAAAGCGAAAGGCAACGCAGCAAACGCGAAAACTCTTCCTCGGAGAAGCGACGATGGGCTGCGAGCAACAAAGGAAACACTTGCCGGACCCCGAAGAGCTTGAACTCCCACACGGCGGCTTTGCCACGGGCATCCTGGGCCCAGCGCTCGTGGAAGGGGTCGCGCAAGGCGATAAAAATTTCGAGGTCTTCCTCCAAGCGACTCAGCAATTCGAAAGCATCACCGCGATCTTTGACTTCGGCGCGCAACTTCTTGAACAACTCGCTATGACGGATGAGTTTGTAGCGGCTGTTCCAATGGGTGCGTACGAAATCGGGGAATCGTTCGCTGCCCAGTCGGGTGACGAGCTCCTCCCAACGTCGCTCGAGCGCGTTCAATTCGTCCTCGGAGGCTTGCTCCTTGCTGACGAGCGAGAAAAGGTAATTTTTGAGCAGGTCGGTGGATGAGAGGCGGACCCCTCGGGCATTGAGGGTTTCAAAAACCTTGTAGGCGTTCAACTCGTCGGTGACCGTGATGACGGTAAAAAAAAGCAGGTCGGCCATTTGCTCTACGAAACGGGCCAAGTCCGGGCCGGTAGAGTAAGACTTTTCCAGGCGTTGATGGAACCACTCGAAAGCACGGCGCATCAGGTGTTCGGTGGTTTTCCGGCGATAGCGGGGCAGGTCGCGAAGGGGGACCAAGTAATCCCTGAAATAACTGTTGCAATTGCGGTTCAGGGTCAGCTTGGGGCGGGCCACGAGGGTTACCGGGTCGAGGTAGCCGATAAACTGGTTGTAGAGCTGTTCTTTTCGCTGCTTATTGCCTCGAGGGTCCTGCCCTTTGTCGATGAGTTCCTGGAGGGTTTTCAAAACGGCAAGGATGACGATGCTGAGGGTTGTCAGGCGTTGTTGGCCGTCAATGACGATAAAATTTTTGTTGTCTTCGGTTTGCAACACGAGGTAGCCCATGTAGTGAGCCGAATCCTCTCCCCGAAGGACGTTTTGGATATCGAGCCACAGGTCGTCCCATTCTTCTTCTGTCCAACTATAATCCCGTTGGAAAGGAGGGACGGTGTAGGTGATGCCATTCGCCATGACGAGTCGGAAGGTCTGATTGGCGGTGGCGAAATTCGAAATCGGCATGAGAGGAGGTGGTTTGTGAGTGCCGGCAAAAGGGGATTTGCAAGAGGTAAAGCTAATAAGGGAGGAGGAGTGTACGAAATAGGAAGGCTGGGGAAGAGCCAATTAAGACTCACTGACTTTCCTCCTTGCGCACGATGAAGAACTCGACGCGGCGGTTGAGCTGGCGCCCTTCGGGGCTGTCGTTGCCGGCTACGGGCTGGCTGCTGCCCAGGCCCCGGAAGGTGGCGCGTTCGGGGGCGATGCCGTTTTGCACCAGGTAATCCACGACTGCTTTGGCGCGCTTCTCACTCAGGGGCAGGTTGTAGGCGTCGTCGCCCATGTCGTCGGTGTGGCCGCGCACCTCGATGACCATCTCGGGGTTCTCGCGCATGATTTTGAGCAGCTTCTTCAACTCGACGTAGGAGCGCGGCATGAGCTCCCATTTGTCGAACTCGAAGAAGATGTTCTTCAGGGGGATGGTCTTGCCTTCCACGAGTTCGATCTTCTCCAGGTCGTAATCGGGGTCGGGCACGGGGAGAATGGGCGGGGTTTTGACCAGGGAGACGTCGTCCACGTAGTAGTAGGCATAGGGGAGGGCGTCGGGGGCGGGCGGGGCTACGCGGGTGAGGCTGTCGGGGAAAAAGTTGCCGATGATGAGGTAGTTGGCGGGGCTTTCGGCCTGGAAGTGCCCGCCGATTTTTATCCAGCGGTGGTTGGGAGCCTTGATGATGGTGGAGCTGAACACGACGGGGATCAGCGACAGCGGGCCGTCGGTGAGTTCGCGCAGGGGTTCTTCGGATACGGCGAAGCCCAGCCCGTTGATTTGCAGGGAGCGGGGCAGGTGGCTGACCCACATCTCCACCCGGTAGGTTTGACCCACGACCAGGGGCTCCAGCAATTGCACCTGGATGTACTCGCGGCAGTGGGGTTTGCCCTGCTCGCAGCCGAAGAGGGTGATGCCCGACATGGAGTGCCCCCCGTGCGGCTGCTGCTGGCCGAAGCCTTTCTCCGCCCAATGGGAAGGCACCCGCACCCGGGGACCGAACACGTCGGGCGAAGCCACCGTCGCCGAGGACCAGTACTTCATCACGCGGGTGTAGTGCTCCCCCTTGTAAAACCACCCGATGGGCGGCGAGCTGTACTGCTCGAAACCCGGGTTGGGCACCAGGTTCTCCCCCTCCTCCAAACCACCTCCCCGCTGAGCGGAGAGCCCTCCGACCCAGCTGAGAACGACCAACACCAGGATTGGGCGCAGCATGATGGCTTGGATTTACCTCTCAAAACGCGGAAAACAAAATTAAGTTATTCCCCTCGGGCTGCCGGAAGACCGTTTCCCCGTCCGGTTTGCCCCACTGTCCAATTTTTGAAATCTTTGTCGGTACATCTTTCCGATTCCGCCCTGGCGTGGGGGAAAGTTCGGAAGGGAAGGAAAAGCCGAAAGCATGAATGCAGCCGATCCCATAGTAGCCGTCATCGGTGCCGGATGTTCCGGCCTGACCGCCATCAAAAACCTGCTGCAGGCAGGGGTGCGGCAGGTGGTGTGTTTCGAAAAGAACGACCAGGTGGGCGGCAACTGGATTTACACGGCGAAGGAATCGCACAGCAGCGTTTGCGAAACCACCCACATCATCAGCTCCAAAAGCCTCTCGGAGTTCGAAGATTTCCTCATGCCCGAAGACTACCCCGACTACCCTTCGCATCGGCAAGTGCTGGCTTATTTCCAGGCTTACGCCCGCCATTTCGGGCTCGAAAAGTACATCCGCTTCAACACGGCGGTGGAACGGGTGGAAAAAGCGGAAGGGGAGCGCTGGCGCCTGCACCTGAGCACCGGCGAGGAAGCCGTCTTCGATTACCTGCTCGTCGCCAACGGCCACCACTCGGTGCCCCGCCATCCGGAGCTCCCCGGCACTTTCGAGGGGGAGTACCTCCATGCCCATTCCTACAAGACGAACGCGCCGTTTCGGGGCAAGCGGGTGCTCGTGGTCGGGGCGGGCAACAGCGGCTGCGACTGCGCCGTGGAAATCAGCCGGGTGGCAGCCTTCACCGCCATCAGCATCCGAAGACCGACCTACATCATCCCCAAATTTCTGCTGGGCCGCCCCACCGATACCTTCAACCAAACCCTCACCGCCCTGCCCCAACCCCTGCGCATGGCCGCCATGAAGCTGAGCCTCTTCCTGCAGGTGGGCAGCTACCGCCGCTACGGCCTCGAAGAGCCCGACTACCCTGTGACCATGGCTCACCCCACCCTCAACTCGGAGCTGCTGTACAAAATTCGCCACGGGGACGTCCACCCGCGCCGGGCCATCAAAGCCATCGAGGGGCGGACGGTCTGGTTCCAGGACGGGGTGGCGGAAGAATTCGACGTCTTGCTGGCCGCCACGGGCTACAAGATCGCCTTCCCCTTTTTCAGCAAGGACTTCATCGACTGGGAAGACGCCGAACGCGTGCCCCTCTACCTGCGCATCTTCCACCCCGAACACCCCACCCTGTTCTTCATCGGCCTGCTGCAGCCCCAGGGCTGCATCTGGCCCCTCTCGGATGCGCAAAGCAAGCTCGTGGCCAACCTCATCATGGGGCGCTGGCAGCTCCCCCCCAACCTCCGGGAGCTGGCCGAAAAGGAAGCCGATGAAATCGCCCGGCAATTCCTGCCCTCCAAACGGCACAGCATCGAGGTGCACTACCACCCCTACCTGCGCAAGCTCAAAAAGCTCCTGCCCAAAGACGCCCCCGCCTGGGGCGACCTGCCCATCGAGTACGCCATGGATTGACCACGCCCCACCCCCGAACGGCTGGGTCAGGCGGGATGGCCGGCACGCCGGGTGCCGGGCCCGCTACGGTTCGACTTCGGGGGGTGTTTGGAGGAGGGTTTCGAGGAAGGCAAGGGTTTTTTGGAGGTCATCGGCAAGCACGCGATCGTCTTCGAGCATGGGCACCTGGCGGCGGTATTCGGCGAGGATGTCCTCCAGTTGGGGGGAGGTTTTCTTCGGGCGGCGGAACTCGAGGGCCTGGGCGGCGGTCATGAACTCGATGGCGAGGACGCGCCCGACGTTTTCGAGCAGGCGGTAGAGTTTGGTGCCGGCGTTGGCGGCCATGCTGACGTGGTCTTCCTGGCCGTTGCTGCTGACGATGGAATCCACGCTGGCGGGGCTGCTCAGCTGTTTGTTCTGGCTGACGATGGACGCGGCGGTGTACTGGGCGATCATGAGCCCCGAATGGAGCCCCGGTTTGGGGGTGAGGAAGGGCGGGAGGCCGCGCTGGCCGGAGAGGAGCTGGAAGGTGCGGCGTTCGCTGATGCTGCCCAGCTCGGCCAGGGCGATGGCCAGGTAATCCAGCACGAGGGCCAGGGGCTGGGCGTGGAAATTGCCCCCCGAGAGGATGACCTCGTCCTCGGGGAAGAGGCTGGGGTTGTCCGTGACGGAGTTCACTTCGGTGGTCACCACATCGGCGGCGTGCGCCAGGGCTTGCCAGGTGGCGCCGTGCACCTGGGGCACGCAGCGGAAGGCGTAGGGGTCCTGCACGGCGTACTTTTCGGCGTGCAGCAGTTCGCTGTCGAACAAGAGCTTGCGGATGGCCTGGGCGGTTTCGATTTGGCCGGGGTGGGGGCGGATTTCGTGGACACGCCGGTCGAAGGGGGAGAAGCGGCAGTTGAAGGCATCCAGCGAGAGGGCGGCGCAGAGGTTGGCCAGCTTCCACAGTTTGCGCCCCTGCAAGACCCCCCAGACGGCGTAAGCCAGCGAGAACTGGGTGCCGTTGAGCAGGGCCAGCCCCTCCTTTTCCTGCAGGCGCAGGGGTTTCCAGAAGAGTTGGTTCAGGGCATGGGCGGCGGGCAGGCGTTTGCCGCGCACCTTCACCTCGCCCAGCCCGAGCAGCGGCAGGCTAAGGTGGGCCAGCGGCGCCAGATCGCCCGAGGCCCCCAGGCTGCCTTGCTCGAACACCACCGGCAGCAGGTCGTAGTTGAAAAACTCCAAAAGGCGCTCCACCGTCGTGGGCTGGATGCCCGAAAACCCGTACGACAGACTCTGGATTTTGAGCAACAGCATGAGCTTGACGATGGGGTCGGGCACCACCTCGCCCGTGCCCACCGCATGCGACTTGACCAGGTTGTTTTGCAACTCCACCACCTCCTCCCCCGAGACCCGCACGTTGCACAAAGCCCCGAAACCCGTATTGATGCCGTAGTACAGCTCCTCGGTGTCCTGAATGCGGGCTTCGAGAAACAGGCGGCTGCGCTCCAGCCGGGCCTTGCTTTCCTCGGACAGCTCCAGCAGGTAGCCCTTGGACAGAATCTGCTCGATGCGTTCCAGGCTGAGGTGTTCCGGACTGACGTAATGGACGGGCTTCATGTGGTCAGGAAATGGGCGTGGCGCTGGTTCCCGGGGCGGCGATTGCGCGCTGCGCCTGCGTTCGGGGGTCGGGCAAAGGTAAAAAAATTGCCCTGCCTACCTTTGCCGCATGGAACTCCACCACAAGGCTTTCGGGCAGGGCGATCCCCTGGTCATCCTGCACGGACTGTTCGGCATGCTCGACAACTGGCAGACCCTCGGCAAACGCTTCGCCGAACACTTCTCCGTCTTCCTCCTCGACCAGCGCAACCACGGCCGCTCCCCCCACGCCGAGCCCTTCGATTACCCCACCCTGGCCCAAGACCTGCTCGAATTCCTCGAGGGGCAGTGGATTTTCAAAACCCACCTCATCGGCCACTCCATGGGCGGCAAAACCGCCATGCAATTCGCCCTCGAACACCCCGACCGCGTCGCTAAGCTCGTCGTCGTGGACATCGCCCCCAAACGCTACCCGCCCGGCCACGAAACCATCTTTCAGGCCCTGGAAGCCGTGCCCCTCGATGCGGTTCGCTCCCGCAAGGAGGTGGAAGCCCGGCTGGCGGAAAAAATCCCGGACGCAGGGGTGCGCCTTTTCCTGCTCAAGAACCTGAAACGCCGAAAGGACGGCTCCTTCGCCTGGAAAATGAACCTGCCCGCCCTGCACCGCCACTACGACGCCGTGCTCGCCCCCATCGAAAGCGACGCCCCCTTCGAAGGCCCCACACTCTTCGTGCGCGGCGGGCGCTCCCAACACTTGCTTCCGGAAGACTTCGGCGACATCCGCCGACTCTTCCCCGCCGCCCGCTTCGTCACCCTCGAACAGGCCGGCCACTGGGTCCACGCCGACGCCCCGGACGAATTCTTCCGCACCGTTCTAAACTTCTTGCTCGAAAGGTGAGGGGAGGGCGTTGAGCGTTG
>CAZBYX010000128.1:0-8829 GCA_964496055.1 uncultured Saprospiraceae bacterium
CTGCGGTCAACTGCGAAAAAAGCTGCGAAACACTGCGGTTCAACCCCCCAAACCCTCACCCACACCCACACCCAACGAACAACGAACAACGAACAACGAACAACGAACAACGGCCTTGGAAGGGCCGGTGCTCGGGCTGACATCGGGGGCTTCAGCGGGCGCAGCCTTCGTAGCGTTTGCCGTCGCGCATGACCACCGCCTGCATGGGGAAGGTTTCTCCTTTCATGCTGTCGGTGCAGGGAGTTTCGAGCAGTTCCACCTTCAGGGTGCTGGTTTGGCCGTTGACGGCGCCCCGCGTCTGGAAGATGAGCTTTTCCCCCACCAGGCGGGGTTCGAAGTAGGGGTAGGTCTGGGGCTCCTCGCCCAGCAGGTGCCAGACGATGTTGCCTTCGTAAATCTTGAGGCTCCAGAAGGGTTCGTTGCCCTGCGCCACGTACAGCGGGATGGGGGTGAAGCCCGTTTCCGGGGTCTGGGCGCTTCGGGCGCCCTTGCCACAGGCGCTCAGCAACAAACCGAAGAGCAGGAGAGCGAGCAGAGGGAATTTCATCTTCCGTGGTTTTTGGTTGTCTTTTCTCGGGGGGCGGTTGGGAGGTTGCCCTGATGGAAGGCTTGCCGTCGGAAAAGCAGCCCTGCGCAAAGCTGCAAATTTCGCAGCGACTCCCGGGGCCTCAGGGGGGAATTCCAGCGAAACCCATCCCACTTCCTCCTCCCTCCACCCCCCCAAACGAAAAAATGCCCGGCGGCTGCCCGCCAGACATGCAAAAGGAAATGAAATATTCTTGTGGGTTAGAGGAAGAGTTTGTAGGTCACGGTGTTGACGACGGCTACGAACAGTGCAAGGCCCAAAGCCCACCAAAAATTTTTCACCTTCATGCCTTTAACAAAGTAATCGGCAATCATAATCAGACCGGCGTTGAGCACCAGATTGAACAGCCCGATGCTGAACAGGCCCAGCGTCACGACTTTGACGAAGGTGCCGACCGTCAGGTTGAGCACGGCGATGACCAGTGCCACCCAAATGGCGCGGATGAAACCGTCGATTTCCACACCTTTCAGAAAACGAGCACCCAGGAACAGCGCCAGGGCGTCGAGCAAGAGTTTGACAATCATGGACATGGATATGCGAAGTTTGTGAAGAATGGACGCATTGAGGCCGATGGGCAGGGCCTTCCCTCGAAGGATGCCCGCCTCCGGCCTTCCCTTTCTCGGGCGGCGGTGTGGGGGCGGGAGAGGGGGGCATCACTGGGGGGCGCCCTCCTGTTCCTTCATTTCTTCGAGCTGACGATTTTTCTCGCGCAAAAGTTCCTCGAGCCGCTCCACCCGGGTGAAGAGCTTTTCGATGCGGGTGTTGAGCGAATCAATTTCACTCTTGAGCCGTTCGTTCTCCAGACGGACGTCGCGGTCGGAAGCGGAGGGGTCGAACACCGCTTCATCCGTGTCGGAAGGGGTGGCGGCGGAGCTTTCGATGCCCAAAAGTTTTTTCAAATTGGCCCAGCCGTCTTCCCCGTTGTAGTAGGAAGCCCCCATGTAAGCCAGGGGCGTGGCGATGAGCAGGAAAATGAGGAAACGCGCGAAGCCGGTGAGGCGAAACTTTTTCGGAGGCATGGGTTGCGTTGGATTTGAGATGCTTGCCGTTCGAAATCGGATGGCTACAAAAATACTGCTCCGGCGGACTTCGGGGCGGCTGCTTCTACCGATGGAAGCTTTTTTTGGATAAAGCAGCCCGCCGCGCGATGCTTTGCTGCAGAATTTGAGTAGGTTCACCCTCCCGGCGCCAACCCAAACATCGAGACCAACCATGATTCGCTATCAAAAGGACAAGGACCAAATCGTCGTGCTGACCCTCGATATGGAGGGGCGCCCCCATAACATTCTCAATCACGAGATTGCCGGGGCTTTCGAGCCGGTCATCGAGCATTTGAAGGAAGAAAAGGCCAAGGGGCGGCTCAAGGGCGTCATCATCACCAGTGCGAAGAAGAGCTTTTTGGCGGGGGGCGACCTGGAATACCTCTACCGCATCCAGGACCCGGCTCTGGTGTTCCAGTTCACCGAGAAGCTGAAGAAAATTTTCCGGGATTTGGAGCGGCCGGGCATTCCGGTGGTGGCGGCCATCAACGGCACGGCGCTGGGCACGGGCTTCGAAATGGCGTTGGCCTGCCATCACCGGGTGCTGTTGGAGGGGCCGCGCATCCGGGTGGGCTTGCCGGAAGTCCGTTTCGGTTTGATGCCGGGCAACGGCGGGGTCATCCGCCTGATGTGGCTGCTGGGCATCGAACGCGCGTTCCAGATTCTGGTGGAGGGGCGGCGCTTCACGCCGCGCGAAGCCCTGAGCGCCGGCATCGTGGACGAGCTGGCCGCCGACGAGAAAGAACTCCTGTTGAAGGCGCGGCGCTGGCTGCTCAGCCACCCGGAGGGCCGCCGCCCCTGGGACCGCCAGGACGGCCGCATACCCGGCGGCACCGCCCGCGGGCGCCTCGGCTTGGAGCTCATCCCCCGCCTCAATGCCCAACTGACCGCTTCCTTCCAGGGCAACTACCCCGCCCCCGAAGCCATCCTCGACACCCTGTGCGAAGCCTCCAAAGTGGATTTCGACACCGCTTCCAAAATCGAAAGCCGTCGCTATGCGGCCCTGGTCTGTCACCCCAAGACCAAGAACATGATCAAGGCCTTCTGGTTCGACCACAACGCCATACGCGGGGGGCTCAGCCGGCCGAAGGGCTTCGGGCGCTTCCGGCCCCGCAAGGTGGGCATCATCGGGGCGGGGCGTATGGGCTCGGGCATCGCCCTGTGTTGCCTGCTCAACGGCCTGGAGGTGGTCTTGAAGGACATCTCCAAAATGGTCGCCGAACGCGGCCGGGAACACATCGCCCAGGGGCTGGACAAACAGGTGAACTCGGGGCGCATCAGCGCCGAGGACAGAAAGCGCCTGCTCGGCAACCTGCATACCACCGACGCCCCCAGCGACTTTGCCTCCTGCGACGTGGTCATCGAAGCCGTTTTCGAAAACGAGAACGTCAAAAAGAAAGTCAACCGCGAAACGGAGCCCTTCCTCGATGAATTTTCCTTCTTCGCCTCCAACACCATCTCCATCCCCATCACGCGCCTGGCGCGCTCCTCGGCCCGGCCCGCTCATTTCATCGGCTTGCACTTTTTCCCCCCCGCCGAAGAAGTGCCCCTGGTGGAAATCGTGCGGGGGGAGCAAACCGAGGAGGAAACCGTTGCCAAAGCCTTCGATTTCTCCGTGCACATCCGAAAGACGCCCATCATCGTCAAGGACGACTGGGGCTTCTATGCCTCCCGGGTGCGCAACACCTACATTCTGGAAGGCATCACCCTGTTGCAGGAGGGCGTCCCGGCCGAAGCCATTGAAAATCTGGGGTTGCAGGCCGGGATGCCCACCGGCCCGCTGGCCCTGGCCGACGAGCTGTCCCTGCCCCTGGTCTGGAAGTACGAAAAGCAGGCCGCAGCCCACTACGGAGAAAAGTACGTCCAACACCCCGCCATCGAAGTGGTGGAGCGCATGATCGAGGAGTTTAACCGGGAGGGGCGCAAGAGCGGGGCCGGCTTTTACGAATACGAGGGGGCAGCCCCGGTTTTGTGGCCGGATTTAACAAAATTCTCACGGATCGAAACGGCCCCTTCGGCCGCGGAAACCAAGGAGCGATTCCTGTTTGCG
The DNA here is from genome assembly GCA_964496055.1 of uncultured Saprospiraceae bacterium. GTDB lineage: Bacteria > Bacteroidota > Bacteroidia > Chitinophagales > Saprospiraceae > CAZBYX01. The sequence goes on from CAZBYX010000128.1 coordinate 3,677, forward strand.
CAAGTGGTGGAGGCTGCCTGGTGCCTGCACGAACGGGTCATCCGCTCGGTGCCGGAGGCCAATTTGGGCAGCATCCTGGGCTGGGGCTTTCCCCCTTTCACCGGCGGCGTCATTCAACATGTGGTGCACTATGGGAAAGAAAACTTCCTGCGGCGCTGCCGGGAACTGGAAAAGGTGCACGGGAGCCGCTTCAAGGCGCCCGCCTGGCTCAGGTCCTTGAAGGTGAATGAATTAGAGCCCAGTCTTTGAACTTATTATGGATTGGCGTGCTTTGTATGCCCCTGGAGCAGCGGGGGTTAAAAATAAATTTTGGCGTCACTTTTTGGCGGCCTTCCGTCCATGCGCTATTTTTGCCTGCCGAGAAGAGAGATCCATCGGTTCCTTCCCCATCGTCCAAATGTAAACGTCTTGCTACCCCTCTTTCGCCCTTTGCTATGAGCGAACTTTCCCTTACCCTCTGATTCAGACGGGCCTCACCCCGACCGTTTGGCTTGCGTTCAATTGGGAAAAAATATTTCCTGAGTGCATGGAAGTTTCTTTTTCCTACAGGCAGTTTGTCACCGCATCGATCACTTGGAGCGGGTGGTGACCATGAAGTCGCATCCCTCGCATTATGAGCACTTGATTTTCAGTTTATCCGTCAAAGACTACCGAAAATAGGCTTGGAGCTGGTAAACGAATGAAAGCCCTGTCCACCCCGGACGGGCTTTTCTTTTGTCGGGGGGGCGCTTTTGCATTTCCCAAGGGAAACTAACTTGGCCCCAAAACGCTCATGGAGCATTGCCCCCAATTGGGTTGGGAGGGCTGGTTTGAGATTCGGACCTCCGAAATCGGCTATGGGAAGGCGCTCACCCTGCCCGCCCTGGTGCAACTGATGGACGAAGGCGCCATGCAAAACGTGCTGGAACTGGGTTTGTCGGTGTGGGATTTGGAGCCCCTGGCGGTCAGTTGGGTTTGCCTGCGCAAGCATCTGGAGGTGCAACGCTTGCCCTTACTGGGGGAAAAGCTGCGCATCCTCACCTATCCGGCGGGCTTTGAACCCCCGTACACCTTCCGCGACTACCGCGCCTTCGACGAGCAGGGCACCTGCATTGCCTGGGCCAGCTCCGCCTGGACTCTGCTGAACACCCGAACCCGCCGCCTCGCCCCCCTGCCCGATTTCATCCGCGCCCTCGAAAAGGACATGCCGCCCCCACAACACCGCCTCCCCCGCCCCCCGAAACGCAAACCTCCCACCTTCCCCCTGACGCCCACCCGTTCCTTCCGCATCGGTTGGTTCGACCTGGACTTCAATTCCCATCTGAACAACGTGCACTACCTGCGCATGGTGCTCGAAGCCTTCGATGCGGATTTCCTGCGAACCCATCGGCTGGAATCCCTGGATTTGACCTACAAACTGGAAGGAGAATGGGGCGAGGTGATTTCGAGTGAGGTGGGAGTGCTGGGGAAGGGCCACTTCGCCCACGGCCTTCGTCGCCGGAGCGACGAAAAAGTCCTCGCTTTCGGGGAAAGTCGATGGATTCCACAAGAAAACCCGTGAGCATTGAAATTCTTCGAATAAATGCCTTCGTCAGATAAAATGGATAAAATTCCTACCTTGGCCGGCACGGCAGGGGCGGCTTGGCCCGCCCGGCTCGCAGGAGCCGGTTGCCGTTAAAATCTTGCCTTTTTCTTTCGATCACTGGATTGAAAAGCCGCATCCCCGAGGCGGAGAACGTTTAACCCCCGTAATGTTCGCCCCGACGATCCTGTGAAAACGTATCCTATTCGATGGATTTGTATGAAGCTTGAACCGGCCGCCAGCCTGAGCTCGGTGCCCAAGACTGGCGGCGTGGCTAACCAAATTTCTCACAAATTAAAAACTCAAAACATGAAGAAACCAGTTACCAAGTCCTGGTTGCTATTGCTCTCACTACTGTTTTTCGGCAGTGCAACCTACGCCCAGTTTACGGCTACCGGGACCGTTCAGGACACCGACGGCGAACCCCTCATCGGGGTCTCCATCGTCGTGAAAGGAACGGCCCTGGGTACGGTTACCGATTTGGATGGCAGCTTCAGCCTGGAAGTGCCTTCCGACCCCGCCGTTCTGATTTTCACCTACACGGGTTATGCTTCCCAGGAAGTGGAGGTCAGCTCCTCCAATCCGCGGGTGGAAGTGACCCTCGAAACCGCTACCACCTTGCTGGACGAGGTGGTGGTGACGGGTTTGGCTACCACCGTCAAGCGGGCCAACCTGGCCAATTCCGTCGCTTCCATCGATGCGCGCAAGCTGACCGGCGTGACCACCCAGCAAACCATGGACGGCGCCCTGTACGGCAAGTTCACCGGGGCCAACATCTCGGCCAACTCGGGTGCGCCCGGTGGCGGCATCACCGTCAAGTTGCGCGGCATCACCTCCCTGACCGCCAGCTCTCAGCCCCTCTACATCATCGACGGGGTCTATCTGGACAACAGCGCCATCAAGGCGGGCTTCGACGTGGTGTCCCTCTCCCAGGCCGGGGGGTCCACTTCCGTGCAGGATGACCCCTCCAACCGCATCGCCGACATCGACCCCGAGGATATCGAGCGCATCGAAATCCTGAAGGGGGCTTCCGCAGCCGCCATCTACGGTTCGCGCGCCGGCGCCGGCGTGGTCATCATCACCACCAAGCGGGGCCAGGCCGGCAAAACGCGGGTGAATCTCTCCCAGTCCTTCGGGGCCAACCTCCTGCTCAAGAAATTGGGCCAACGCGAGTGGGATGAGCAAAAGGTGGAACAATTCTTCGGCGCGGCCGAGGTGCCCAATTTCGTCGCCGCTCGCAACGCCGGCAAAATCTTCGACTACGAAGAAGAACTTTACGGCAACACGGGCTTCATCTCCAACTCGCGCGTCAGCGTCAGCGGCGGGGATGACCGCACCAAGTTCTTCGGCGGGCTGACCTACAAAAACGAGGACGGCATCGTGAAGAACACCGGCTACGAAAAGACCTCCGTCCGTTTGAACCTGGACCGCAAAATCAGCGACTGGCTCGATTTGGGGGTTTCCACCAACTACATCCACAGCTCCGCCGACCGCGGCTATTTCAACAACGACAACTCCGGTACCACGCTCGGTATCTCCTTCGTCGGTACGCCGCCGTGGGTGGACCTGCACCCCGATGAAAACGGCGTCTTCCCCGACAACCCGCTGGGTTCGGCCAACTTCCTGCAGACGGCCGAACAGGTGACCAACAACGAAACCGTGGACCGCGTCATCGTGGGCGGGAACCTGAAGGCGCGCCTGTTCAGCCGCGACAACCAGTCGCTGAACTTCATCCTCCGGGGCGGGGTGGATTACTACACCCTCAGCACCACGGCCATCTTCCCGCGCACCCTCCAGTTCCAGAAGAACGGCAACGGCACCGACGGCGCCTCCATCCAGGGGGTGACCCGCAACACCAACAAGAACATCGCCGCTTTCCTCGTGCACAGTTATTACACCGACGGGGGCGTCAACTTCCGCACCCAGGTCGGTGTGACCGCCGAAGATTTCAACCAGAACACCATCCGTGGAACGGCGACCTTCCTGGTGGGTACCCAAACCAACCTCGACCAGGCCGGTTCCATCCAGGTGGAGCAAAACCGCGTCTTGCAGGAAGACCGGGGCTTTTTCGTTCAGGAGGAAGTCAACATCAACGACCAGGTCATCCTGACGGCCGGTTTGCGGGGCGACCGCTCCTCCAACAACGGGGACCCCACCGACATGAACTTCTATCCCAAGGCCTCGCTGGCTGTCAACTTGCACCAGTTCGATTTCTGGAACAGCAGCCTGTTGGACCAACTCAAGCTGCGCGTGGCCTTCGGGCAGTCGGGTAACTTCCCCCGCTTCGGCGCCACCTTCACCTCGCTGGCTCCTGTGGTCATCGGGGGCAGCACCGGCTCCATCATCGGCTCGCAGCGTGGCAACACCTCCCTGGGCCCCGAGCGCCAGACCGAAATCGAAGGGGGCTTCGATGTGGGTCTGTTGGGCAACAAGCTCAACCTCGAATTCACCGTTTACAACAAGACCATCGACGACCTGGTGTTGAACGTCAACGTTCCGCCTTCCAGCGGCTTCGTCCAGCAATGGCTGAACGTGGGCAGCATCGAAAACCGCGGTGTGGAGCTCGGTCTGAGTGCCACCCCCATCGCCCGCCCCGACTTCAGCTGGGACTTCACCACCAACTTCTGGCTCAACCGCGCCGAAGTGACCGAATTGCGCGTGCCGGCCTTCGTCACCGGGGCTTTCGGCGCCACCCTCGGCACCTACTACATCCAGGAAGGCAAGAGCCCGACCCAGCTGGTCGGTATCGGTCCGGCTGAGCGCGACGAAGACGGCGACGGCCTGGTGGTGTACGGCGACGCCGAACCCGACTTCAACGTTTCCTGGTTCAACACCCTCCAATATGGAAACTGGGACCTGACCTTCCTGTGGCACTGGAAGCAGGGCGGTGACAACATCAACCTCACCACTTTGCTGAGCGACATCTTCGGTACCAGCCCCGACTTCGACGACAAGACCCTCGACCCCTCCGGCCAGTTGACCAACGGCAACTTCCGCCTCTCTCAGTTGGGGGTCAGCGCCGAACCCTTCATCGAAGATGCCTCCTACATCCGCCTGCGCGAAGTGGCGCTCTACTACCGCATCCCGCGCAGTGTCTTCAACGATGTGCTGGGCCTGCGCATCGGCGTCTCGGGCCGCAACCTGCTGAACTTCTTCGACTACAACAGCTACGACCCCGAGGTGTCCAACTTCGGCACCAACGCCATCAGCTCGGTGGTGGAAGTGACGCCCTTCCCCTCTTCGAAGAGCGTGTTCTTCCACATCAACGCCAGCTTCTAAGGCAGTGGCCCTGTTGCTCAAATTGTTGAACCAGAAAAAATCATCGTCATGATATTTCAAAAAATTCTAACCCGCCTTTCGGCATTCGCCCTGGTGGTCGCCCTGATGACGGGCTTTTCCGCCTGCGAGCCCGAATCCTTCGGCGACCCCAACAACCCGACCCTCGAATTCATTGAATCCAATGCCACGCTGAGCGAGCTGCAAAACCTGGTGGACGGCATCCTGGCCTGGAGCCGCGACCGCATCGGCACCTACCTCGACGGGGTGGGGGTCATCGGGCGAGAGTACTACCGCTTCTCGGCCTCCGACCCGC
>CAZBYX010000128.1:8929-10286 GCA_964496055.1 uncultured Saprospiraceae bacterium
GACGGGGTGGGGGTCATCGGGCGAGAGTACTACCGCTTCTCGGCCTCCGACCCGCGCTTCACCTCCGACCTGCTCGGCAAGGGCAACGCCGTTCTGGATGACAACACCTTCTACACCACGCGGCCCTTCCAGAGCCGCTATCGGGTGGTGAAAAACTGCAACATCCTGTTGAACGCCATTCAGAACACCACGCCGCCCCTGTCCAACGAGCAGAAGAACGCCGCCAGCGGCTTCGCCAAAACCTTCCAGGCCTACCAGCTGCTCATGGTGCTCAACCAGCAATACGGCAACGGCATCCGCGTCGATGTGGCCGACCCCGACAACCTCGGCCCGCGCCTCGGCCTGACCGAGTCCCTCGACGCCATCGCCGCCCTGCTGGATGAAGCCAGCGCCGAGCTCGGCAACGGCGGCGGCGCCTTCCCCTTCAACATCAACGCCAACGGCGGCTTCGACGGCTTCGATACCCCCGCCACCTTCGCCCTCTTCAACCGCGCCCTCGCCGCCCGCGTCGCCATCTACCGCAAAGACTGGAACGGCGCCCTCGACGCCCTCAACAAGTCCTTCTTCGACATGAACGGCGACTTCTACACCGGGGTCTTCCACGTCTTCACCACCAACGGCGGCGACCAGCTCAACCCCATGTGGTTCCCCTTCAACCGCGTCGGGGAAACCCGCGTGGCGCACAACTCCTTCGTCGCCGATGCCGAAGCCGGTGACGACCGTCTCAACAAAGTCCGCCAACGCGACGAAACCGTCTTCCAGGATGAACTGGCAAGCGACTACGACTTGAACCTCTACGAGTCGAACACCTCGCCCATGCCCATCATCCGCAACGAGGAGCTCATCCTCATCTACGCCGAAGCCCAGGCTCAGCTCGGCAACACCAACGAAGCCGTGAGCGCCATCAACGCCATCCGCAACGCACACGGCCTGGCCGACTATGCCGGCGGCACCAGCCTCGATGAGCTCATCACCGAAATCCTCCACCAGCGCCGCTATTCCCTCTTCGGCGAAGGCCACCGCTGGATTGACATGCGCCGCTACGAGCGTCTCGATGAACTGCCCATCGACCGCCCCGGCGACGACGTGTGGATCCAGTTCCCCATCCCCCGGGATGACAACGTCTGAGGACTCGTTCCTTCAACCGAATTCGAAAAGAACCCCCGACTCCGCGTCGGGGGTTTTTTGTTGCATGGACGATGGGTTCGCGATGGGTTTACAATGGGTGCGCAATGGGCAAGACATTGAAACACTTGGAAATAGGTGGAGACAGGTGGAGATAAAAGTGTCGGCGTGACTCCCAGTCACGCCGACACTTGGTGGAGGAAGGTTTCGAGGTGTCATGGTTTCGAGGTGT
>CAZBYX010000129.1:0-8083 GCA_964496055.1 uncultured Saprospiraceae bacterium
CCCCACACCCCCGCCCCCGACGGCTGGCCCATCGCCGGATGCCCCGTGAACGGCCCCGCCCTCGCCGCCCGCGACAGCCTCCTCGGGCTGGCCTGGTTCACCCGCGCCGAAGACCGCCCCCGCGTCCAGCTCCTCCTTTCCAGGGATGGGGGTCAGACCTTCGGCCCGCCCCTGCTGCTGGACGAAGACAAACCCCAAGGACGGGTGGACCTGGTTTTCAATGAAAAAGGCAACGCCGTGGCCAGCTGGATGAGCATCACCGCCGAAGAGGAAGCCACCATTTTCCTGGCCGAAGTCAGCCCCGAGGGCCGCCTCCTGCGGCGCAGCCCCGTGACCACCACCAGCCCCGCCCGCAGCAGCGGCTTCCCCGTGTTGAAAAAATGGAAGGACGGCTACCTGCTGGCCCGCACCGTCGTGGCGGAAGGCTCCACCACCGTCAGCACCGCCCTGCTGAAGTGGTGAGCCGCCTTCACCCGTAGTGCTCCTCGTAGGGGAGCTCCTCCTCGTCCGGCCCCTTGTCGAAAAAGCGAAACAGCAACACCCCCGCCACAAACCCTCCGATGTGCGCCCAGAAGGCAATGGAAGCCGCCGAGGAGCCCGTCATCAGAAAAGCCGTGCCGCTGTAAAGCTGCCCCAGAAACCAGACCCCGATGTAGAAGAAGGCGGATATCTCGAAGAAGTAGGGAAAGAAAAAGATGGGCACCAGAAAGACGATGCGGCTGCGCGGAAAGAGGAACATGTAGGCGCCCATGACCCCCGAAATGGCCCCCGAGGCCCCGAGGGCCGGCACGTCGGAGTCCAGGTTCAGCATGTAGTGGGCCCAGCTGGCAATCAGCCCGCAAAGCAAGTAGAAAAGCAGGTAGCCGCCCCGCCCCATTCGGTCTTCGACGTTGTCGCCGAAAATCCAGAGCGTCCACATGTTGCCCACGAAATGCGCCCAGCCCCCATGCAAAAACATGTTGGTCAGGAAGGGGTAGTAGTCCAGCCAGCCGAGGCTCTGCGCTGCGGCGGGGTCGGAAAAGCGCAGAGGCACCAGCCCGAACCTGTGGAAAAAATAGAGGACTTCATTGGAACCCAAACCGAGCTCGTAGAGGAAGACGAGGGCATTGAGCAGGATGAGCAGGTAATTGACCAGAGGTACGCGCCGGGAGGGAATGGTGTCGTGGATGGGAAACATAGAGAAGGGCTTGCAGAACGGTGAAGGAAGAGCGGGCCGCGATTCAGGCCCCACTCACGCAAAAAAAGAAATTCGCAACGGTTCTGCAGCCCCCGCCGGAGGTTCAGCTGTCCAGTTCCCGTTTTTTCCGCTCCCGATAGACGGCCTTGAGAATTTCGTTGCGCCGCTGGACGGAAGGCTTGATGTACTCCTTCCTTCGGCGGATTTCCTGCATGATGCGGGCCTGTTGGAATTTCCGCTTGTAACGCTTCAGCGCCTGATCGATGTTTTCATTGCTTTTGACTTCGACGATCAGCATATCCTGAGGGATTTGGTGAATCGAGTGGCTCGGAGTTCGGCTTCTTTTTTCAAAACGCTCCCCCTGCCGGCTGCGCTTCGGGGCAAAGGCAAAATCAGCCTTCCCGGGAGCGGGTGCCTGGGCCCAGGTAAAAGATTCCTGCGGAGAACAGCGCCACCAGCAACAGGCCTACCAGCGCGCTGTCGCTGAGAAAATTGTCCTCCCCGATAAGGAAAGCGGCCAGGGCCACCAGCAGGCAATAGAGCGCTGCGCCGAACAGGATGGTCTGGGTCCACATATAGCCGCGGTGGTTCGAGTCCATAGTTTTCGAGAGTTTGCTCCGCCCGGGGCGGCAAGGGTTCAATTCAGGGTGCTTTTGGGGTGCTCGCTCCGCTCGACCAGCCGGAGCAGCTCGTCGAGCTTGGCGCGGGCATGGAGGTAACCGATTTCGAAAATTTCGTCGGCGTGACGGATATCGAAGGTTCCGAAGCGATGGAGTTCGTCGGGTTGGAGCACCAGGTCGCAGAGGGCGAACTTGCTGAGCGAATTGGTCATGGTGCTCACGTCGTAGGCGCGTTGGAGCAGGCGCAGGGGATTGTGGAAATCGCTGCGCTCCATGGGTTTGAGGGGGGTGACATAGCTTCCGAGGACGCAGTCGCACTGCCAGCTCAGCGGTTCAACGGGGAAATCGTTGGTGATGCCGCCGTCGAAATAGAGGCGCCCCTCGATTTCCACGGGCTTGAACACCAGCGGATAAGCCGCCGAGGCCAGCAGGGCGGGAATGAGCCGCCCGGAAGAAAAGATGCGGCAGCGGGCATGGAGGATGTCGGTGGCGGCCACATAGAGCTTCATGTCCAAGCTGTCGAAATCGTCGTAGCGGAAGTAGAGGCGGAAGATGTCGCTGTATTCGGCGGTGCTCAGGAATCCGTCTTGGCTCAGCGCCCGATGGGGCAGCCGAAACAGGAGGGAGCGCCGGAAGAACTCCAAAATGCGCCGATGAGAATGCCCGGCGGCATACAGGGCCGCCACGATGGCGCCGGCGCTGGTTCCCGCCACATGGGTGGGGTGCAGCCCCTGCTCCTCGAGCAGGCGAATGAGGCCGACATGGGCCAGCGTGCGCACTCCACCTCCCGAAAACACGATGCCCAAATTCGTTCTCATACCTCAAGGATGTTTTTGCAGGTTACTGCCATCGGTAGCGCCGTGCTCATTCTTTTTTGCTGCCGGGAGCGGTGCTGCCCGGGCCGATGTTTTTGGCCGTCATGCTCTTGGTGGTCGTCGGAACGGCCATGAGGCGGCGCTTGTCGATGAGCTCGCCGGTCACTTCGCAAATGCCGTAGGTTTTGTTTTTGATTCGCACCAGCGCGCGTTCCAGCTCACGGATGTACTTTTTCTGCCGGATGAGCATCTCCATCAACATTTCGCGCTGGTCGTTGATGTTGCTGTCATCCCCGAAATCGATTCCGAACTCGGCGCCGGTTTCTTCGGTCAGTTCCTGGATTTGGCTTTCCAGGGATTTGGCGCTTTCGATGGCGCTGGCCATCTTCTCCTCGATGAGGGCTTTGAATTCCTCGAGTTCGGCGTCTGAATACCTTGTTTTCTTGCTCATACACAAGGGGTTTGGTCGGTACGGTTAGTAGTAAGAGTCGGGTATGGGGGGTGGGTGTGCCGTCAAGGGTTCGTACCCTTCCACTTGCCGTCACACCCGCCCGCCGGCGGGTCAAAGCATGGGGTCAAGGATCGAGATCTGTTTCAGGCTGAAGTCAATAACGCTTCGGCTTCGGTTATGGATTTCAGTATGGCCGGCATTTGTTCTTTGGCCCGGGCATAGCCGATTTTGTAGGCGGCTTTTTGCTGCCGGGTGTCCAGGGTTCCAATGTCGTACAGCTCTTGGGGGGCGAACAAGTATTGGCAGTGGTGAAACCGCAACTGGGAGCTGGCCAAGAAGGACAAATCGTACACCCGCTGGAGAATCTTGACCGTGCTGCTCAGGTCGTTCTTGCCGATGCGCGGCACGGGGTTGCAGTAGCTTCCCAGAATCCAGTCGCATTTGCCGAGCAAGGGCTCGACCGGGAAGTTGTTCATCACCCCTCCGTCGTTGTACCATTTCCCCTCGATTTCCACCGGGGAGAACAGAGGGGGCAAGGCTGCCGAAGCGAGCAAGGGCCGAATGAGCTCCCCTTCGGAAAAGATGCGGCAGCAGGCGTCCATCAGGTTGGTCGTCGAAACGAACAGGGGTTTGGCCAGGGCCCGGAAATCGTCTTCGGGGAAATAGCCTTCGAAAAAGATGCGATACTTCTCGCTGTCCAGAATGCCGGGCTTGTCCGAAGTGTAGAAGGAAAACTTGAAAACCGGGGTGTTTTTGAAGAAGGTGCGCATTTCGTCGGGGCTGTAGCCGGCGCAGTACAGGGCACCCACCAGCGCTCCTGCGCTGGAACCCGCTACCATATGGACCTTGATGCCTTCCTCCTGCAAGGCATGCAACAAGCCCACGTGCGCCAGACCGCGCACCCCTCCTCCCGACAGAACGAGACCGATTTTCATAAGCTCCAACTTTTGTTCGGCCGCGGGGCGCCCAGGCCCCGAGCCACCGGGTGACCACGTTTTTCTTTGAGGGCAGGGATTATCGCTGGGGGAAAATCAGGAAAGAGCAAAGAAAAGACCCGGCGGAAAATGACAACCGGGTCTGTCTTTTCAGGGAAGGAGGCAACCTTTACTGCTCCTGCTCCTCGTTGTTGGGAGTCTGCACATTGGTGGTATCTCCTTCAGCCAGTTGGGCAGCAGTATCCGCCGGCATGGTCTCAGCATCTTCCGTTGCTTCGGTGGCCTCGGTGGTTTCGGCTGCCTCTTCGGTAGCTTCTTCTTGTTGTTCGGTGGTGCCGGAATTCTGGCAGCCCACCCACAGCAAGCCGCCCATCAGAAGAACGGCGGCCATCCATTTGATGGATTTCATTTTCATGGCTTCAGCATTTTGTTTGTTTGTCAATTCATGCCTGCAATGAACCTTCGGAAGAAGGAGCATCGCTGGCATTTCCTGGTAAAAATAAACCTATTGCCCAAATTTTCAGGACATTGGAAAAAAATTCGCGTCCTGCTATGACTTTCCGGCGCCTCACCACCCTGGAACGATGTTCACCCCGAACACCACCCGGGTTTCGCGCAACAGCGGCACCGCCCAGTAGGGCTCCAGCACCATGACACCGAAAAGATTGACCCGCACGGAGGTGCCCACACTGAAAACGGGGCGCGCCTCGGCGGAAAAGATGCCCACCTGCCGGCCGCTGTCGATGTCGTCGGTGCTGGACCAGGCCATCCCTGCATCGAAGAACAGGGTCAGCTCCGAGAAGAAGACCTGGGAGGGAATGACGGCCAAGCGCCCGGGCCCCGTGAAGGGCAGACGGAATTCGGCGTTTCCGACGAGCAACTTGCTGCCTGCCAACTGGTTGACCGACAGCTTGTTGGCTTCGAGCACGTCGTCGGCCGAGATGAGGCCATACCCCCGCACGAACCAAGGATAGCCCACATAGACGGGGGTGAGGCGCTCGGCATCGCGGCCGTAGCGCCCGATGTGCATGACCCGGACGGCGAAGGTCAGGGGTTTGAGGCGCAGGTAGTGCCGATAATCGGCGATGAGGCTGTAGAAATCCAGCCCGCCGAAGTACTTCTCCACACCGATGCGATAGCGGTAGCCTTGCAGGGGCGAGGCGATGCCGAAGAAAGAATTGTCGGCCACGAAGGCGGCGTTCACGGCGGCGAATCCCACTCCATCGGGAGCGTCCAGTTTGGTGCGCTCCTGCAAGACCAGGCGCCCGAATTCGTCGTAGTAGTTGAAGAAGCGGTCCAGCCGGTAATGGATGCGGGTGTAGGCAATGCCACCCTCCAGGCGGCGGGTTTGGGAGAAGGGCAACTGGGCGAAGAGGCTGCCGCGCTCCTCGAACATGCGGAAGATGTCCAGGGCGTATTTGCCGGTGGGCAGGCGGAAGCCACCGCCCAGGTCCAGGGTGTCCACCCCGAGGAAGGACAGACTGCCCGCCCGGTAGGGAATGTGGGAGAGGCTGGCGCCCCAGCCCAGGCGGTTTTTCTGGTTCAGATAAGCCACCTGCCCGGCGAAGTCGTGGATTTCGCCGTTGAGGGCCAGGCCCGTGTAGAGGCGGTGGTCGCCGAGCAGGTCGCCGAAGAGCATGTCCACCCCGCCTTGCATGGCGGTGGTGGTGCCGAAGGTCTGGGTACCCACCCCCACCCCGGCGCTCCCACCGATGTATTCCAGTTGGAGGCGGGGGGTGTAACCCTTGCGTACCAGACCCGTGTCGGGCAGCATTTTCAGCACCTGGAAGCTCTGGAGGAGGTGGCTCACCAGGTCGGGGGCGCCGGTACCGACCGGGGGCAGGGTGGCGGCACGGAAGTTCACTTCGTAGGGGTTCACTTCCCGGGCTTCGAAGCGGTCGGGCAGGGCCTGGTAGATGGTGTACTTGCCTTCCGAGTAATAGCTGTACACCACGCGGTCTTTCTTTCCGCCGATGGTCAGTGCCGGCGATTCGGCGGTGATGCCGCTGATGCCGACGGGCAGGCGGGTCATTTGAAAGACCTTGCCGGAGGCTTGCTCCCAGCGGTAGAGGTTGCGGAAGCCGTCGCGGTTGGAGAGGAACCACAGGTCGCCGTGGCTGTCGAAGACGGGGTTGAGGTTGTCGGCGCCGGGGAAGAGGTCGAGTTGGCGCTGTTGGCCGGTTTCGAGGTTCATCAGGGCGAGGTTCCAGTGCCATTTGCCGAAGGTGGGCTCACCGTCGCGGCTGAGGCGGTCGGTGGCGAAGGCGAGCCATCGCCCATCGGGGGAGAAAGCGGGGCTCACCTCGGCGTAGCGGTCATTGGTCAGGCGCCGCACCCGGCCGGTGCGCAGGTCGTAGGCGAACAGGTCCACCTGCCCGTCCACCAGGCCGCTGAGGACGATTTCTTTTCCGTCGGGGCTCCAGGCGATGGTGTTGAAAGCGGGCACCCCCGGAACGGCCGCCTCGCGCAGATTCTTCCCTTTGAAGGGGTCGTAGAAGACAAGCACGTTGCGCCCCTTGCTGAAAGCGACGAAGGCAAACTGCTTGCTGTCGGGCGACCAGGCCCCCGAGCTTTCGATGTAGCTGTAGGCGTCGAGATGGCCGTCCCGGACGGTGCTCGACACCTTGCGCAAGATTTTACCCGTGCGGGCATCGGCCAGGTACAGGTCGATGGTAAAAAGGTCGCGCTCGGAGAGGAAGACCAGGTATTTGCCGTCGGGGCTGAGGGCCGGGGCCAGGTTCATTTCCCCGGCGTTTTTGTCGTCGAGAATCTTGCGGCCGGGGGGGCGGCGCTCCATGCCTTCCATCAGGGGTTCGTACCAGGTCTTCAGGGCGTTTTGCCACATGTTGGAGAAGTTCTTCTCGCCTACGTGCAAAACGGAGTCGAAGGCGGCTTCCAGGCCGTACTTGGCGGTGGCGATGAAGAGCGGCTCGATGATGGTGTCGCCGAAGGTGCCGCCGACGAAGGCCCAGAAAGCCTGCCCGTAGCGGTAGGGAAAGAAGCGCGGGTCGTTGAGGTCTTTAACGGTGGGCACTTTGTCGCTCTGGACGGCGTCGCGCATCCACATGGCGGTGTGGGGGTCCACCCGTCCGAGGCTGAGGTACTCGGCCAGCCCCTCGATCATCCACAGGGGGATGTTTTGAATGTTCTGGAGCTTGAGGGTCGTGTCGCCATGGATGAGCTTGTGGTATTGGAAGGCGTGAACCAGCTCATGCCCCAGGACGTGGTTGGTTTGCTGGTTGGAGAAAGCCCAGGGCATGACCACCCGGTTGCGCAAGCCTTCTGTCACGCCGCCCGTTCCGATGCCGATCATGCCCTGGATGGCGGCGGTCTGTTGGAAGTCGGGGTGGTTGGCGTACAGCAGGATGGGGTTCTTGCTGTGGAAGGTGTCGCGGAAGATGGTCTGATGCAGGCGGTACCAGTGTTCGGCCCAGGAGGCGAATTCCAGCAAGGCCGAATCGTTCTGCAGGTAGTGATGGATGGAAAAATTCGGGGTTTCGAGCACCTCGAAATCGAAGTGCTTGTAGCGGGGCTTGTTGCGGCCGAAGCTTTGGCCCACCGCCTCCGTGGCAAGCAGGCCCAAGACCACCACCCAGGTGAATGCTGCTTTCATAATTTTCGACTTTGGGCGCCGCCCGCCTTCAGCCGTCTCGAGCCGTTGCCTGGGATGAGCCAACAAGACTGAAAATGCGGGGGCGGGTTAGAAGGGTGCGGGCAGGGCTTCGGGGTTCAGCACCTCGTAGCGCCCCATTTCCAGGCGCTTTTCAAAATAGCCGCGAGGCACCTCGACCCGCTCGCCCGTGCGCACGTCTTCGTAAACCACCTTGTGCGGCTGCCAGGATACAATGCGTACAGGTTTGCCATCCATGAGCGATGATTTCAAAGGGTTCGCTATCAAGGAAAAAAAGCCGGAAGGCTGCGGCCTCTTCCGAGGCCGGCAGCCCCCGGAAGCTTCAGTAAGCTACTTCCTTCCTTTCGCAGTCATAGCCCAAATTGCCGTTTCGGCCCCCTCGAAAACCTCCGTACCTCCGGAGTGGAAGTTAAGAAATTCGCGGGAGATTCCCTTCGGATTTCCCGCCCAAACC
>CAZBYX010000129.1:8183-10193 GCA_964496055.1 uncultured Saprospiraceae bacterium
TTGTTTTCGAGGGCTTTCACCAGCTCTTCCACCGATTTGACGGGCTGCTTGTCCACATGGGTGATGATGAAGCCCTCGCGCATGTCGGTGTGTTTGCGCAGCTTGCCCGGATAAAGCTTCTTGACGCGCACCCCGCCCTCGATGTCGAGTTTGCGGGCGGTCTTGCTGTCGAGGGTCTCGAATTCGGCACCCAGGATGCTGAGCACCTCGTTTTTCTCTTTCTTCACCAGGGCCACCTTGCCCTGGCGGTTGTTCAAGACCACCTCGAAGGTTTTGACCTCACCCTTGCGGTTCACTTTGACGCTCACCTTGTCGCCGGGGCGATGGCGGGCGATGATTTCCTGCAGCTCGGGCGAGGAGGTGATTTCGCGGCCGTCCACCTCGACGATGACGTCGCCGGGCTGGATGCCGGCGGCTCCGGCGGCGCTGTTTTCCAGCAGGCTGTCCACGTAGGCGCCGGTGGTCACGGCCAGGTCTTTTTCTTTGGCCAGGTTGCCGTCAACGGAGCGAATCATGACGCCCAGCACTCCGCGCTGCACCACGCCGTACTTCAGCAGGTCTTCCACCACCTTGCTGACGATGTTGCTGGGCACGGCGAAGCCATAGCCTGCATAGACGCCGGTGGGGCTGGCAATGGCGGTGTTGATGCCGATGAGCCCACCCTCGAGATTGACCAACGCACCCCCGCTGTTGCCGGGGTTGATGGCGGCGTCCGTTTGGATGAAGCTCTCCACCGCGAATTGCTCGCGCAGGATGTTGATGTTGCGCGCCTTGGCGCTGACGATACCCGCCGTGACGGTGGAGTTCAACCCCATGGGGTTGCCAACGGCCAGCACCCATTCGCCCACCTTCACCTCGTCGGAGTTCATCAGGGGCAGGGTGGGCAGGTCTTTGGCTTTGATTTGGATGAGGGCGAGGTCGGTGCTCGGGTCGGTGCCCACCACGGTGGCTTTGAAGGTGCGGTTGTCGTGCAGGGTCACTTCGATGTCGTCGGCATCGGCGATGACGTGGTTGTTGGTCACGATGTAGCCGTCCTCGCTGATGATGACACCGGAGCCCGTTCCGATGCGCACTTGCGGGCCGCTCTGGCCTTCGGGGCGCTCGAAGCGGAAGAAGGGCTCGAAGAAATCGTCGTCGAAGAAGTCGCGGAAGGGATCGGGCATGCGCCGACGGAATTCGAAATCCTGCGGCTGTTCCTGCCCCCGGCTGAGGGTCTGGGTGGACTTGATGTGCACCACGGCGTTGACCACCTTCTCGGCGGTGCGGGTGAAGTCCAGGGGAACGAGATTTCCTTCGTCGTTCAGGGTGTAAACCACACCCTTGGCCGGGGTGGCGTCGACGTGTTCGATGCGAATGGTCTTGCCGCTACCCTGCAGCAGGCTGTAAATGCCCAGGGTAGCTCCCGTAACCGTCAACGCTACCAAGGCGGACAACAACAAGGTCTTTTTCATGGTCTCTGCGTTTTTGAGTTAGGATTTCGATGCGGGTTTTCACTTCATCCATTTGACTTTCGGGCAGAATGGCAGCGGGTTCGTAGTCCTCCGGCCAGGTAGCCGGTTGAGGGCGGGCGGGCGGTGTGAGGGGAGAGGGGGCTGCTTTCCAGCACAAACCGCTGTCGCAACGAACTACGGGCGGCACCTCCTTCGGAAAGAAGGGCGAATCCACGTAGCTGCCCGTCGAATCGAGTGCCCGGAGCCCCGAAAGACCGACGACGAACCCGGCCAAGCCCAGCAATACCTTCTTCCACATGGTTCATCGGTTTGGGGGAGGTCGGTGGTGGGTTGGAGGTGGGCACACCCCCACCCCACCACCGCTCCCGGGTTTTCATTCGGAGCTCATCTACCTCAGGCTACGCCCTTGCGGAACAGCAGCTCGCGCACTTCCTGGCGCAGCTGGTTCCAGGGGTTTTGCTGAATGGTCCACCATTTTTTTCTCCCTTTCATAGCCTCCGCGATTTTGGTCGTCCTTCCCCGGTGAACGCCCCTGGCGCCCACACGCCGGGAGGACGGG
>CAZBYX010000130.1:0-4360 GCA_964496055.1 uncultured Saprospiraceae bacterium
CCCCCTATTTCCACCTGTCTCCATCTATTTCCAGTTATTTCGCCCCAACCCACCCCTCACCCCCCAACCCCCTCCCTCTTATTTCAACCTGTTTCAATGAGTTTCCCATTGCACACCCCTCGTAAACCCACTGTGAAACGCGTCGTTCTGTCGGTTCATTCCCCCCATCGGAAGGTGTTCAACCGGAAGCCGGCCAGGTCCAGGGCGCGGTCCACGACGGTGCGGGCGATGTCTTCGGGGGTTTGGGGTTGGCTGTAGAAGGAGGGGCAGGCGGGGAGGATGATGGCGCCGGCGCGGGTCAGGCGGGTCATGTTTTCGAGGTGGATGAGGTTGAGGGGCGTTTCGCGGGTGAGCAGGATGAGCGGGCGGCGTTCTTTGAGCATGACGTCGGCGGCGCGGGTGGCCAGGTCGTTGCTGATGCCGGCGGCCAGGCGGCCCAGCAAGCCCATGGAGCAAGGGCAGACGATCATGGCATCGTAGCGGGCGCTGCCGGAGGCGAAGGGGGCCTGGAAGTCGCGGCGCTCGTAGAAATCGAAGGGGTAATCGTTCAGGGCTTTGTCCTTGATTTCGAGCCGCCAGTTGGTGTGGGCGTTTTCGCTGGCCACCACCCCGACGGCTTCCCACTGGTCGTTCAGTTCGAGCAGGCGGTCCATGAGGACTTTGGCGTAGAGGGCCCCGCTGGAGCCACCGATGGCGAGCACGATTTTCTTCATGGCGTGGCATTAGGCGACCCGCCTGCAAATCCCAAGCGGTGAACTTTCCTGGAAAGCGTCGCCAAAATATTCATTTGGAGTTAAAGAATCTTTAAAGAGGCACCATCCTTGCGAAGGGTGTTTTTCCGGCGGGTAATTTCGTTGGACTGAATCCATGGACGACCAATCCTTCCGCATCGCAGGCCCTGCAGCCTCGGGCGGAGCTCAAACTCTTCCAAGCATGAAAAAATTGTTGATTCCCGCTGCAGTGGTGGCGGTTGGTTTGTTGGCTTTTGCCTTTCGTCCTTCCCTCGACAGCCCGGTTGCTGCCGCGCCTCAGGTGGAGGAAGGCTCTTTGAAGTGGTACACCTGGGAGGAAGCCGTGGCCGCCGCTCAGAAAAAGCCCAAAAAGATTTTTGTGGACGTGTACACCCAATGGTGCGGATGGTGCAAGCGCATGGACAAGACCACCTTCAACCATCCCGAAGTGGCCAAATACCTCAGCGAGCACTTCTATCCGGTCAAGTTCGATGCCGAGCAAAAGAAGGAAATCCAGTGGAACGGCCACACCTTCAAGTGGGTGCCCGGCGGGCGCAACGGCGTCCACACCCTGGCCTACTCCCTGGTGGACGGTCGTCTCTCCTATCCTACCGTGGTTTACCTCACGCCTCAATTCGAGCGCATCATGATCTCGCCCGGCTACAAAGGCCCGGAAGACTTGTTGAAGGAACTGCGCTACGCCGCCGAGGAGCACTACAAGACCAAAAGCTGGAACGACTTCCTCAAAGGCAAGTGAGAAAGGGCCATTTGCCTCGACGATACCCGTACCCCTTCGAACTGTGTTCGGGGGGGGGATGACATCCCAGGATTAATGCCTAAGCATTTTGTTTGTTCATCCGTGCCTTCCCCGGGGGAAGGCATTTTTTTTGGGGCGATGTCCGAGATTTGGGCGTCTCGGTAGAAAAGAACAGGCGCCTTGCCGGTAAATTCGGAGCTTTCGGCGCCAACTCAACCGGCATTGCACATGGCACGAATACCCTATTTGCTCGGGCTGGAGTGGAAGAAGCTGAAGAACTACCGCGTCTTTCGGGTGGTGGCTTTGCTCTACCTGGTGCTCTTGCCGGGCTTCTATCTGACGGGCAAGGCGATCGACCTCAGCCACGAGGACTTCGCCATCATCCAGCACGGCAAGGTGTTCTATTCCTTCCCTTCCATCTGGGAATGGCTGGGTTATGAGGGCAGCTGGCTGTGCTACTTCTTCCTGGGGTTTCTGGGGGTGCTGCTCGTTACCAATGAATTCAGCTTCAAGACCCTGCGCCAGGGCATCATCAACGGGCTGAGTCGTTCGGAATTTTTTCAGGCCAAGGTGCTCATCGCGGCGGTGCTGGCCCTGTCAGCGGCTTTGTACATGGCCCTGTGTGCCCTGGCCATCGGTTTCTGGCATACCGACACCATCTACCTTTCCACGGTGCTGAAAAACTCGGAGCTGACCTGGCGTTACGCCCTCATGGCCTTCGGCTATCTCTGTTTCGGCATGCTGTTGGGCACCTTGCTGCGCCGCACGGGCATTGCACTCTTTCTGTACCTGGCTTACGGAGCCTTCATCGAGCCCATGCTGCGCTATGCCGTCCACTTCCGGTATTTCCGACACAAGAGCATGCACTACTACCCCTTCAACGCCTTCGACGATCTGGTGCCCATACCGATTTCGGAAATGGCCGAAGCCTGGAGCCGCGAAAACGGGCTCACCTTCTTCCTCTCCCCCTCGGAGGCCGTGTTGCTCAGCTCCCTCTTCATCCTCCTGTTTCTGGGGCTGATGAATTGGCGTTTCCAAAGGATGGACCTTTGAGAACGGTTCAGCGCAGCAACAGCCACTTCTTGCGGGCCAATTGCCGGCCCGACTCGTCTTCCAGGCTCAACCAGTAGAGACCGTCACCCAGTGCACCCGGCATTTCCAGGGTGGTTTTCCGTTCCTTCAGGTGGGTTCGGAAAACTTCCCTGCCCTGAAAATCGAACACCCGCAGCAAGCCGGGGGCGGTTCGGCCGGGGAGGTTGTACACTTCCAGGGTGAGGGTGCCGGGGGAGGGGTTGGGGAAGAGGCGCAGTTCGGGTTGGGGCGGGAGTTCGCGGGTGGAGCTCGTCATCATCCAGGCGTCGAAGAGGGCCTGCAGCGAGTCGATGGGCTCCACGCCGGGCGGCACTTC
Source organism: uncultured Saprospiraceae bacterium (assembly GCA_964496055.1). Lineage (GTDB taxonomy): Bacteria > Bacteroidota > Bacteroidia > Chitinophagales > Saprospiraceae > CAZBYX01. The sequence goes on from CAZBYX010000130.1 coordinate 2,897, forward strand.
GGCTACGTTGAGGCGGAGGAAGGGGCTGTCGGGCGGGTCGGTGGGTTTGAACACCTGCAGGAAAGCCGAAAAGCTGGACACCCCGTCATCGAGGCAGCGGCTGTCCGCTCCGGGCACATTGGCGCCCTGCATGGCGGCCATGAGCTTTTTGGCCAGGGAGCCTTCCTCGCGCAGGAATCGGGCCTCCATGCTGTCGAGAATTTGGGGACCCAGCAGGATGTTCCCCTGGATGCTGTAGTTCGGCCCGGTGATGTGGCCGGCCCAGTCCAGGGTGTTCGTTCCAGTGAAGGCGGCGGTGCGGGCATTGCCCAGGCTGTCGAAGTCGGCGATGCCGTACTGGCGGTCCTGGGGGCCGCCGGCTCCGCAGGCATCGTTGTTTTGCAACCACTCGATGATTTCCTGGGGCGAAAGCCCCGCTTCCATCTGCTCCAGGGCGTTGTTCAAATTGACGTGGGGGATGCAGACCAGCGCCTGCCCGTTGATGCCCCCCCGCCCCGGAATGATGCCGCTGATGAGGATGACACCCCCCAAGGAGCCGGCGTTGGGCACGCAGGAAGCCCCCGCACTGCCCACCTCGCCCGTTTCCGTATCCACTGCGACGATGGAGAAGGTATCCTGAGCACCGAGTGCCCCCAAACCGAGGAGAAAGCTCAGCAAAAGCGTAAATGTCTTTTTCATAACGGGAGGTTTTGATTGGCAGGAAGTTAACGCACCCGTGAATTTAGGCAATTTCCGCCTCCAGCCGGAAAGGGAGGATTCAGCGTTTCTTGCGGGGGGCCAGCCATTCGTCGGCGCGGCGACGCGCCTCTCCGAAGACCAGATTGACGCTCAAGCCCAGTTGCAAGGAATGGTGGTTGGCGGTGTAGGCGGGCAGCGCTTGATTGCCGAGGCTCAGAGCCTCCCGTTTGTAGCCATTGAACTGGTAGGTGAGACTCCAGAGGATGGTGCGATAGAGCGGAGAGGAAAAGCCGATGCCGAAGTGATAGCCCAGGGCTTTGTCGGGGTAGCTCCCCTGGATGTCGAGTGCGGGGTTGCCGGGAAACCGGAGCTCGACGGAGGTGTCGTACAATCCGGCCCCTGCCTTCAAAACCAGGCCGAAGCGATGGGCGGGCAGCGAAGAGAGCTTGATGCGCAGGAAAGCCCCCACGTAATCCGAGCGATAAATTTCCCTCCGGCTGCCTTCCTCGAGCGAAAATTCAGCGCCGGTGAGCGACTTTTCCAGCTCGGCCCCGAGCTGCACATGCGGCAAGCCGCCCGCCAGCCGCGCCCCGTAGGTGAGAAAGTCCTGGCTGCTGCTGCGCTCCTCGTCCTTGTAATTGGTGCGGTTGAACCCCCCATAGGTTTCGAGCATGAGGTTCTGCCCCCAAAGGCAGGAACTCAACAAGAGACACATCCCTGCGAAAATGCTGCTGCGCATGAACTCCGGCGGTTTGATGCGAACGGGCGGGCGAAGATAGGAAAAGC
>CAZBYX010000130.1:4460-6558 GCA_964496055.1 uncultured Saprospiraceae bacterium
ACGGTCATGTGGGGGTGGAAGGGGCGGGTGTCGGTCAGGGAGAGCCCCAGGTTCTGCGCGAGGGCTTTTTTCAGTCCGACATGCCATCCTTCCAACTCGGCACTTGGCAACACCCGGACGAAGAGAACCCTGGAATCGAAGCGGTCGAAGCCCTTCAAAACCACCTCGAAGGGTTGGAGCTCGCCGGCGTAGCGTTCCAGCGCTTTTTCCAGGAAGGGCACTTCTTCCTCCTCCCAGCGGAAGGGGGGGTACAGGGTGATGTGTGGGGGGGATTTCAACGCGTGGCTACTGCCAAATCGCCGGGCGGCGGTTTTTTTGAAAGCCGTGACCTCCTCCTGGATGGAGGCATCGGGCAACAGGGCGATGAAGTGCAATTTGCCGGGCATGGGCTTGGGTTTGCGGTCTGGGGGAATTTTAGTTGATTTGGTGGAAAAAGAAAACCAACGAAAAACTTCGAATGCTATGGATTCGGATCAGATTCTCGACCAAAATGCTCCCGCCGGTCTCGAGGTGGGGCCGGCCGCCATGGACCACCTCCGTTTGAGCGCCAAATGGGCCAAATTCCTGGCCATCCTGGGTTTCATTGGCGTGGGCTTCATGGTGGTGCTTGCCGTTGCCATGCTCGGCTTCGATTCCTTTGCCAAAAGTATTGGCAATCGCCTCCAAGTGGGCCTAATCTATTTGGTTTTCGCCGTGGTGTATTTTTTCCCCATGTTTTACCTCTATCGCTTCGCCGACCGTACGCAGGAGGCTTTGGCCAGCCGCAGTTCGAGGATGCTTACCGAAGGATTGGAGAACCTGAGCAATCACTACCAGTTCATAGGCATCCTCACGGCTATCTTCCTGGGATTGATGGTGTTGGTTTTGCTGTTCGTTGGGGTGACAGTCAGCATGTTTGGCTGAACGGATTTCACTCGTTCGGGGGCTGGAAGGCAAGGCGTCGGCCCAGGCGGGAATCGTCGAACTGCCCGTTGCGATAGGCCAGATGGCCGCTGACGACGGTGGCTTCCACTCGTCCGCGGAATTGCATGCCTTCGAAGGGGCTCCAGCCGCATTTGTAGAGGATGTTTTCGGGGCTCACCGTCCATTCCTTTTCCACGTCCACCAGAACGAGGTCGGCGAAGGCGCCCTCGTCGAGGAAGCCCCTGTTTTCGATGCGGAAGCAGCGGGCGGGGTTGTGGCACATTTTCTCCACGATGCGCTCCAGGCTGATGCGTCTTTGGTGGTAAAAGTGGAGCATGACCGACAGGCTGTGCTGCACCAGAGGAAGCCCGGAGGGTGCCTGGAAGTAGGGTTGGTTTTTTTCTTCGAGGGTGTGGGGGGCGTGGTCGGTGGCGACGACATCGAGGCGGTCGTCGAGCAGGGCTTCCCAGAGGGCGCGCTGGTGGGTGGCATCCTTGATGGCGGGGTTGCATTTGATGCGGGTGCCGAGGTCGGCGTAGTCCTCGCTGTTGAAGAACAGGTGGTGGACGCACACTTCGGCGGTGATGCGCTTTTGTTCCAGGGGCAGCTCGTTGCTGAAGAGGGGCAATTCGTTTTTCGTCGTCAGGTGGAGCACGTGCAGGCGGGTTCCATGCTTTTTGGCCAGTCGGACGGCCAGGCTCGAGGATTTCCAGCAGGCTTCGGCGCTGCGGATGAGGGGGTGGCAGGCCACGGGCACGTCCTCGCCGTATTGTTCGCGGAAGTGGCGCTCATTGGCGCGGATGGTGGCTTCGTCTTCGCAGTGGGTGGCGATGAGCATTTCGCAGCGCTCGAAGAGGGCTTCCAGGGTGCGGGCGTCGTCCACGAGCATGTTGCCCGTGCTGCTGCCCATGAAGACCTTCACCCCGCAAACCCGGCGGGGGTCCGTTTTCAGCACCTCCTCCAGGTTGTCGTTGGCCGCTCCCATGAAGAAGGAGTAGTTGGCCAGCGAGCTTTTCCGGGCGATTTCAAATTTTTCTTCCAGCCGCTCCTGGGTCACACAGGGGGGGCGGGTGTTGGGCATCTCCATGAAGGAGGTGACCCCGCCGGCCACCGCCGCCCGCGATTCGCTGGCGATGGTGGCTTTGTGCGTCAGCCCCGGCTCGCGGAAATGAACCTGGTCGTCAATCAGGCCGGG
>CAZBYX010000130.1:6658-9767 GCA_964496055.1 uncultured Saprospiraceae bacterium
ATTCGTTACGACCGTTTTTTTTTCGTCCGATAACCGTTTAGTGCTTACCACCCCCCTTTTTTCCCCATTTGCCGAGCAAGAACTTAGGCCAGCCTACCCCCCCTTTTTTTGGCAAGAGCGTGTGTCATAGCATAGGTGTCGGTGGTGGGCATTTCCCGCCATCGACTTTTTCCTTCGCTCGAAAGGAGTTATCACCCCGAAAGGCCGACTCCCCCGAAAAGCCATTTGAAGAACGTACTGTGAGGCGAGCAGTAGCGAGGTTCGATTTGGGACAGTCTCCCCGCCCTTCGTGGTCGGGAGGCTGTTTTTCATTGCGGGGCGGCGCAGCACCCGTTCTGGTAACCCGCTCGAATGGCTACATTTGCCCCGAATCAAATCGAAGAAGATGGACTTTCTGCGGACCAAGGTGGGTGTTTTGGGAGGGGGGCAGTTGGGCAGGATGCTGTGTCAGGCAGCCCAACCGTGGAACCTCCCGCTGGCGGTTCTGGACCGGCGTCGCAGCTACCCGGCCGGCGGGGTGGCGGGGCGCTTCGTCGAGGGGGATTTCACCGACTTTGACGATGTGTTGGCTTTCGGGCAGGAGCTGGACGTTTTGACCATCGAGATCGAGAACGTCAATGTGGAGGCTCTGAAGCGGCTGGAGGCCGAAGGGGTGCGGGTGTATCCACAGCCGGAGGCGCTGGCGACCATCAAGGACAAGGGGCTGCAGAAGTTGTTCTACAATGACCGCAGTCTGCCTGCCGTGCCGTTTCGGGCATTCGAAGACGCCCGCGCCATCGAGCGGGCGGTGAAACGGGGCCGGCTGGACCTTCCCTTCGTGCAAAAGACGCGCCTGGCAGGCTACGACGGGCGCGGAGTGAGTGTGGTGCGCTCGGAAGCGGATTTGCCCCGGCTCTTGCCCGGGCCCTGCATCGTCGAACCCCTGGTGGACATACGCGCCGAACTGGCCGTCCTTGCAGCCCGCCGCCCTTCCGGAGAAACGGCCGTTTTCCCCGCCGTCGAGATGGTGTTTCACCCCACGGCCAATCTGGTGGAATTCCTGGCCTGCCCGGCGCGCATCCCCGAGGAGGTGGAGCGCCGCGCCGAAGAGCTGGCCCTGAAGACCATTCAGGCTTTCGGGCTCTGCGGCCTCCTGGCGGTGGAAATGTTTTGGACCCGGGACGACGAGCTGCTCATCAACGAGGTGGCCCCCCGGCCCCACAACAGCGGCCACCACACCCTGGATGCCTGCATCACCTCTCAGTTCGAGCAACACCTGCGCGCCATCCTGGACCTGCCGCTTGGCAGCACCCGCCTGAAATGTCCCGCCGTCATGGTCAACTTGCTGGGAGCCCCCGGAAGCCAGGGGCCGGCCCATTACCTCGGCATCGAACAGTGCCTGGCAATGGAGGGGGTCAAAATCCACCTTTACGGCAAGGAAGAAACCCGGCCGTTCCGAAAGATGGGGCACGCCACGGTGCTCGACGAGGACCTCGACCGGGCCCTCGAACGAGCCCGACAGGTAAAAGAAACCCTCAAAATCGTCGCACCCGCCGACGTGGCCTGATGCCCGGGCCGGCGGGGCTCACCCCTCAATCCCTCCCTTATGGTCAGCATCATCATGGGTTCCGACTCCGATTTGCCCATCATGCGGCAAGCCGCGGACGTCCTGTCGGAACTGGACGTTCCCTTCGAATTGACCATCGTTTCGGCCCATCGCACGCCCGAGCGCATGTTCGAGTTCGCCCGCGGTGCCCATGAGCGGGGTGTGCAGGTCATCATCGCCGGGGCCGGCGGCGCCGCCCATCTGCCGGGGATGGTGGCTGCCTTGTCCCCTCTCCCCGTCATCGGGGTGCCCATTCGCTCGTCCAATTCCATCGACGGGTGGGACAGCGTGCTGTCCATCCTGCAGATGCCCGCCGGGGTGCCCGTGGCCACGGTGGCGCTCAACGGCGCCCGCAACGCGGGCATTCTCGCCGCCCAAATTTTGGGTGCCCAACAGCCCGCCCTGCGCGAACGCCTGCTTCAGTTCAAGCGCCGGCTCGCCGATGGCGTCCGCCACAAGTTCGAGAAACTGGAAAAGCTGGGCTATCGCCGTTACCTCGGAGAAAAAGACTGAGCTCATTTCCCACCGCGCCAGACCTGCGTTTCCGGGTGGAAGGCATACCAGGCGAACCAGTAGAGGGTGAAGACCTTCAGCGGGTTGCCTTCCTCATCGGTGGCGATAGCCGTCTTGCTCTTTCGCTCGTACCGGATGAGGATGGTGCGCCCCTGGAAGGTGTCGCGGATGGTGGGGCCGGCCTTGCGCAATTCGGAGTAGGGATATGCTTTGTAGTTCCCATCCACTTCCAGGCCCAGGACGAGCTCTTTGGCAGGTAGTTCGCGGGAGCGGTGCGCCACAGGAAACCATATTCCCGGTGTCAGGGGATAGTCTCCGTAGGGGGAGGCTGCGTAATTGCGCTGGAAACCCGTTTTGGGGGAGAGGACGAGGGTTTGGGGGTGGAGGGTTTTCCAGTGGCCGAAGGTGGTTCGCAAGGTGGGGATGAGCTCGAGCGTTTTTCCCGATTCGGGCCCGCTGACCGCCTGCATGCGGATTTGAGACCACAGCGATTCGGTCTGCCGGTCGTAGAGCAGCACGTCGCTGTTGTACAGCAAGCCGGATACCCCGAAAGTCTTGCGTTGCCCGTCCACTTCGGCGCGGAAAGCCACTCCGCTGCCGCAGAGCGGGCACCAGGTGACCGCCACCGGCTCCCCGCCGAAGTCGTCGTTCACGATTTCGTGGTAATCGAGGATGGCGATGGGGTAGGCTTTGGCGATGCCGTTCCACACCACGCCCAGCACGAGGTCGCGCTCGTTAAGGAAATCGGCTTCCTCGGGGGCAACGAAGCGAGGGCGGTCGATGGCGGGGATGCCGTCGCGCGGTGGCCCGCCGTGGTGGATTTCCGATTCGGGGATGAGCAGGTTGCTCAGCGTGAAGCCGTTTTTCTGGGCGCCCAGCAAGGCGCTGCCAAGCATCAACAGAATCGTGGGAAGTGCCGTTTTCATCCTGTACTTTTCGTTTATAGCGCCGGTGAATGAGGATGAATGATTGATAAGGAGGATTTGAGGATTCGAGGAGGCCGCCCGCGAG
>CAZBYX010000131.1:0-9761 GCA_964496055.1 uncultured Saprospiraceae bacterium
CGATGTCTTGCCCGCCCTCTCGCCGCACACCCTCCCTTCGATTTTACGGTTTTACGATTTTACGATTTTACGATTTTACAAATGGGGAAGAATGGAAGAAGCCGCCCACAAGGGCAGCGCTTTGAGGATCTGGGTGAGGGGCGGGGGTGGGAAGGCGGCCAGCCCTCCCCCACCCCACTCCATTTCACGGGGTTATTTCGTCAGGATGAGGTGGGCCAGGTCGGCCAGGCGGGCCGAGTAGCCGGCCTCGTTGTCGTACCAGCTCACCACTTTGACCATGTCGCCGATGACGTCCGTCATTTGGGCGTCGAAGATGGAGGAATGCGTGTTGCGGACGATGTCGGCGGAGACGATGGGGTCTTCGGTGTACTGGAGGATGCCCTTGAGGCGGCCTTCTGCTTCTTCGCGGAATTTGGCGTTGACCTCCTCGACGGTGGGCGTTTTTTCCAGCCGGACGTTGACCTCGATCATGGAACCGGTGATGACGGGCACCCGCACGGCGATGGCGAAGAGTTTGCCGGCCACTTCGGGCACCACCTTTCCGACGGCTTTGGCGGCACCGGTGCTGGTAGGCACGATGTTGAAGGCGGCGGCGCGGGCGCGGCGCAGGTCGCTGTGGGGGGCGTCCTGGATGCGCTGGTCGGCGGTGTAGGCGTGGATGGTGGTCATGCTGCCCACGATGATGCCCCAGTTATCGTTGAGGATTTTGGCGACGGGGGCCAGGCAGTTGGTGGTGCAGGAAGCGTTGGAGAAGACGTTCTTGCGGCGGTCGAGCTCATGGTCGTTCACTCCCAGAACGATGGTCTGCACCCCCTCGCCCTTGGCCGGGGCGGAGATGAGCACGTCGCGGGCGCCGGCCTGCAGGTGGAGGCTGGCTTTGTCCTTGCTGCGGAAGATGCCGGTGCATTCGAGCACCAGGTCCACGCCGAGGTCTTTCCAGGGCAGTTTGGCGGGGTCGCGCTCGGCGAAGGCGCGGATGCTCTTGCCGTTGACCACGAGGCTGTCGTCGGTGCTTTCCACCGTTCCCTCGAAGGGCCCCTGAGCCGAGTCGTACTTGAGCAAATGGGCCAGGGTGGCGTTGTCGGTCAGGTCATTGATGGCGACCACCTCCACGTCGGGCTTGTGGAGCAAATGGCGGAAGGTCAGCCGGCCGATGCGACCGAAGCCGTTGATTGCGATTTTCTTTGCCATAGCAATTAGCGGGTTAAATAATCAGTGGGTGGGAAATCCCCGGGCTGGTTTTCGCTACCCACGATGGTGATTGAGAAAGTGCCGTGATTTTGGCGCGCTTGGGCAGGGCGGCGCAAATTTAAAGAAAGATTGAACAGCCGCTGCCCCCTTTTCCGGGGGGCGAAAATTTCCACCCCCTTTTTGGAATTTTTGGAATCATTCTATATTTGCAGCCGTTTTCGAAACGCGGGGCCTTCGCCCCCATCTTTGAAAGCTCACGGCCCATTCGTCTAGTGGTTAGGACGCGAGATTTTCATTCTCGAAACAGGGGTTCGATTCCCCTATGGGCTGCGAAATTCCAACCATTCGGCCGGGCTTCAGCCCAGGCCCGCTTTTGCAAGCACGGCCCGTTCGTCTAGTGGTTAGGACGCGAGATTTTCATTCTCGAAACAGGGGTTCGATTCCCCTACGGGCTGCACGGTCGGTGAGGGTCTCCTCACCGACCTTTTTTTATTCCTCTGGATAAGCCAGGAAATAGTACTCCCTCCCCTCGTAAAACAGGCGCTCGAAGGCCTCCTTGGTCAAAGGGGGTTGTCCCCGAAGCCAGCGTGCCATGGTGCTGACCTGCAGCCGGCATTCCCCCTGAAGCAGATCGTACACCTGCGCCGGTGTGGTGCCGTAGCAATCGGCGCCGCCCAGGCCGTGCTCGAACACGACATAGGGGCGGTGGCGTTGCAGGGTGCGCCGCGCGCCGCGCAAGACCTGGTATTCGGCGCCCTCCACGTCGATTTTGACGAAGCGGATGGGGAGCTCCTCGGGCAGGAGCTTGTCCAGCAGCTCGGTGCGGACGGTGATGGTGGTGTCGCGCTCGTTCTGGTGGTCATAGCGCCGGCGGCGCAAGCCCGAATAGGAGGGGTTGGTCAGCACGTAGTTGAAAGTGCTTTGGCCGGGGGTATCGCTGAGGGCGATTTCGAAGAGCCGGCAGCGGTCGCCGTAGCGCTGTTGGAGGGCGGCGAAGAGGTCGGGCAGGGGCTCGAAGCCGAAATGCACCCCCTGAGGGGCGTAGCGCAGAAAAAGATCCAGCACCTCTCCTTTGTGGCAGCCCACGTCCACGCAATTCGAATCGGGGCGGCACACGCGGCGCAGCACCGCCTGCGTCTGCCGGTCGTAGCGCTGGTTCTTCGTGAACGCAATGGGCAATTGCTTGACCCAGGCTTTCAGTTGCTCTTTCAGCTTGGATGGAATGGCCATTCGATAAGAAAAATTGCTGCTTTCGGAACAGAACCCGACGAAAGTCCCTCCGCCGATAATCCGAACCCTGCTCCCACTCTCCCCCCAAACCAGATCCCCAAACCCAAACCCCAAACCCAAACCCCACTCTACACTCTAAACTCTACACTCTAAACTCTCATTGAAGGTGCCTGGCCAGGAAGCCCATCATGGCTTTGTAGAATTCGAACTTGTTTTCCTCCTTGGCGAAGCCGTGGCCTTCGTCGTACTTGACCATGTAGGGCACGTCCACGCCTTTGGAGCGCAGGGCCCGGACGATTTGGTCCGATTCGTCGATGTTGACGCGGGGGTCGTTGGCACCCTGGACGACGAAGAGGGGGGTGCGGATGCGGTCGATGTGGAAGACGGGGGAGGCGGCACGCATGCGTTCGGCATCCCGTTCGGGGTGGCCCACCATTTCGTGCATCATTTCCAGGTAGGGCTTCCAGTAGGGGGGGATGGTGTTCATGAAGGTGAAGAGGTTGGAGACGCCGACGTAATCGACGGCGCAGGCGTAAAGTTCGGGGGTGAAGGTGACGCCGGCCAGGGTAGCGTAGCCGCCGTAGCTGCCGCCGTAGATGGCGATGCGTTTGGGGTCGGCGATGCCCTGCTCGATGAGCCAGCGCACTCCGTCGGTGATGTCGTCTTGCATTTTGCGGCCCCACTCTTTGAAGCCTGCCTCCCAGAAGGCGCGCCCGTAGCCGAGGCTGGCGCGGAAATTCATCTGGAGCACGGCGTAGCCGCGGCTGGCCAGGAGTTGCACTTCGGGGTTGTAGCCCCAGGTCTCGCGGTGCCAGGGCCCGCCATGGGGGTTGATGACCACGGGCAGGTTGCGGGGTTCGCGGTCGGAGGGGAGGGTGAGGTAGCCGTGGATGGTCAGTCCGTCGCGGCTCGTGTATTGGATGGGTTTCATGGGGGCCATGTCCGCTTCGTCGAGCCAGGGGCTCACCTCGGCCAGTTTTTCCAGGCGGTCGGCGGGTTTGTCGTAGAAGTAGTAGGCACCGAGGGAGCGGTCGCTGTAGGTGCGAATCATGAACTTGTCTTCGGCGCGGCTGGCATTGACGACGACGATTTCGTAGGCGCCGAGGTCGCGTTCCAGGCGTCGGAAGAGGTTTTCGGTTTCGGGGTCGAGGAAGTGGAGGCGGCGCTTGTCCGTGACGAAGGAGATGTGGGTGAGCACCTTGCGCTTGCGCGAGTAGTGCAGGCCGTTCACGTCCACTTCGGGGTGGGCGAAGAGGGGTTCGCCGATTTCCCGGCCGGTGTGCATGTCCAGCCGAGTGATGACGCACTTGTCGCGGCCCAGGTTGGAGGAGACGTACACGACGTGGGGTTGGGCGAAATCGAAGCACAGGGGGGAGACGGTAACCCGGAAATCGGTGCGCAGCACTTCGCGGAAGGGCTCGGATTCCGCATCGCGGTACATGAGGACGGTGTCGGTTCCGTTCACGACTTTGACGGCGATGCGCAGGCGCCCTTCGTGGTCGGTCATCCAGCCGCTGATGGGTTCTTCGAGGTTGTCGTTGACGGCCAGCTGCTGGAATTCCCCGGTGACGATGTTGAGGCGGAAGGGCTCGAAGAGGTGGGGGTTGTTTTTGTTCATCCCGATGATGATTTCCTCCTCGTTGTCTTCCAGTTCGTCGATGAGCTGGATGCGCACCCCTTCGAAGGGGGTGAGCTCGCGCAGGTCGCTGCCGTCGCGGCTGACGACGTAGAGGTGGAAATTTTCATTGCCCCCTTCGTCTTTGGCATAGACCAGGCGCTCCTTACCGGCCCAGAAATACCAGGCGATGTCGCGGTCGGTTTCGGAGGTCAGGCGGTGTTCGGCGCCCTCTCCGATTTTCTGGACGAAGATGTTTTGCCGGCGTTGGTACAGCCCCAGCCAGGAGAAGTGCGTGCCGTCCGGGGAGAGCTGAAAGCGGGTGCGTTCGGGGTGGCGGAAGAAATCTTCCACCGAATACTTGTAGCTTCCCTTGTCGGCTTCCATCAAGCGGCGGAGTTCCTCGGCGGAGGAAGGAAGGCTCGGGTCTCCGGGAAGGTTGGGGGGGGCGGTTTGGGTCGAATTTCTGGGGGGAGCTTGTGTGTCCATGCGCGTTGAGTGATTGATTCGGCCTTGAAAATCAAGGGAAGAACGTCGGGAGGGGCAAAGATACGTTTCCTGGGAGTTTAGCGCCGGCAAGCGCGGAGAAATTACCCGTCGGGGTTTCCCGGCGGACGGAGGAGCGCCTTCGAAAAGGACTCCATTCCCCTTCTAATCCCAACAAATGGTTATTTTCGACCGATGAAGTTGGTCGCTTCCCCCCGAACCCCCCTCCTTCTCCTCTGTTTGGGCGCCTTCCTCAGCCTCCACGCACAGTTCTTTCCATTAATCCGCCACCTCGGCACAGAACAGGGTCTTTCGCAAGGCCACGTCAACGTTCTTTTCAAGGACAGCCGGGGTTTTCTCTGGGCCGGCACCCAGGATGGATTGAACCGATACGACGGCCATGGTTTCCGCTCCTATTTCCACGAAGACGGCAACCCTCGAAGCCTCGCGGGCAATTTCGTGCAGGCCCTGACGGAAGATGCCGCGGGCAACCTCTGGATCGGAACCTTCAACGGCGGGCTCTGCCGATTTGACCGCCGCCGGGAAATCTTCCAAACCTACCTGCCCTCGGACGGTTTCCAGGCTCCCGCCAACCTTGCCGTACGAGCCCTGGCCTGGCTCAACCACGACACCCTGGCCGTCGGCACCGACAAAGGGCTGTTGTTGTTCCTCCCAAAGGTGCGGCGCTTCGTCTCCTTGGCCCGGCTGGACAGTTCCCTCCTCCAAATCGGTGAAGTGAACGCCTTGCTGCCCCTGGAAGAAGGAGCCCTCCTGATGGGCACGAGTGCGGGTTTGTTCGTCCGTTTTTCCGATGGCCGGCTGGAGCGGATAAGCACTCCGGGACTGAGCACCGTCCTGGCGCTGGCCATGCAGGAGGGCGAGGTTTTCGTCGGCGGGTTGTCGGGCCTGCATCGCTTTCGGAGGCAAGACCGGACAAAGGGGTTGGAATACCTCGACAGCCACTTCCCTCGCCCCCAAACGGACTCCAATCGGCTGGCCAATGCCGTCAACGCCCTCCAATTCGATGAGGAAGGGCGGCTCTGGGTCGGCACCCTCGAAGGGCTGTACTATTACCGTCGCCAACCCTCTGCCTCTCATTGGGAGCCGTTCGAGCCTCAAACCGGCAACGCCCACACCCTGGCCGACACCTACGTGCAGGACCTGCTTCTCGTCCAGCCCGGTTTGATGTGGGCGGCCACACGACAAGGCATTGACGGGTTTTCCACCCGGCCTCCGGTTTTCCATACCCTCCATTCGCCTGAGGGGCAGGCACTCGGCTGCTCCGATGTCATCTTTGGCATGGCTCAGGATTCCCGCGGCAATCTGTGGCTGGGAACGCGGGAAGGGCTTACCCGCATCGGCCCCCGTTCATGGAACCGCCCTTCTTCCCTCGAGGTGGAATGCCTCAACCCCGCCAACACCCCCTCGATGCCCCACGATTACGTCATCAACGTCGTTTTCCAGGCCGACGAACTGTGGGTCACCTTCTGGCGACATGGGGTGGCCCGCCTGAGCGCCACCCCCGAAGGCCGATGGCAGTTTCATCCCATCCCGGGTTTGGCATCATTGACCCAATCGAGTGGAATTCATGATCTGTGGCGCGAAGGCCGCGATCTGCTTTGGCTGGCCACCCCCAATCGCGGGTTGGTTCGCTACGAATTCAGCCGAAACCGCTTCGAGGTCCTGGCGCCCGACGATTCGGCGGCTCCGATCTCCAGCCCCTATGTCTTCTATTTGTTGCAAGACAGCCAGCAACGATTCTGGGCCGGCACCGCCACCGGGGGCTTGTGTCGGTTGGAAGCCGATCGAAAGTCTTTCACCTGCTTCACCCACGATCCGGACAACCCGGCATCGCTGAGCAGCAACATGGTCCTCTCGCTGTTCGAGGACAGCCGCCGGCGCCTGTGGGTGTGCACGGCCCAGGGCCTCAATCTCTGGCTGGGCCAGGGGCGCTTCCGCCGATTCTATCGAAAGGACGGGCTGCCCAACGACGTGGTGTACGGCCTGCTGGAAGACGATACGGGCCGACTGTGGGCCAGCACCAACGGCGGGCTGAGTATGATCCAGTACGAGGAGGGGGCATTTCGATGCCAGTCCTTCACCCACGAAGACGGTCTGCCGGGCAACGAATTCAACCAATACGCCTTCTACAAAGCCGAAAATGGGTTGCTCCTTTTCGGCGGCCCCAACGGCCTCACCTTCTTCAACCCGGCCGACATCCGCCCCTACCCACACCCCCCAGGCCTGGCCCTGACGGCCTTCGAACTGTTCAACCAGCCCGTTCCGGTCGGAGGGCAGGAGAAGAAATCCTCCTTGCCCGCCCCCATCGATGAACTGAGCACCCTGGAGCTGAAGCACTACCAAAACCACCTGTCCTTCGAGTTCGCCGCCCTGAGTTACCTGCAGCCCGAGAATTGTCGCTACGCCTATATGCTGGAAGGTCTGGACCCGGCGTGGGTGTACACCGAGCGGCGCCACATATCCTACCCCAACCTTTCCCCCGGCCGATACACCCTGAAAATAAAAGCCGCCAACCACGACGACATCTGGATGGAACAACCCCGAACCCTGCGCATTACCATCCTCCCGCCCTGGTGGGCCACCCCTTGGGCCTGGGCGTTTTACGCAGCCACCCTTCTGGGCGGAGCGGTGTGGTTCGTTCGATGGCGGGAGGGCACCGTGCGTCGGGAGGAGCGGATACGCGAAGCGGAACGCGAAAGCTTCCGCAAACGCAGCGCCCGAGACTTTCACGACGAAGCCGGCAACAAAATCACCAAAATCGCCCTGTTGACGGGGGTGGCACAATCCCGAACCCGAGACCCCCACCTCCAACCCTTGTTGCAGGAAATCGCCGCACACGTCGAAGAGCTGCGCAACGGGATGCGGGACTTCATCTGGGTGCTCGACCCCTCTCAGGACAACCTCTACAATTCGCTGCTGCGCATTCGGGACTTCGCCAACCACTTTTTTGAAAACAGCTCCATCACCTTTCAAATGGAGGGGCTTCACCCCCGGATGGAGAGGGTCGCCCTCAGTGCCCACCACCGGCGCCAATTGCTGTTGCTGGTCAAAGAGGCTCTCACCAACTGCCTGCGGCATTCGGAGGCTGCGAATGCACATCTGAAGGTGCACCTGAAGGAAGGGTTGGTTCACCTGCTCTTCCACGACGACGGCAAAGGCTTCGACCCCCGTCAGGCCTCGCATGGGCAGGGGATGAAGAACATGTTTGCCCGCGCCAAAATAATCGGAGCACAATTGCAGGTGCACTCCCTCCCGGGGCAAGGGACCACCCTGGAGCTAACCTGGAAAATCACCCAAAAAGGGGAACCCCTCCCCGCCCCCTAACCCCCAATTTGTGCCCAATGAAGCCATCACACCGAGACATTCCCATCCGAGTGGCCATCGTGGAAGATGACCCCGACATCCGGCGCTTGCTCGAGCTGTTGCTGAACGGGACGCCCGGCTTCCATTGCCACGGCGCTTTCGAAAGCTGCGAAACCGCCCTGGAGCGGCTCAGCGGCAATCCCCCCGACCTGGTCTTGATGGACATCGGGCTGCCGGGCATCAGCGGCATCGAAGGGGTGCGGCTCTTTCGCAAGGCCTTGCCGCACCTGCCCATCATCATGCTCACCGTGCAGGAAGACTCCGAGTCGGTGTTTCGCTCCCTGTGCGAAGGGGCGGTGGGTTACCTGCTGAAGGGCACCCCACCGGCACGCCTGCTCGAAGCCCTGCGGGAAGCGCATTCAGGGGGCGCCCCCATGAGCGCACCCATCGCCCGAATGGTGGTGGCTTCCTTCCGCAAGAACAGCGAAAACCCCCTCACGGAGCGGGAAAAAGAAATCCTCGCCTTGCTGTGCGAGGGCGAAAATTATCGCACCATCGCCGCGCGTCTGTTCATCAGCACCAACACCGTCAAGACCCACATCAAAAACATCTACGAGAAGCTCCACGTGAACTCCCGCGCCGAAGCCGTTTCCAAAACCTGGAAAGACCGTCTGCTCGATTGAATTGCAGCCCTTCCAAAATCACCCAAATGGGTAAGGGCGCGGTGCAAGGGGCGCCGATACATTTGTTCCCGAACCATTTTTCCTCATCAAAGCCCCTTCCCATGTTCCGCCTCGCCCTGCTTTCCCTCGGCTGGCTCTGGGCTGTACCCATGGTCTTCGGTCAGAGCGTCCCCGTCCGTTCCACCACCCCGCTGCAAGCCTCCCTAATGCACTTCGGGAGCGCTCAATTAGCTGACGGCGACATCCTCGTCTTCGGCGGCACAAGTGCCTTCCCCACCCCCTCGGCCGCCACCTGGCGCTACGACTGGCAAACGGAAACCTGGAGCCAGGAAAGCGACCTGGCCTTCCCCATCGCCCAAACCGCGGTGGTCACCCTCTCCACGGGCGCCATCCTCGCCATCGGCGGCACCCAGGATTTTACCGGGAAAAAACAGCAGAGCCAGGTGTACGAACCCGCTACGGGCCAGTGGCGGGCAACGGGGGCCTTCGAATTCTTCAACCCCATCTATTCGGGGCACTCCGCTGTGGTGCTGCCGGACGACTACGTCCTCTTGTCCACCACCAACGGGGACTTCAGCATCTACGACCCGGGCACCGAAAGCTGGTCCGATCAGGAATCCCCCGGTCCCCTCGATGCCGGAGGCTCCCACACTTTCTGGCTGGCCGCCCAGAGCGAAGTGCTCTTCATCGGTGCGGGCGGGCAGATTTTCATTCCGGCTGCGGTGCCCACCTCCGGTTCCCTGTTTTACCTGGACCCACCTCAGCCCCTCCAAACCTCCGAAGCCTTGCTGCTGCAAGACGGCCGCGTCTTGACTATGGACCTGGAGTTCAACTTCAGCAACGACGTGACCATCTACGAGCCCACCACACGCACCGCCACGCCCGTCAGTGCCATCCCCTTCAATGCCGGCACGCAAAGCCGCAGCGCCATCCTGCTGCCGGATGGAACCGTCCTGTCCTTCGGGTTCGGCGACATCACACAACCTTTCGACACCCAGGTCATCCAGGTGTATGACCCCGCCACCGACACCTGGAGCACCGGAAGCTATTCCGAACTCGGCTCTCTGGGCAAGCCCCACCTTCACCTCTTGCCCGACAGCAGTGTCTTTGCCATCGACTCCGCTCCCCAAAACACCCCGGAGGGCAGCGTCAACCTCTGTTGGATCATCAACCGCGATGAAGCCACCGCCGTCGGTATCTTGCCGGATTCGCCCTCCCCCACCCTCGGCCCC
>CAZBYX010000132.1:0-9753 GCA_964496055.1 uncultured Saprospiraceae bacterium
CCCCTACGACCCCTCCATCCCCACCCCCGAATCCTGGTTTGGGTTTCAGGTGGGGGAATGGCACCTGAGTCACGACAAACTCGTGGGCTACATGCAAGCCCTGGCTCAGGCATCCGACCGGGTCGTTTTGCAGGAATACGCGCGCACGTACGAGGGGCGCCCCCTGCTGGTGCTCCTCATCACCTCGCCGGAAAACCACCGCAATCTGGAAACCATTCAGGCCGAGCACCTGGCCCTGACCGACCCCGAACGCTCCCCGAAATTGGACCTCAGCACCATGCCGGCGGTCGTTTATCAGGGGTTTTCCATCCACGGCAACGAACCCAGCGGCGCCAACGCCGCGCCCCTGGTGGCGTACCACCTGGCCGCCGGGCAATCGGACGAGGTGCGCCGCCTGCTCGATGAGGTCGTCATCCTGCTGGACCCCTCGTTCAACCCCGACGGCTTGCAGCGCTTCTCCACCTGGGCCAACATGCACAAGAGCAAGAACCTGGTCAGCGACGTGCAGAGCCGGGAGTTCGACGAAGTCTGGCCCCGGGGCCGCACCAACCACTATTGGTTCGACCTGAACCGCGACTGGCTGCCCAGCCAACACCCTGAAAGCCAGGGCCGCCTGCGCATTTTCCACCACTGGAAGCCCAACATCCTGACCGACCACCACGAAATGGGCTCCGACCGCACCTTCTTCTTCCAACCCGGCATCCCCTCCCGCACCAACCCCATCACCCCTCCCGAAAACCAAACCCTCACCGCCCGCATCGGCACCTACCACGCCGCCGCCCTGGACCAAATCGGCTCCCTGTACTATTCCGAGGAATCCTACGACGACTTCTACTACGGCAAGGGCAGCAGCTACCCCGACGTCAACGGCGGCATCGGCATCTTGTTCGAGCAGGCCAGCTCGCGCGGCCACCTGCGCGACACCGACCACGGCCCCATGAGCTTCGCCTTCACCATCCGCAATCAGGTGCGCACCGCCCTGTCCACTCTACAGGCCGCCCGCGAAATGCGCACCGACCTGCTGGACTATCAGCGCCGCTTCTTCCTCACCGCCCGCGAGGCGGCCGCCAAGCACGCCGTGCAAGCCTACGTTTTCAGCGAGCCCGAAGACCCCGCCCGCGTGGTGCGCTTCATCGAGCTGCTCCAACGCCACGACATCGAGGTTTACCACCTCGGGGAGCCATGGCAGGGACCCTCCGGCTCCTACACCCCTGCCGATGCCTACATCGTGCCCATGCAGCAGCCGCAGTTTCGGCTCATCCGCGGCATCTTCGAGCGGCAAACCGAGTTTCGCGACAGCCTCTTTTACGACGTCTCCACCTGGACCCTGCCCCTGGCCTTCGACCTGCAGCACGACCCCGTGCCCAAAAGCGCCTTCCGCCCCGAAATGCTGGGCGAAGCAATCACCAACCCCCCGGCGCTGCTCCCGCGCTCCAACCTCTCACCCGCCCGCTATGCCTACCTCATCGACTGGCGTGACTACCACGCTCCGGCCGTACTGCATGCCCTGTTGAAAGAGGAGCTGCGTTGCAAGGTCGCCACACAGGCTTTCACCCAGGACGGGGCCTCCTATCCGCCGGGCACTCTCTTGCTTCCCCTTCAGAATCAACCCCTCGACCCCGCCTCCATCCACGAGCTGCTCGGCTCTCTGGCCGAACGCTATGCCGTGCGCGTCCACGCCGTCGGGACGGGGCAAAGCGACCGAGGGGTGGACCTGGGCAGCCCCACCTTCGAAAACGTGCCCTTGCCCGCCATCGCCATCCTGGTGGGGGGAGGGGTCTCGAGTTACGACGCCGGGGAGCTGTGGCACCTCTTCGACCAGCGGTATGACATCCCCGTCACCTTGCTGGACGTGGACAATCTGGGGCGTGCCGACCTGAGCCGCTACACCGTCCTCATCCTTCCCGGGGGCCGCTATGGCTCCCTGCGCGGCATGAACAACCTGAAAGACTGGCTGCGCAAGGGCGGCACCTTGCTGGCTTTGGAGAACGCGGTTCAATGGGCGAAAAACCAGGGCCTTTTGAACGTGGAAACCAAAAGCCCCCCCGAAGGAGACAAGGGCCGCCGGCCGTACGAAAAGTTGGGGGCCGACTTCGGCGCCCAGGTCATCGGGGGTTCCATCTTCGAGGTGGAGGTGGATCGCAGCCATCCGCTGGCCTTCGGCCTCACCCGCGACCGCCTGCCCGTATTCCGGCAGGGCACCCTCTTCCTCCAACCTCCGAAAAATCCCTACGCGGCCCCGCTGGTGTACACCGAAGCGCCCCTGCTCAGCGGCTACATCTCCGCGCAAAACCTCGAGGCCTTGAAAAATTCGGCACAGACGGTGGTGGGTTCCTTCGGCTCCGGCCGCGTAATCGCCGTGACGGACAACCCCAACTTCCGCGCCTTCTGGTACGGCACGAACCGCCTGACGGCCAACGCCGTCTTCTTCGGCGGCCTCATCGACGGGCGGGCGACCGTCCGGGCTTCGGGCAATGGTCGGAACGGGGAAGAGTGAGGGGGCGGGCGCTTACTGGTCCTTCTTTTTGAAATCGCCGCGCTTCCAGGCGTCGAAGAATTGCTTCCAGGCGATGGGGTTGAAGATGTTCATCGGCGGTTGCTGGCCGATGTAGTAGAAGCTGCGGGCCTGCTGGCGCAGGTAGAAGTTGGCGTTTTCGCGGCCGTCGGCCGGCACGCTGTGGCGCATGCGTTCGAGGGTTTCTTCGGCGAGGTTGCGGGCGGCGCGCTCCTGCATCTGGCTGCTGACGTCCATGGCCAGGAATTCCAGTTTGAAGTGCTCTTTGCTGGGCCAGGGGAAGACCACCGTCTCGGGCAGGTTGATGGTGTCCTGTGTCATCAGCTGGACGATGGAGTAACGGTTGTCCTTCAGCGAATCGGGAATGGCAAAGAGCACGGTCTTGTAACCCACCGCGCTGAACTCGATGGTGTCGCCCTTTTCCACGACGATGGAGAAAAAGCCGTTGAAGTCCGAGTAGGTGCCCCGCCCCTTGTCTTTCACCAGGATGTTGGCGTAGGGCACGGGGATGAGCTGGTCGGTGGTACCGTCGAGCACCATGCCGGAAAACTGAACCAGACGTTCATCGGCACTTTGCCCCCACAACGGGCTCAGCCCCAGCAAGAGCGACACAACGAGCGTGGAAAAGAGAATGCGCATGTTCGGGTCATTTCGATGGAGCACCTCGGGTGGGAGGTGCGGGGAAGAATCTAACCTTCCACAAAGAGGAATTATTATCCTTCAGGGTTGGGAGGCGGTAGCGTTTTCGCAACGGAATCGCGCGTGAGTCCGACAAAGATAGGACAAAAAGGAAAGGGCTTTGTTTCCGCAAGCGGGAGACAAAGCCCTTCTCGGTTGGGGGGAGGGGGTTCAGGGTTCGAGGGCTTTTCGGAGTTTTTTCGCCGGTTTTCGATAGGGGTGCCCGGGCTGGGCCAGGATTTCCTCCACCAAGCGGCGGGCTTCCTCGGTGCTATCCTGCTTCCAGAGGCTGAGCGCCAAATACCACTGCGCCTCCTGGCGCAGGTGGCTGTTCAACTCCAGCACCTTGCGGAAGTGAGTGGCGGCTTCGGGCCAGTGATTTGCCTCCAGCGCAGCGATGCCCGCATAGAACTGGGCGAAAGGCTGTTGGGGCTGCTTCTGGAGAAAGGCACGGAAGAGACGAAAGCTGTCCTCGTAACGAGCTTCCTGAAGCAACTGATACGCCTCCATCAATTGGGGGTCGAACTCCTGGGGGCTCGCCGTGTCGAAGGAGCGAAGGACGGGCATTTCGAGTTCGGGGGGGTGGTACAAAGCTGCGAAGAGTTCATCCCCTTCCTTCGCTCCAAGGTGAGTAAAGCCGATGTAACCTACAAGTAAAAGGGCAGCTATGGCTGCGGCCATTCCCCAGGGTCGGAGAAGTTTCCGTTGAAAAAGCCGGCGACCGACTTTTGGGGTGGGGTTCCCGGAGGTGAGCAGGCTTTCTTCCAGCTGACGAAAAAAAGCATCGTCGGGCAAGGGCTTGCCTTCCTGTTGGAGCCAGCGGTAGCCTTCGAGGGCTTCATCGAGCAGGGGGTCGTCCAGCTGGGCGCTTTCCAGCTCGAAGCGCTCTTCGGAGGCCAGGTCACCCCGGAAGTAATCGCGCAGTTTCCGGTAGGGCCAGGCGAGTTTGGGGAAGAAAAAAGCCGCTATTTTTTTGGGGAGCTTGGTCATTTTCTCGAGTACTTCGTTAGGAGTGTAGCATTCAGGTTGTTTTGTTCATTTTTTCGACCAATCGGATTTTGAGATTGCGTTTTCCGTTCTGCAGGTGGGTTTTCACTTCCTTGAAGGTGAAACCCGTTTGCTCGCTGATTTCCTGGTAGCTCAATTGCTCGAAGAAGAACAGGCGGAGGCAGCGCCGTTGGTTGGGTTTGAGGCTTTCCAGCACTTCGGCTATCAGGCGCTCCACATCCTCCTCTTGTTCAATAAGAGTCTGCAACGCCTCACTTTCCACAAAAGCGGCATCGGGGTTGTGTTTTTGCCAGGCTTCGTTTTGGGCTTGTTCCTGCTTTTTGCGGCGCAGCCGGCCCAGGCATTCGTTCTTGACCACCGTGTAGAAGTAGCTGCGGAAAGACAGCACCTCCCCCTCCATGTTTTTGAGCCGTTGCACCAGGGTGGCGAACGCGTCGGCCAAAGCATCCCGGGCTTCTTCCTCGTCTTTCATGTACTTCAAACCCAAACCGTACCCCAGATGGGCGTAGCGCCGATACAATTCGCTCAGGAACCGGTTTTCCCCCGTGGTCCGATAGGCCGCCACCAACTCTTCGTCGGTAGAACGATTCATAACCTTGATGGAAGTAATCTCCACGATCGCGAGAATGATTTTCAGTTGGAGGATGTACCTGGATTCCTGACCTGGTGTTGGCAAAGTTAGCAGAAAATGCACGCCTACCGCGAAAGTACCCCGCCCATCGGGACGCCGAGCGGAGGCGAGGGCAGGCCCTCCCGACGGGTTTCTTATTTTTGCTCCTTTCGAGCACACATTCCCCGAACTATGAGAGTTTACTTCGACAACGCCGCCACGACGCCCCTGGACCCCGAGGTCATCCAGGTCATGGAACACACCATGCGCCACACTTTCGGCAACCCCTCCTCCATTCACGCCGAAGGACGGGCCGCGCGCGCCCTCATCGAGCAGGCGCGCAAAACGGTGGCCCAGCACATCGGCGCCTCGGTGGGCGAAGTGTTCTTCACCTCCGGTGGTACCGAATCGCACAACACCGTGCTGAAATGCTCCGTCCGCGACCTGGGGGTGAAGCGCATCATCAGTTCCCCCACCGAGCACCACTGCATCCTCCACGCGCTGGAAACCCTCGAAAAACAGGGGGTGGAGGTGGTTCTGCTTCCCGTAGACCGTTACGGTCGGGTCGATTTGGAAGCCCTGGAAAAAAACCTGCAGGCCGGTGGGAAGAAGACGCTCGTGTCCCTGATGCACGCCAACAACGAAATCGGCACCCTGCTGGACATCGACACCGTCGGCGCCCTTTGCCGGCAATACGGCGCTCTGTTCCATTCCGACACGGTGCAAACGGTGGCTCATTTCCCCATCGATGTGCAGAAAACCCCGGTGGATTTCCTGGCCGGTTCGGCGCACAAGTTCCACGGCCCGAAAGGGGTGGGCTTCCTGTATGTGCGCAACGAGGTCCGGCTGCGGCCCTTCATCGACGGGGGCGCCCAGGAACGCAACATGCGGGGCGGTACGGAAAACCTGTACGGCATCGTGGGCCTGGCCAAAGCTTTCGAACTGGCTTGCACCCAACTCGAAGCGCGCCACGAGCACATTGCGGACGTGCGCAACTACATGAAGGCCCGGCTTCAGGAAGCCGTGCCCGGCATCCGCTTCAACGGCTACGACGACGGGGAGCACCTTTACACCGTGTTGAGTGCCGCCTTCCCCCCCTCCCCCAAATCCGAAATGCTGGTCATGTTGCTCGACATTGCGGGTGTCAGTGCCAGCGGGGGCAGCGCCTGCAGCTCGGGAGCCGAAACGGGCTCTCACGTCCTCAAAGCCATCGGTGCCGACACCGGCTACAAGACCATTCGCTTTTCCTTCTCCCACTTCAACACCCGCGCCGAAGTGGACTTTGCCGTCGAGAAGTTGAAGGAAATCCTGCAGCCCGCCCCCGAAAAAACCCCGGCCTGAGCCCCGCCAAATGGAAGCGCTGCTTCCACATCTTTAACCCAGAAATAACTCCAGTATGATTCGTTCGAAAATCGGCGGGATCGGCTATTACGTTCCCGAGAAGGTCGTCACCAATCACGACTTGGCCCGCGTCATGGACACCTCCGACGAGTGGATTCGCGAACGTACGGGCATCGTCGAGCGGCGCTACGCCAAAAAACACGAGGAGACCACCTCCACCATGGGGGTGAAAGCCGCCGAAATCGCCATCGAGCGCGCCGGCATCACCCCCAAAGACGTGGACTTCATCATTTTCGCCACCCTCAGCCCCGACTACTATTTCCCGGGCAGCGGGGTGCTGCTGCAGCGCCAGATGGGCATGACGGGCATCGGCGCCCTCGACATTCGCAACCAGTGCAGCGGCTTCGTCTATGCCCTCTCCATCGCCGACCAGTACGTCAAAACGGGCATGTACAAAAACGTCCTCGTCGTGGGGGCGGAGATGCACTCCTGCGGGCTGGACTTCAGCACCCGCGGCCGCAACGTCACCGTCATCTTCGGAGACGGGGCCGGCGCCGTGGTCGTGCAGCCGAGTGAAGACCCCGAGCGGGGCATCCTCTCCACCCACCTGCACGCCGACGGGGAGCACGCCGAAAAACTCTGCATCCTCAACCCGGGGGCGCACGGCGGCGTCCATCTCGGTACCGAACGCTTCGGCTACCCCGAGCAAGAATTCGGCGGGGCTTACTTCACCCCCAAAATGTGGGAGGAAGAAGACTATTTCCCCTACATGGACGGGCAGTACGTCTTCAAATTTGCTGTGGCGAAATTTCCGGAGGTCATTCTGGAAGCTCTGCAGTCCAACGGCTACCAAACCTACGACCTGGACCTGCTGGTGCCCCATCAGGCCAACCTGCGCATCAGTCAGTTCGTGCAGCGCAAACTCGGCCTGCCCGACGACAAGGTGTGGAACAACATTCAGCGCTACGGCAACACCACCGCCGCTTCCATCCCCATCGCCCTGTGCGAAGCCTGGGAGGCCGGCAAGGTGAAAGAGGGCGACCTGGTGTGCCTGGCCGCTTTCGGAAGCGGTTTCACCTGGGCCAGCGCCCTCATCAAATGGTGAGCGGGCAAGCCCCCTCCCTCGTCCCTCTCCCCTCCAACACGCGGCCGTCGGGGGGTGTCCTTTTGGGTTTCCTGTCGTTAAACCGTCATTACCCGCGCATTCGTTTCGGGGGGTCTTGCGTTCTCCTCCCGGAACGATGTTTCAATTCCCCCTGTGCCATGAGAGCATTGTCGCTGATTTCATTGCTGTTGAGCTTGCTTGCCTGCTCGGGCGAGCGTCTGAAGGAAGTGGAACAGCGCGATGAAAACGGCGTGTTGCAGGCGCGCTACACAATTCGCAGCTCCGACGGCGCCAAACACGGCACCTACACCGCCTACTTTCCGGAGGGCGGCATCAGCGAGACCGCGGAATTCCGAAACGATACGCTGCACGGCGAGCGCCGCCTGTTCTACCCCGACGGCACCGTGCAAATCATCGAGCACTACGAGCACGGCCGCTTCGAGGGGCTGTACCAGGCGTTCTACCCCAACGGCCAACTCGAACTGGAAGGCCGCTACGTAGCCAACGAAATGACGGGCGAATGGAAACGCTACTACGACAGCGGGGAGTTGATGGAAATCGTCACCTTTGCCCACAATGCCGAGAACGGGCCCTTCCGCGAATTTTACAAGAACGGCCGGCTCAAAACCGAAGGCACCTACCGCGGCGGCGACTTCGAACACGGCGAGCTGAAAAAATATGACGAGAACGGCACCCTGGTGCAGCGCATGCAATGCCTCGAAGGCATCTGCCAGACCGTCTGGACGCTGGAGGAGGGCGAGTTGCCCTTCGACGAGGAAGCCTTCCGCGCCAAGGTCACGCGCCTCAAAACCATCGAACGGCTGGAAGCCGCCGCCCGCCGCTAATGCCCGAACCGCATGATGAAAAAACTTACCCTGCTTGTTCTGCCGCCCCTGATGCTCGCCTCCAGCCTGTCCGCTCAGGTAGTCGGAGGCGACAACGTTTTCGAGTTTCTCAACCTGCCGGTCTCCCCCCGCATCACCGCGCTGGGGGGGCAGCTCATCAGCGTCCGCGACGACGACGTCAACCTCGGCTACGCCGCCCCCTCCCTCCTCAACCCCTCCATGGATGGGAAACTCAGCTTCAGCCACGATTTCATGCTGGGGGGCATCGCACAGGGCTACGCCGCCTACGGGCACTACCTCCAACCCTGGGACGCCACCCTGCACGCCGGTCTGCGCTACATCACCTACGGTGATTTCGACCTGACCGACGAAACCGGCGAAGTGCTCGGCAGCTTCGACGCCGCCGAGTACGCACTCACCCTCGGCATCGGCAAGCAACTCTACGAGCGCCTCTCCGTCGGCGCCAATCTGAAGGTGGTCAGCTCCCGCCTCGAAAGCTACAACGCTTTCGGTCTGCTCGGCGACGTTTCGGCAACTTTCCACGATACCACCAGCCAACTCAACATCACCCTGCTGCTGCGCCACTTCGGCTACCAGCTCAGCTCCTACACTCCCGGCAACCGCGAACCCCTTCCCTTCGAAATGCAACTCGGCCTGTCCAAACGCCTGGAGCATTTGCCCTTCCGCTTCTCCATCATTTACCGCTACCTCGACCGCTGGAACATCCTCTACGACGACCCCAACAGCGACGAAACCACCTTCTTCCTGGGCGAGCCCGCCGCCTCCAGCGGCAACGACTTCCTCGACAACCTCTTCCGACACTTCGTCTTCAACGGGGAGTTCCTCTTCGGCAAACTCGACAATTTCAAAGTCCGCTTCGGCTACAGTCACCTGCGCCAACGCGAGCTCACCGTCCGGAATCTGCGCAGCCTCGCCGGCTTTTCCTTCGGCTTCGGTCTCAAAATCAAGCGTTTCCGCTTCGATTACGGCCACTCCTTCTACCACCTCGCCGGCGGGCAAAACCACATCTCCGTCTCCACCAATCTGCACAGCTTCCGGAAAAGGAAGTGAGGAGTTGATCGTTGATCGTTGTTCGTTGTTCGTTGTGGGTTATGGGTTGTGGGTTGTGGGTTGTGTGGGGAGGGGGGCATCCTGCCTGTCCGTCTGGGAGCATCCTGATTCTGGCAAAATGGTTTCATGGTCTCACGGTTCCGGGGTTTCATGGTTTTGGGGGATTCGAGTTCGGGTTTGGGAGTGGTTGGGTACTCGGAGAACCCCAGAGAAGCCACGGAGCCACACTGAGGGCCGGCTCCAAACCCACCCTGAGACCACGAGACCCTGAAACCTCTTCGACCAAGTGTCGGCGTGACTCCCAGTCACGCCGACACTTTTATCTCCACTTGTCTCCACCTATTTCCATTTGTTTCCATGTCTTGCCCCCCCCTCTCATCCCCCACCCTTCCCGTCACGCGTTACGCGTCACGCGTCACGATTTTACAGTTTTACAGTTTTACGATTTTACTGGAAAGAGGGAGGTGTTGTGGGCGGCCCTCCGTGGAGCTCGGTGTAGCGAATCCCTTCTCAAACCCCAAACTTCAAACCCAAACCACGCTCCTCTTTGAGGCCCTGAGCCGAGGCTATTAGCTCCCCT
>CAZBYX010000133.1:0-7939 GCA_964496055.1 uncultured Saprospiraceae bacterium
GAGTTCGCGAGTACGGTGCCGTTCAAAAGGCTTCTCGCGAACAGAGTTCGCGAGTACAGACCCGTTCGACAGCCAGGCTCGCGAATGGAGTTCGCGGGTGCAGGTCCGTTTGACAGCCAGTCGAATTGACAATTATTCAAGGATGGCCACTCAGGGTGCACCTGGCCTATCTACATGTGCTGCACGGACTCGTTGATGAGCAAATAGGCGCCGGCCCCGGCGATGAAGCCTACGAACGCCAGCCAGGACACCTTGCGCAGGTACCACAAAAAGTCGATGCGTTCCATGCCCATGGCGGCCACGCCGGCGGCGGAGCCGATGATGAGCATGCTGCCGCCCGTACCGGCAGCGTAGGCGATGAAATGCCACAGACTGGCGTCTATGGGGGCATCGTACATGCCCATGGAAGCCGCCACCAGCGGCACGTTGTCGATGATGGCGCTGGCAAAGCCCAACAGAATGACCACCACGTTTTCGTTGGGAACGGTGTTGTTCAGCCATTCCGCCGCATAGCGCAGAGTGCCTACCTGGATTTCTTTCCCTTCGTGCATCACCGTTCCGAACACCAGGGCTTCCAAGGCTGCGACCGCCATCAGGATGCCCAGGAAAAACAGAATGCTCGACATCTCGATGCGCGACAGCGCCTGCCGGGCCGAATAAAACACCCGGCGCTCCTGCGTGAAGTCTTCTTCGGGGTGAATGTATTCGGACACCAGCCACACCACCCCCATACTCAGCATCATACCCAGGTAGGGCGGCAGGTGGGTGATGGTTTTGAACACCGGAACGAACACGATGGCTCCCAGCCCCAGATACAGCATGGTACTGCTGCTGAGCAAGCGCTTTTCTTCCTCATTGTTGTCTTCTTCCAGCGAGCCTTTGAGGTCCCCCTCGAAAATGGGCATCAAGTAAGTGGCGATTGCCGCCGGAACGGCAAAACAAATGATGGAAGGAATAATCAAAAACTCCATCAGACCCAGGGTGGTGGTCCTGCCACCGATCCAGAGCATGGTGGTGGTGACGTCACCGATGGGGCTCCAAGCTCCGCCGGCATTGGCGGCGATGACGATCAAGCTGGCGAACCACATGCGCTCATTCCGGTCGGGGAGAATCTTGCGTATCAGGGTCACCAAAACGATGGTGGCCGTCAGGTTGTCGATGATGGCCGAAAGGAAGAAGCCCAACCCCCCGATGATCCAAAGCAGCTTGCGCTTGCTCTTCGTCTTGACGTAGGACTTCAGCACGTCGAAGCCCCGATGCAGGTCGATGATTTCCACGATGGTCATGGCCCCGATGAGGAAGACCAGAATCTCGGCAGTTTTCCCCACGTGGTGCAGCAGGGTG
Source organism: uncultured Saprospiraceae bacterium (assembly GCA_964496055.1). Lineage (GTDB taxonomy): Bacteria > Bacteroidota > Bacteroidia > Chitinophagales > Saprospiraceae > CAZBYX01. The sequence goes on from CAZBYX010000133.1 coordinate 1,345, forward strand.
TTCGAGAAACCCTCCTCGGCCACGTGGTGGTCCATCGAACCACCGAGGTGGTAAACCGTTTCATGGGTGTCGATGACAGAGATGAGCCCGTTGTAAAACCCCACGCCCAGGAAAGCCCAGCATAGGGCCCCCATGATCAAGGCTGGAACCGTCTTGTCGAGTTTCAGGGGATGTTCGAAAACGATGGTGAGGTAGCCGAGGAGGAAGGCGATGATGACTGCTTCGAGCATGATGTCAAAAGTGGTTTCGGTTTGTCAGGCGTGTTTCACTGAAGGCATGGGGAAAACGGGCGTAAAAATAGACGAAAATCAATTCCTGTAAGGGCCTTGTACGTCTTGTGAATGTTAACGTTCACTCCTGCTTACCTTTGCAAGCCAAAACCCTGCACCTATGGTACGAATCGGAGACGTGGAGCTGGGAGAATTTCCGTTGCTGTTGGCCCCCATGGAGGACGTCAGCGACCCGCCCTTCCGCGCCCTGTGCAAGCGCCAGGGCTGCGACATGATGTACACCGAGTTCATCAGCGTGGAGGGGCTGATTCGCGACGCCGCCAAGAGCGTCCAGAAACTGGACATCTACGAGGAGGAGCGGCCCATCGGCGTGCAAATTTTCGGCGCGGAAGAAAGCTCCATGCGCCGCGCCGCCGAAATCGTGGAGGAAGCCCGCCCCGAAGTACTGGACATCAACTACGGCTGCCCCGTCAAGAAGGTGGTCTGCAAGATGGCGGGTGCGGGAATTTTGCAAGACATCCCCAAAATGGTGCGCCTGACCAAAGCCATCGTGGAGTCCACCCAGCTGCCCGTGACGGTCAAAACCCGCCTGGGCTGGGACGAAAAGTCCATCTACATCGAGGAGGTGGCCGAACGCCTGCAAGACGTGGGCATCCGAGCCCTGACCATTCACGGCCGCACCCGCAAACAAATGTACAAGGGGCAAGCCGACTGGACCCTCATCGGCAAAATCAAGGAGAACCCGCGTATCCACATCCCCATTTTCGGCAATGGCGACATCGATTCCCCCCAAAAGGCGCTCGAATACCGCCGACGCTACGGCGTGGACGGCATCATGATCGGCCGGGCCTCCATCGGCTACCCCTGGATTTTCCGCGAAATCAAACACTATTTCGCCACGGGGGAGCTCCTCCCTCCGCCCACCGTGGAAGAGCGCGTCGCCGCCGCCCGCGAACACCTGCAACGCTCCCTGGAGTGGAAAGGTCAGAAGCTCGGTGTGGTGGAAATGCGGCGCCACTACGGCAATTACTTCCGCGGCTTTCCCGGCATCAAACCCTACCGCCAGCGCCTCGTCACCGAAGACGACCCCGACGAAATCTTCCGCACCCTCGACGAAATCGAAAGGCACTACCAGGGGCTGGAACTGGGAGTGGAAGCCTGAGCTCCCTCACTGTTCCACCTCCAAGACCCGCCCCGCTCCTGCCCGCGCCCGCACCCGTCCCCCCAGAAATTCTTTATCGGAGGGCTTTTTCACCGTGTCCACGTAGTACCACTCGGCGAGCAGGTCGGTGGGGGTGAGGGTGAGGAGCAGGTAGCCGTGGTCGTGCAGGTTGATGAATTTCAGGTGGGGATTGCTTTGCCGATAGAGGTCCTGCGCCAGGAGCACCGTGTCCATCGGGGTGGACTCGTCGTAATTGGAGGAGGAAATGCTGGGAGTGCCGAATTCGAGGGCGACGACCGACCCGAGGGGGTCTTTTCGGTAGTCCTCCAAAGATCGGGGCACCTCGAAAGCCCAGGAGCAGTGGGTGTCGCCGGTGAGGAAGACGACGTTTCGGATGCCGTTCTCCTGGATGAAGCGCTTGATTTTTTCCTGCTCGACGGGGTAGCCGTCCCAGGCGTCGAGGTTGATGGGGTTGTCGGGGAAAATCTTGCTGCGGTCCACATTGGAGAAGATGACCTGATTGCCGATGAGCTTCCAGGTGGCGGTGCTGGTGCGGAGATTTTCGAGCAGCCACTGGAGTTGCGCCTGCCCGAGCATGGAGCGGTTGGGGTCGTGGAGGCGCGGGTCGGAAACGCTGTCAGCCGGTGCGCTGCGCCCTTCGAGGCGTTCGTCGAGCATGAGCAGGTCGGCGAGCCGACCGGCGGAGAACTTGCGGTAGAGCTTGCCCCCGGAGGATTCGCGCACGGGCAGCCACTCGAAATAGGCCTGCCGGGCAACCGCCTTGCGCGCCTGGTAATCGCCTTCGGTGGCGGGTTGGTGGTTTTGGGCGCCCTCGACGAAGGAATTGTTGGCGATTTCGTGGTCATCCCAGATGGTGATGAAGGGGTGCATTTGGTGGGCGCGCTGAAAATCGGGGTCCAAGCGGTACTGAGCGTAGCGGGTGCGGTAGTCTTGCAGGGTGAGGATTTCCTTCGGGGGCAGGTGGAGGCGCCCCAGCGAGGTGTCGCCGTAGGTGCCGGGGCCGTATTCGTAGAAATAGTCCCCCAGGTGAAGGACGGCGTGGAGGTCGGAGCGATCGGCGATGCGGGCGAAGGCGTTGAAATACCCCGCCTCGAAATTGCTGCAGCTCACGACGGCGAGTTTCAGCTCCCGGGCATCGCCGGTGGGGAGGGTGCGGGTGCGGCCCACGGGGGATTGCCCGCCCAGCGCCTCGAAGCGGTAGAAGTAGCGGGTGTCGGGCTCGAGGCCGTCCACATCCACCTTGACGGTGAAGTCGCGCAGGGAGTCCGTCTCCACCGTTCCCTTTCGCACCACCTGCTTCATTTCCGCATCCCGCGCCACCCACCACTTCACCCGCACCCGATGCATGTGGGTGGGGGTGACGCGCGTCCAGATGACGACGCGGTCGGAGGTGGGGTCTCCCGAGGCGACGCCGTGGTAGAAGGGAGCTCGTTCGGGTTGAAAATAGCGGGAGGTGCCGTCGTCGGGCAGGGGCGGGCCTTGCGGTTCGAAAGAACAGGCCGCCCAGCAGGACAGCAAGGCAAAGAACAGGAAGTAGCGGGTCATGGTCGGTTTGGTTTTCGTTTCAGTTGAATGCGCGAGTCCATCGCTTCCCCGCGATTGGGGTGGAGGGGGTGAGGTTTGGTGGGGAGGGCAAGAAACATCATTTCCGGAAGACGGTATCTCCGCCCAACCAGACGCGGGTAACGGCCCTCAGGGCGGAGATATCTCGAAGGGGGTTCCCCTTCACGGCGACGAGGTCGGCGAGCAGGCCAGCTGCGATGCGCCCCCGGTCATGCAGGCCGAAGACCTGCGCATTCACCGAGGTGGCGGAGCGCAACACCTCCAGGGGCTCCATTCCGTAGTCCACCATCAATTCGAGTTCGCGCACGTTGTCGCCGTGGGGGAAGACTCCCACATCGCCGCCCGCGCAGATGGTCACGCCGGCTTGCAGTGCAGCGGTGAAGCTTTCTCTTTTGCGGCGGATGCGTTCGGGTTCGGGATCGGTGCCCTTTTTCCATCCCCGGTATTGGAGCACGGCATCGGCGGCGGCCAGGGTCGGGCATAGGGCCACCCCGCGTTCGGCCATCAGGCGAAAGACTTCGGGAGTGCCCGCATCGCCGTGTTCGATGGTTTGCACCCCGGCCAGGACGGCCCGCCTCATGCCTTCGGCGGTGGCGGCATGCGCCACCACCGGCCGCCCCGAAGAAGCCGCCACCCGAACGATGGTTTCCAGTTCTTCCCGGGTGAAGGTCGGGCGAGCTTCTCCCTGCGGTCCCCAGCGGTAATCGGCGTACACTTTGATGAAATCCACCCCATGGCCGATCTGGTCGCGCACCACGCGAATCAAATCGTCGCCGTCGGCTTCTTCGGCGCCCAGGGGCGGATGGACGTGCGGGGCAAATCCCTTGGGGCCGTAACTGCCCGTAGCGACGATAGCCCGCCCCGCAACCAGCAACCGCGGCCCCCGAAGGATTCCTTTTTCGATGCTTTCCCGCAGGCCCACATCGGCATACCCCGCCCCTTCGGTGCCCAGGTCACGCAAAGTGGTAAAGCCAGCTTCGAGGTTCTTCCTGAGATGAACGGTAGCCCGGGCCACCCGCTCCGCCCAGGATTCTTTCAGCACCTGGTCGTTCCAGGAGGTCTCGTCGTAGGGGTGCAGCAGGATGTGGCTGTGCCCCTCGATGAGGCCCGGCAGCAGGGTCTGCCCCTGCAACTCCAGCACCTCGGAACCCTCCGGCGCGGGCAGGGTTCCGACCGGCCCCGCCGCCCGAATGTGCGCCCCCTCCACCCACACCTCCCACCCTTCGTGCAGGGCCTGCCCGTCGAACAACCATCGAGGGCGAAGAAGCAAGCCGGATTCCTGGGCCGTCAAAGCGCAGCTCCCGAGCAAAAGCAGGAAGCCGAACAACAGCTTATGCCTTTCCATGGCCGATGATTTTTGCGCGGTCAAGATAAATCATCTTTCGCGCCGCTGAAGGTCGGCTTAATTCACGACCCCCAAAAATTTAAGCGGGAATTAAGCGGCTGGAAAGCCCCATTTAACCAAGGATTAAGCCGATGAAGGGAATTTGCGGGTGCTTTCATCATCGTTCACCCCATTCGGCTCCATTCGACCAAAACCAATGGAAACGAAGGGAAATCAAAAATTCTTCCCCAATGGCTGCACAAGCATTGTCTGTCGAGCCCGTTGCTGTCAATCCCTTCTATTACCTGGACAACATTCAGGTGAACTTCGAAGAACTGAATGCCACCACGGGCATCTGGGCACCGGTCATCACCGACCCGCCCGTGAACGTGCAAACCGACCAGCGCCTGCGGGCCACTTTCGAATGGACCCAGCACGGCTTTTTCGCCGCCACCGCGGTTCCCCCCGGTCTGCCGGTCCAATTCTACGCCGACCTCATCTTCGAACGCATGGGCGCCGGTTCGGACATGACCTTCTCCTTTGGCCCCTATGCCTTCCAGAGCGGTAACGGCTTCACCTACTCCCAGCAGGAAATCGTGGAGCTGGGCGCCGGCCCCGGCGAATTGCCGCAGGGGCTCTACAAAGTCATCGTGCTGTTTCGCATGGGCTTCGCCGGGGGCCTGCCCAACGATACCCCGGTGGTGGGCTTCCGCGAGCTGGGCATGATCAACGTGTACAAGGCCGACTGAGGGCTGCGCGTCCTTCGTCTTCGACCTTGTTCTTCAAAAGCAGGGAACGGGGGCCGAAGCGGTCCTCTTCCCTGCTTTTTTCAAAACTGCCACCATGTCCCAGCCAAGCTTCCACCTCCAACGACCCTCCCCGGACAAGCGCCCCGGTTTCGTGACCTTCCGGGCGGAGGACGGCCGCCACTACTTCCACTTCAACGATGCCAACGGCCAGCCCCTGCTCTTCAGCAAAGGCTACTCCAGCGCCCGCAGCCGCGACCGCGCCCTGGAATCGGTGAAAAACATCCTCGGCGACCCGGCCCAATACCAGGAAATGGAGGCCCGGGGCGAACCGTACTTCGTCCTTCGTTCCCGGGGGAACAATCAGGTCATCGCCCGCAGCGCGAATTTTTCCAGCAAGCAAGCCATGAAGCAGGTCAAAGCCCGCCTGCAAAAAGGCGCCACCACCGCACCAACCCCCCGCCCGCAACCCAAACCCAAACCCAAACCCCTCCAACAGGAGCCCGCCGAGGCAGCGCCCTCTCACTACCGATTCGTCTTGAGTTTCTACCCCGAAGAAGACGGAAAGTCCCTGCGGGGGAAAATCGAGTACCCCCTCGTGAAAGGCGACCGGGATACCTTCGAAGGGCTGGACCTGGAACGGATCGGCGCCTTCCTTGCGCAACATTTGCCGGGCTTCGAGCACGGCATCCAATCAAAGGAGGGGGAAGAAGCCCTTCGGCTCGAAGCACCCGTCACCCTGATGGAATCCGGCCGGCCCCTGAAAGGACCGGGCTTCCGTCGCACCTCCCAAATTGAACTCGAGGCCGCCTTGCCACCGGAACTCCAGGCGCGCCTCGGCCAAAGCCGTTTCCGCGCGGAGGTGCTGGCCAAACCCCTGAAGGAATCCTTCACCATCCGGGTAGGGAAACTGGAAGGGATCCTGGCAAGAGACGGGAAGATTCGGGTGCCCCTTTTTGCCCACAAATTGAAATCCAATGTCTATCGCCTGAATTTCAACCTTCAGCTGGGGCAAACGGCATCCGCTCCGGCCGAAGTGACCCTGACGGACAGCCGGCTCGTGCAGGTGTTCTGAACAGCGCTGCCTACGCGAGGCGGGGTATCATTTGGCGAGGAGATGGGGGAAGGAGGTTTGAGGAAGGAAGATAGAGGAATCAATTGGCTATGAGGGAGCTGAAATCCAGCCCTACGGGACGGTACTGCCCCCGATGCAAAGCGTTCGGCGCCCCCTGACGCACTTTCATCTTGCCGCTGAAGCGATGGATGCGGCGCTCGTAATCGCACTCGGGGCAGGTGAAAATCAGCCAATCCCCTTCTTTCTTCACTTCGCAAAGGTGTTTTTCGAAATCCTCCTCGTTCAGGAATTTGAATCGTTGCGACATGGTGCTGCTTGTTTTAATGTGTGGGTGATTAAATCCGCGCACCCTACCCCGGCCACACCGCTCCCCGACAAACCGTGAAAGGAATGGAGGAAGCGCGTGCCTTCCATCGAGGGTGCACAATAGTCAAGTCAGTTGACGAAGCGGCCTTTTGTTCCCGCGTCGAGAAC
>CAZBYX010000133.1:8039-9716 GCA_964496055.1 uncultured Saprospiraceae bacterium
CAAAGATTGCTCCAAAACATTGAAAAAGAACACTTTCAAAATAAAAAAATTTTTTGAAGCGCCCGTTTTCCACGTCACAAAATTTCATTTCCCCCGTTATTTCGCTATACTTGCAACCAAGCCTAAGCGACCCGCTTTCGGGTCTAATTGGGCAGGAACGACATACACCTCGAGAAAACTTTTTCCTCCTCAGCTTCCTCACGCATTCAGGGTACCAGCTTTTTCCTGCACCCAATTTCACCACCGCCAAGTTCGGACCTTTCCATTTCAACAATTCGCCTAACTCAGAAGGGAATTATCGGCTCATGCTGCCATCATTCGAATGGTCGTTTCGGAGGTATCCCGGCCCCTGGAATAGGGTCATTGCATTTGCAAAGTCTGGAAAACCATGGCAAGCACCCCAAAAATTTATTCCCTTGGAGGAAACCCCGACCTCTGGAGTCGGCTGAAGGCGTCGGCTTCGAAGCTGGGGGCCGAAGTGCAGGCTTTGCCCCCGGAAGCCCTCCAAACCCCACAGATGCACCGCCCTCCCGCCTTACTGGTTTTGGTGGAAGAGGGGCCCCGCGAAGAGCTGTTTTGCCGCATCGAAGAGCTCCGCAAGGCCTGGCCGCATACCCCCCTGCTTCTTCTGGGCAAGAGTTTGACCCGCAATGAAATCATTCGGGCTTACGAAAGCGGCGCCAGCAAGCTGTTGCTGCTCCCGGAGGAAGACCCCGCCCTGACGGAAGCCATGGCGCAACTGGGCCGCTGGAATGACCGCGGCTGGAGTTGGGGGTGGGTACTGAAGAAGGGTTGGATGCGGGTGAAAAATTGGTTTCAAAAGCGGTCGAGCGGGCTCCAGGCAGGAACTTCCATGGGTTTCGTCCCGGAGGTTTTGACGCAGGAAAGGCCGGCTCCCGGCCCGGCGCAGGAGGTGGACTTGCGCGCCAATCTGTTCGGAGAGCTGGAAGTGTTCTGGAAAGGGACAAAGATTCAGGATTTCCCCGGAAAAAAAGCCGCCTCCTTGCTGGCTTTTCTGTTGTTCCATCACCGCAAGCCCGTCCACAAGGAAAAACTGATGGAGCAGTTCTGGAGCTACAGCACCCCATGCAGCGCCCGGAATTCCCTGAACGTAGCCCTCCACAAAATCCGCAAGACCTTCAAAGCCGTCGGGGCTCGTGAAGAAGTCTTGCTCTACGATGAAGGGTACTACCAAATCAACCCCGACCTTCGACTGGAAATCGACGTGGTGACGTTCCTTCGGTGCTGGCAAATGGGTCTGAGAGCCGAGCGCCTGGCAAGCCTCGAGGAAGCCCTGCCACACTTCAACCAGGCGGCCGCCCTCTATACCGGCGACTTCCTCGAAAACCTGCCCTACGAAGACTGGACCCTCCCCGAACGCGAGAACCTACGCGAAACTTACCTCTTCATCCTCAACCGATTGTGCCGGCACTTCTTCCAGAAACAAGCCTATACCGTAGCCTTGCATCTGTGCCGAAAAATTCTGGAAATCGACCCCTGCCTGGAGGAAGCCCACCGCTGCATGATGGAGTGCTACCAGGCCCTGGGCATGCGCGACAAAGCCCTCCGCCAGTTTCAACGCTGCCGAAATGCCCTGGATGAAGAGTTCGCCGTGCCCCCCTCCGCCTCCACCCGCCGGCTGTATGAAAAAATCGCAGGGGAGGTGCATTGAAGTGG
>CAZBYX010000134.1:0-9693 GCA_964496055.1 uncultured Saprospiraceae bacterium
TATCGGCGAGGCAGCCCCCGCCCGAGACGCGAAAGCGGTAAAATGAGATTCGGCCTTAATGCGTACGCCCTACGTGAAAACACGTACGCAGCCGAAATCAAAGCCTTGATTTATCTGGACTTACGGCTGGCAAGAAAAGATCATGCGTTTTTGCAGGCAGGAGTCGAGGGGCCGGGCCGGAAGGGTGGTTGGAGGTCGATTTCGAGGGGTGGGAACCGGGTTCCAGGCGCCCCGGCCGACAAGAGGAAGCTTCCGGGGGCGGGTCATTATCTTCGCGCTTCATGAGACTCGAAGCGCCTTTTTATCAGCGGGAAGATGTAGTGGCCATCGCCCGGGAGCTTTTGGGCATGGTCCTCGTGACGGAGATCGGTGGAGGTCGCTGCGCCGCCCGCATCGTGGAAACGGAGGCCTACCGCGCTCCGGAAGACCGCGCCTCCCATGCTTACGGCAACCGCCGCACCCCGCGTACGGAGGTGATGTTTCGGCCGGGCGGCGTGGCCTACATCTACCTTTGCTATGGTATGCATCACCTGTTCAATGTCGTCACGGGGCGGGAAGGCATGGCTCATGCGGTGTTGGTGCGCGCGGTGGAGCCGCTTGAAAACGTCGAGCTGATGCTGCGCCGCCGCAGGATGAAGCAGCCGGCCCCGCAATTGACGGCGGGGCCGGGCGTTCTAACCCAGGCGCTGGGCATTCACACCTCCCTGACCGGCACCAGCCTGCTGGCACCCGACAGCCCCATCTGGCTGGAAGACCGCGGGCTATGCCCCCCGCAGGAGAAAATCCTGCGGGGGCCGCGGGTGGGGGTTGACTATTCCGGCCCCTGTGCTTCGTGGCCCTGGCGTTTCGCCATCGAGGGGAGCGCCTACCTCAGCCCCGCCAAAAAAAACACCCTCCAACCGCTCACCCCCGCCCCCCTCGACCCTTGAACCGCAAACCCCTTGCTCATCGTGTCAGCCATCATGCCTTTCATTCGCACCCCATTCTTGCTGGTTGTGTTTCTCTTTGCCGGGAGCTGCCTTCTGCCGGCTCAGTCCCCGGAAGCGCCGTTGGAGGAGGGGATTTTCCTGCCCAACATCAAGACGGTTCGCTTTCACATCGACGGGCTGGAGTTGACCTACCCCATCATCGACCTGAACTCCAGCAACCGCCTCCTGCTGTCCTTCGATGACCTGGACGCCGACGTGAAAAACTACACCTACACCCTGGTGCACTGCAACGCCGACTGGACGCCCTCCAACCTCGCGCCGAACGAATACCTCGACGGCTTCAGCGAAGGCACCATCGACGAATACGACTATTCCTTCAACACGACCACGCCCTACACCCATTACTGGTTGCTGCTGCCCAACGAGGACCTGCGCTTCACCAAATCGGGCAATTACCTGCTGGAGGTGTACGAAGACCAAGGCGATCGGCGCATGGCTTTCACCCGGCGCTTCATGGTGGTGGAGCCGCGGGTGCGCATCCTGCCCCAAATGGTGCGCCCCGCCCGCGTGGACAAACAACGCACCCATCAGGAAATCGACTTCGTCGTGGCGCACGACGGCTTCGATATCCGCAACCCTCGGACGGAGCTGCAGGCCGTCATCCTGCAAAACGGGCGCTGGGACAATGCCATCGTCGGGGTGCCCCCCAAATTCAGCCGGGGCAATGAACAGGTCTTCGACTACCAGGACCGCATCGTCTTTCCGGCCGGCAACGAATTCCGCTACCTCGACCTGCGCAGTCTGCGCCGCCCTTCCGAAAACGTCTTTCAGATCGACCGCAGCGACCGGGGCTATGAGGTCATGCTCTTGCCCGACGAAAAGCGCTTCGACAAACCCTACCTCGACTGGGACGACCTCAACGGCCAATACGTGGTCGAAACCCTCGACCAGGACGACCCCGAACTCGAAGCCGATTACGCCGAAGTCCTCTTCACCCTGCACAGCCCGAGCGAATACGCCGACCGCGAGGTGTACCTCTTCGGCGCCCTCAGCGACTGGCAGCTGCGCGACGAATGCCGCATGGTGTACAACCCGGCCGTCAATGGTTACGTGGGGCGGGTTTGGCTCAAGGAAGGCTTTTACACCTATGCCTACGCTCTGAGCCCCCTGGAAGGCACCGCGCCGGACCTGGCCGAAGTGGAAGGCAACTGGTTCGAAACCCGAAACAACTACACCATCCTGCTCTATTTCAAACCCTTCGGCTCCCGCTACGACCGCCTCATCGGGGTTGTCACTTTCGACAGCCGCTCCTGAATAATTCCCCCCATTCATTCGGCCGGTTTGTCAAAATTTCTACTTTTGCCAACGAAATACTATTGAGGAGGCTTGGGGCAGGGGATTGTTTTCCTGCTTCTATCTGTAAACGAACATCAAAAACCAAAACTATGGATCAAACCGTTGAGAAGACCCGCTATTCCGATGAGGAGTTGGAGGAGTTTCGCGTGCTCATCGAGGCCAAGATCGAGGAGGCAAAAGAACAACTGGACTTTTACCTCAGCCAACTGCAGGAACTGGCCGACAATCCCGACGCCAAAGTCAAAGGCCTCGACGATGGAATCGGCACCATGGAGAGTGAGCGGCTCATCCAACTGGCCGCCCGCCAGAAAAAGCTCATCCGTCATTTGGAAAACGCCCTGTTGCGCATCCAAAACAAAGTGTACGGGATTTGCCGCGTCACCGGGAAGCTGATTCCCAAAGAGCGTCTCATGGCGGTGCCCCATGCCACCCTCAGCGTCGAAGCCAAGATGATGCGAAAGTAAATTCCTCCTACCCCCCCTTTTAAAGATAGTGGTTGCACGCTTGGTGCAGCCGCTATTTTTGTTTTTGTACCCCCGAAGGAATAGCTTTGTCCCTTCCTGGAGGAGTCGAGCAAGGTGGAATAAGGTTCGCATGGGTTCCCCCCCCTCCTTCCCCGCCCCACGCGCAGAGGTGCAACAAAATTCACCGGTGGGCATTAAAGGTTAGAGAAAAGATGTTCGGGCGGTTTCGGCGGTTTTGTCGGAAGGTTCGGTCATCGGAGAGAAAAAACAGGACGCATTGAAAAAGGTACACCAGATCGGGCTGTTGATATTCGCGGTGCTTTTGCTCGACCAGGCGCTGAAGATATGGGTGAAGACCCACATGCATTACGGCGAGGAAATTTACTTGTTGGGTTTGCGGTGGGCGCGCCTGCACTTCGTCGAGAACAACGGCATGGCTTTCGGTTTGAGTTTCGGGGGTGAGTTCGGCAAGCTGGCGCTGAGCCTGTTCCGCATTTTGGCGGTCACTTTCCTGGGCTATTACATTCACCTGTTGTTGAAAGCCAAAGCCTCCACGGGGTTGCTGGTGAGCTTTGCGCTCATTTTGGCAGGCGCCCTGGGCAACATCATCGACAGCGCCTTCTACGGGCTCATCTTCAGCGAATCGCCCTATCACTCCACGGGTACCGCCCAGCTCTTTCCGCCGGGTGGGGGCTATGCGGGCTTTTTGCACGGCAAGGTGGTGGACATGTTCTACTTCCCCATCATCGAGACGACCCTGCCGGAATGGTTCCCCATCTGGGGAGGGGAGTACTTCGTTTTCTTCCGCCCGGTGTTCAACCTGGCCGACAGTGCCATCACCATCGGGGTGTTCAATTTGTTGCTCTTCCATCGCAGCTTCTTCAGCGGGGAGGTGGGCGAACGAAAAGAAAGCACCGCCCAAACCGAAACGCCCCCTCCACCCCTGCCCGAACCCGCCCCCGAAGAAGAGCAATTGGGGGAAAGTGAGCCCTGAACGGGGCTTCCCGCTATGCTTCGTTTTTCCGGGGTGTGGAAAAATCCTTCCCTCCGGCCCGCCTGATTTGCCGTAACTTCGTCGTCGAATTCACCTTCCTTTTGGGAGCACCCCACACAGCAGGATTTCTTCCAGCTCCCAGGCAGCACGCAACGAGACTCAAGCCACCGCACCATGCCCGAATTCTGCCACCTGCATTGCCATACCCAGTTCAGCCTGCTGGACGGCGCCAGCAGCATCGAAGCCATGATGGACAAAGCCCTGCGCGACGGCCAAAAGGGCGTCGCCCTGACCGACCACGGCAACATGTTCGGGGCTTTCAAGTTCGTGGCCGAAGCCGAAAAGCGCGGCCTCAAACCCATCATCGGCTGCGAGTTCTACCTCGTCGAAGACCGGCACCGCAAGAGCTTCAGCCGTGCCAAAGGCGAGCAAGACCTGCGCTACCACCAGCTGCTGCTGGCCAAAAACCGTCAGGGCTACGAGAACCTCTCCAAACTCTGCTCCCTGGGCTACATCGAGGGGCTCTACTCCAAATACCCCCGCATCGACAAGGAGCTCATCGAGCGCTACCACGAAGGCCTCATCGCCACCAGTTGCTGCATCGGCGCCGAAATCCCCCAGACCATCCTCACGGGCAACCTCGAAAAAGCCGAAAAGCTCCTGCGCTGGTGGCTCGACCTCTTCGGCGAGGACTTCTACATCGAGTTGCAGCGCCACAAAGGCATGGAAAAGGTGGACGACACCGGCATGAGCCAGGAAGACGTCAACCAAATCCTCCTGGGCTTTGCCAAAAAGTACGACGTCAAGGTCATTTGCACCAACGATGCCCACTACGTCGAAGAAGAGGACTGGCAACCCCACGACATCCTGCTCTGCATCAACACCAACAGCCTCATCCGCGAGAGCGACCGCTTCCGCTTCCCCAGCAGCGATTTCTACTTCAAGACCCAGGAGGAGATGAACCGCCTGTTCCACGACGTGCCCCAGAGCGTGGATTACACCATGGAGATTTTCGACAAGGTGGAAAAACTCTCCCTCACCCACGACGTCCTCCTGCCCGCCTACCCCTTGCCCAAAGGCTTCAAAAGCCAGGACGACTACCTGCGCCACCTCACCTTCGAGGGCGCCAAAAAGCGCTACGGCAGCATCACCCCCGAAATCGAGCAGCGCCTCAACTTCGAGCTCGAGGTCATCCGCAACAGCGGCTACCCCGGCTACTTCCTCATCGTGCAAGACTTCACCAACACCGCCCGCCGTATGGGCGTGAGTGTGGGGCCCGGGCGGGGCTCCGCCGCCGGCAGCGCCGTGGCTTACTGCCTCGGCATCACCAACGTGGACCCCATCCAGTACGACCTGCTGTTCGAGCGCTTCCTCAACCCCGAGCGCATCTCCATGCCCGACATCGACATCGACTTCGACGACGAAGGCCGCGACAAGGTCATCCAATACGTGGTGGACAAGTACGGGCGCAACAACGTGGCGCAAATCATCACCTACGGCACCATGGCCGCCCGCTCCAGCATCCGCGACGTCGGCCGCGTCATGGACGTGCCCCTCGATGTGGTGGACCGCGTGGCGAAAACCTTCCCCTCCCACCTCAAAGCCACCCTGGCCGCCGTGCTCGCCGAGGGCGACATCGACCCCAAACTCAAGGGCGAGCTCAACAGCGAAGACCTCGAAAAAGCCTACAAATTCCGGGAGCTGGCCCAAAAAGACGACGAGGTGGGCCGCATGATTCAAACCGCCCGCAAACTCGAAGGCTCCGTGCGCAACACCGGCATCCACGCCTGCGGCGTCGTCATCACCCCCGACGACATCACCCGCTACGTGCCCGTCACCGTGGCCAAAGACGCCGACCTGCTCGTCACCCAGTTCGACAACAGCGTCGCCGAACAGGCCGGCCTGCTCAAGATGGACTTCCTGGGGCTCAAAACCCTCACCATCATCAAGGACGCCGTCCGCATGATTCGCGACAACCACGGCGTCGAACTCGACATGGACGCCGTGCCCCTCGACGACCCCAAAACCTACGAGCTCTTCCAACGCGGCGAAACCATCGGCATCTTCCAGTACGAAAGCGCCGGCATGCAGAAGTACCTCAAGATGCTCAAGCCCTCCCGCTTCGAAGACCTCATCGCCATGAACGCCCTGTATCGCCCGGGCCCCATGGACTACCTGCCCGAGTTCATCGACCGGCGCCACGGCCGCAAGCCCGTCACCTACGACCTGCCCGAAATGGAGGAGTACCTGGCGGAAACCTACGGCATCTGCGTCTATCAGGAGCAGGTGATGCTGCTTTCGCAAAAGCTGGCCGGCTTCACCAAAGGCGAAGCCGACACCCTGCGCAAAGCCATGGGCAAGAAGAAAAAAGCCCTCATCGACCAGATGTTCCCCAAGTTCGTCGAGGGCTGCAAAAAGAACGGCCACCCCGAGGAGGTGGCCCGCAAAATCTGGAAAGACTGGGAAGCCTTCGCCAGCTACGCCTTCAACAAGTCGCACTCCACCTGCTACGCCTTCGTCGCCTTCCAAACCGCCTACCTCAAAGCCCACTACCCCGCGGAGTTCATGGCCAGCGTGCTGACGCACAACAAAAACGACATCTCCAAGGTAAACTTCTTCCTGCGCGAGTGCAAGCGCATGGGCCTGGAAGTGCTCGGCCCCGACATCAACGAGTCCGCTTCCGACTTCTCCGTCAACAAGGAAGGGCAGATTCGCTTCGGCTTGTCCGCCCTCAAGGGCGTGGGCGAGGGGCCCGTGGAAGACATCCTCGCCGAGCGCGAAAAGAACGGCAAGTACACCAGCCTGTGGGACATGATGCGCCGCCTCAACCTGCGCACCGTCAACAAAAAGGTGCTCGAAAGCCTGGCCCTCGGCGGCGCCTTCGACTGCTTCGAGGGCGTGCACCGCGCCCAGTACTTCGCCCCCTCCGACAAGTTCGACACCCTGCTCGAACATGCCCTGCGCTACGGCAACGCCTACCAGGCCCAGAAAGCCCAATCCATGAACTCCCTCTTCGGAGCTTCCGAAGACGTCATGATTCCCGAGCCTTCCTTCCCCGAATGCGAACCCTGGAGCCTGCTGGAAAAACTCAACCGCGAAAAGGAAGTCACCGGCATCTACATCAGCGGCCACCCCCTGGACGACTACCGCCTCGAAATCCAGGCCCACACCAATTGCACGCTCGACAACGTGGAAAACCAGCCCGACAAAAAGCCCCTCAAGCTGGCGGGCATCGTCTCCGCCGCCTCCCACCGCATCAGCCGCAAAGGCACCGGCTGGGGGCGCTTCACCGTCCAGGACTACAACGGCAGCCTCGAAATCTCCCTCTTCGGCGACGACTACCAGAACTTCAAGAATTTCTTCGAAATCGGGCAGGTCCTCTTCATCATGGGCTACATGGAGCGCCGCTGGAACAACGACGAGCGCTTCTTCAAAGTCACCAAGGTGTCCATGCTGGAAAGCGCCGGCGAAACCCTTACCAATGCCATCACCCTCAAGCTGCCCGTCGAAGCCCTTTCCTCCGAACTGATGGACACCCTGGAGCGCCTCTGCAAGGAGCACAAAGGCAAGCACCGCCTGCGCTTCACCTTCCTCGACCACCAGAACAAGACCTCCCTCACCTTCGCCAGCAAAAAGAAAAAGGTGAACGCCACCAACGGCTTCTGCGAAGCCCTCGAAAAACTGGGCATCGAGTTCGAGTTGGGGTGATGGGTGCGCTCACCCAACCCCCTGCCCGCCTTTAGGGACGTAGAGGGCCTGCCTTTTCGGGGGTGAGCGCTGCCTCAGTCGATGACCTGCAGCTTGGCGAACTTGAGCAGGATGCGTTTTTGGGAGCCCCCGTCCACGTCTTTGAAGAAGATGGTGGCCACGCGGTTGTCGCGGGCGCCGTCGATGGAGAGGACCTTTCCTTCACCGAACAGGAGGTGGAGCACCTTCATGCCGGTCTGGATTTGGTCGGGGGGGCTGGGTTTGAAATCGGCGGGGTTGACGACGGGTTCGGGTTTGCGCTGGGTGCCGCGTTTGAAATGGCCCTGCACTTTGGCGCCGGAGGAGCTCTTTTTGGGGGACTGCCCCATGCGGGTTTCGAAGCGGCCGAAGGGGGCGCGGGCCACACTGCCGTGGGGGCTGCTGCTGTCGAGGTGCTGCTCACCGATTTCGGCGAGAAAGCGACTGGGCTGATTGAAGCGCTGTTTGCCGTAGCGATACCGGCTGGCGCTGTAGGTCAGCACGAGGTGGCTCTCGGCGCGGGTGATGGCCACGTAAAACAGGCGCCGCTCTTCGTCCAGCCCCTCGATGGACTCCATGCTCAGGAAGGAGGGGAAGAGCTGCTCTTCCAACCCCGTGACGAACACCACCGGAAACTCCAGCCCTTTGGCGGCGTGCACCGACATGAGGGTGATGTGGTCGGTGGAGGTGGTGGCTTCGTCCAGGTCGGTCAGCAGGGCGATGTTTTGCAGGTAGGCGGCCAGGCTGCGCTCGGGGCTTTCGCCCTCTTCGGTGGGCAGGCTCTGGGCGAATTCCTGAATGGCGTCGAGCAAGCCGTTGACGTTTTCCAACCGGCCGATGCCCTCCACGCTGGTGTCCTGTTTCATGAAGTCGATGAGGCCCGAGCGTTTGGCGATGAAGACGGCGGCGGTGTAGGCGTCTTCGGTCTGGGCTTTTTTCCCGAAGTCGAGCACCATCTGCCGGAAATCGAGCAAGAGGTTCTGCGTGCGGGTGGGGAGGTTCATAGAGGGGAGCACCTCCCACATGGTGCGGCCCTGCGCTTCCGCTTCGGCGCTGATTTTCTCGATAGTGGAGGCACCGATGCCGCGTTTGGGGAAGTTGATGACGCGGCGCAGGGCTTCCTCGTCTTTTGGATTGACCGCCAGGCGCAGGTAGGCGATGAGGTCTTTGACTTCCTTGCGCTGGTAGAAGGACGTGCCGCCGAAGACGCGGTAGGGCAGGTTGTAGCGGCGCAGGTATTCCTCGAAGACGCGGGACTGGGCGTTGGTGCGGTACAGGATGGCGAAGTCGTTGTTGGAGAAGTGGTGGCGGTTTTTCAGCTCCAGGATGGTGTCGGCCACGCGCTTGCCCTCTTCGTTTTCGGTCATGGCCTTGATGAGGCGGATGCGATGGCCCTCGCCCTTCTCGCTGCGGATGGTCTTGGGTATCTGGCGGCTGTTGTGGGTGATGAGCTCGTTGGCGGCTTCGACGATGTGCCGGGTGGAGCGGTAGTTTTGCTCGAGCTTGAAGATGCGGATGCCGTAGGGTTTGAAGTCTTTTTCGAAGTCGAGGATGTTCTGGATGGTGGCGCCGCGGAAAGCGTAGATGCTCTGGGCATCGTCGCCGACGACGCAGATGTTTCGGGGGCTGTCGGGGTAATGAACGAGCTGCTTGAGGATGGCGTATTGGAGGAAGTTGGTGTCCTGGAATTCATCGACGAGGACGTAGCGAAAGCGCTGCTGGTACTTGGCCAACACCTCGGGGTGCTCCTGCCAGAGCTGGTAGAGGCGCAGCAGGAGGTCGTCGAAGTCCATGGCGCCGGAGCGTTTGCAGCGGGCCATGTAGCTTTCGTACACCTTGTGGAAGAGGGGGCGCTTGGCGACCCGGTCCTGCTCCATCAATTCGGCGTTTTGCACGTAGGCTTTGGGGGTGATGAGGTTGCTCTTGGCCGAGGAGATGCGCTGCCGCAGGGCGTTGACGTTGTACAGGTCCTTGTTGAGGTTCAGCTCCCGAACGATGGCGCGCAACACGCTCTTGCTGTCCTCGGTGTCGTAGATGGTGAAATTGGAGGGATAGCCGATTTTCTCCGCCTCGATGCGCAGGATGCGCGCGAAGATGCTGTGGAAGGTGCCCGCCCAGACATGATTGGCCCGCGCGCCCACCACTTTCTCGATGCGCTCCTTCATTTCCCGGGCGGCTTTGTTGGTAAAGGTCAGGGCCAAAACCTCCCAGGGTGCCGCCACCG
>CAZBYX010000135.1:0-3988 GCA_964496055.1 uncultured Saprospiraceae bacterium
GGCTTGAGGGGCTGAGGGGGGGAGAGTTGAGGCAGTGGGGAGCGGAGGCGGCCCTTTTCGTGGCAAATGTTCGGGAGTGGAATTAATTTTGGAGGGTCAAGCAAACAAGGACCCCGGAAAAACCGTTCAGCAAGGCATTGCTTCATCCGCACCAACGTTTGCCATGCACGACATCGAACCGCATTACACCTGGCGGGATTACTATCGTTCGGAGCAAGACGAGCGCTGCCCATTCTTCGGCAGGGTGTACGACGAGTTCACCTTCTCCCAGCGGATTTACAACTACTTCATCCACCCCCAGTGGGATGCCTTTGGCTCGCAGACGCTCTACATGAAAATCCTCTACACGGACTACGACAAGGGGGTGGCCATTTTCGAGATGCTGGGTGAGTGGAACGACTGCCTGCAAAACGACATCATGTTCCTGAAGCGGGAAGTGGTGGACGAGCTCCTGCGCCAGGGCATCGACAAGTACATTCTCATCTGCGAAAACGTCTTGAATTTCCACGGGGACGACGACGACTACTACGCCGAATGGCACGAAGACGTAGCCGAACGCGGCGGCTGGATTTGCTTTCTCAACCTGTTGGACCACGTCCGCCAGGAGATGGAGGACACCCGCCTGCAAGCCTACGTCCATTTCGGGCCCCACTTCCAACACCTCTCCTGGCGCACCCAAACCCCGCGCGCCCTGGTCAAAACGGTGGAAGGGCTGCTGCAAAGCCAGGTGCGGCAACTTCCGGGCTGAGCCCCTGCGCATCCTGACCCGCTGCCTATCTTTGCCCCGAACCTCAGCGCAGGGCCCCGCATGAAGCTTTCCGTCATCATCGTCAATTACAACGTCCGGTACTTTCTGGAGCAGGCGCTGCTGGCCGTGCGCAAGGCCGCCCGCGGCCTGGACGTGGAGGTCTTCGTGGTGGACAACGCCTCCTCGGACGACAGCGTGCCCATGGTGCGGGAGAAGTTTCCCGAAGTCCGGCTCCTCGTCAATGAGGAAAACGTGGGTTTCAGCCGGGCCAACAACCAGGCCATCCGGCGGGCGCGCGGCGAATACATCCTGCTGCTGAACCCCGACACGGTCGTCAATGAAGACACCTTCCAGCGCTGCCTCGAATTCATGGACGCCCACCCGGAAGCCGGGGCGCTGGGCGTACGCATGATCGACGGCTCGGGCAAGTTCCTGCCCGAAAGCAAACGGGGCTTCCCCTCGCCCTGGGTGGCGTTCTGCAAAACCTTCGGCCTGTCCACCCTCTTCCCCAAATCCCGCCTCTTCAACCACTACCACCTGGGCTACCTGGACGAACACCAGACCCACGAGGTGGAAGTCCTCGCCGGTGCTTTCATGCTGCTGCGCAAAAAAGCCCTCGACGAAGTGGGCCTGCTCGACGAAAGCTTCTTCATGTACGGGGAGGACATTGACCTCAGCTGGCGCATCCATCAGGCCGGCTACAAGAACTACTACTTTCCCCACACCACCATCATTCACTACAAGGGGGAGAGCACCCGCAAGGGCAGCCTGAACTACGTGCGGGTGTTCTACCAGGCCATGATCATCTTCGCCCGCAAGCATTTCAAGGGGCAGCGCGCCCGGTGGTTCATCCTCATGCTGCAAGCGGCCATCTTTTTCCGGGCGGCGCTCACGGTGGTGGGCAATGTTTTCCGGCGGGTGTATCTGCCGCTGCTCGACGCCGCGCTCATTTTCGGGGGGTTGTTCTTTTTGAAGAACTTCTGGGCCGAATACTACTACAAAGACCCCGACTACTACCAACCCCAATTTCTGTACTTCAACGTGCCGCTCTACATCGCCTTTTGGATGGGGGGGCTGTATTTCAGCGGCGCCTACGACGAGCCCTTCAACATCCGCCGACTGACGCGGGGGCTGGTGGCGGGCACGGTGCTGCTGGCGGCCGTGTACGGCTTCCTGCCGTTGGAGCTGCGCCCCTCGCGGGCCATCATCGTATTGGGGGCGGTATGGACCCTGCTGGCCCTGACCACCTTGCGCACGCTGCTGCATTTTTTGCGCTTCGGCAACTTCAACGTGGGCAAGGACCGCCCGCGCAACCTCGTCATCGTGGGCTCCGCCGCCGAAAGCGAGCGGGTGCGCCAGTTGCTTCAGCAGGCCGGCGTCAGCAAAAACCTCATCGGAGTGGTGGCGCCCGGCAATTCCCACAACCCGGACCGCTTCCTCAGCGACCTGAGCTGCCTGGACGAGGTCGTCCACATCTTCCGGGTGGATGAAATCATCTTCTGTTCCCGCGACGTGCCTGCCCACGCCATCATGCAGTGGATGACCCGCCTGGGGCCCGGCCTCAACTACCGCATCGTGCCGGAAGAGAGCCTCAGCATCATCGGCAGCCCTTCGAAGAACAGCGCCGGCGAGCTGTACACCATCCAGATTCGCTTCAACATCGCCAGCCCCCTGGCCAGGCGCAACAAGCGCCTGTTCGACGTCTTGCTGGCCTTGGCCGTCCTGCCCCTGTGGCCGCTGCTGGCGTTTTTCGTATCTCAGCCGCTGGGCTTGCTGCGCAACGCCTTCAGCGTCCTGGCGGGAAAAAGAACCTGGGTGGGCTATGCCTCGCCCCAGGAAGACCAGCGCACCCTGCCCCCCCTGCGACAGGGCGTGCTCACCCCCCTCGACGGGCTGCGCCTCCAAACCCTCAACCCCCAAACCATCCGCCGGCTGGACTTCCTCTATGCCAAGGACTACAGCCTGAGCGAAGACCTGGAACTCGTCTGGAAAGGCTTTCGCCGGCTGGGGCGCAGCCCCCAGACCACCCCTTGACCTGGAAAAAACGCAATGCAACCATGCTCGAATTCATCCAGCGCCGTGCCCGTGAAATTCACCCCGAGGTGGTGGCCATTCGGCGCCACCTGCACCAGTACCCCGAACTGTCCTTCGAGGAGGAGCGAACCGCGCGTTTCGTCGCCGAGCGCCTGGCGGAGTACGGCATCCCGCACCGGGTGGGGGTGGCGGGGCACGGGGTGGTGGCCTGGGTGGAGGGGCAAAACCCCGCCGCCCGCTGCATCGCCCTGCGAGCCGACATGGACGCCCTGCCCATCCGGGAAGCCAACGAGGTGCCCTACCGCTCGCGCCACGAAGGGGTGATGCACGCCTGCGGGCACGACGTGCACACCGCCTGCCTGCTCGGTGCCGCCCGCATCCTGCAGGAGGGCCGCAAGCACTTCGCCGGCACGGTGCGCCTGCTGTTCCAGCCCGCCGAAGAGCGCCTCCCCGGCGGCGCTTCCCTCATGATTCGGGAAGGAGTGCTCGAAAACCCGCGCCCGGCGGCCATCTTCGGGCAGCACGTCCATCCCCCCCTCGAGGTGGGCAAAATCGGCCTGAAGGCGGGCATGTACATGGCCTCCGCCGACGAGCTCTACCTCACCGTTCGGGGGCGAGGCGGGCATGCCGCCCTGCCGCAAGACACCATCGACCCCGTGCTCATCGCCAGCCACCTCGTCGTGGCGATGCAACAGCTGGTGAGCCGCCAGGCCGACCCCACCATCC
Source organism: uncultured Saprospiraceae bacterium (assembly GCA_964496055.1). Lineage (GTDB taxonomy): Bacteria > Bacteroidota > Bacteroidia > Chitinophagales > Saprospiraceae > CAZBYX01. The sequence goes on from CAZBYX010000135.1 coordinate 3,509, forward strand.
CCACCGTTCTGTCGTTCGGGAAAATCCAGTCCGAGGGGGGTGCCACCAACGTCATCCCCGAGGCCGTCCATTTGGAGGGCACCTTCCGCACCCTGAACGAGGAATGGCGCGCCGAAGCCCACGCGCGCATGCAGGAGCTGGCCGAAGGGCTGGCCCGCAGCATGGGTGGCAGCTGCGAACTGCGCATCGTCAAGGGCTACCCCTTCCTCATCAACGACGAGCAGCAGACCGCCCGCGCCCGGGCTCTGGCTCAAGCATACCTCGGCCCCGAAAACGTCGTGGACCTGCCCATCCGCATGACGGCCGAAGACTTCAGCTACTACTCCCAGCAAATCCCCGCCTGCTTCTACCGCCTCGGCACGGGCAACCCCGCCCGGGGCATCACCTCTCCCGTCCACACCCCCACCTTCGACGTGGACGAAGCCTGCCTGGAGTGGGGCGCCGGGCTGCTGGCCTTTTTGGCCGCCGCCGAGCCCTGAA
>CAZBYX010000135.1:4088-9669 GCA_964496055.1 uncultured Saprospiraceae bacterium
TGCCTGGAGTGGGGCGCCGGGCTGCTGGCCTTTTTGGCCGCCGCCGAGCCCTGAAGCAACCCGGTCAAGAAAGCTCCCCCAAATCCCCGCCACCCCGAGACCTCAGCGCACCCGACGCCCGTGCTTGATGACCAGGTCCACGTCTTGCAAGAGGCTGATGTAGCGCAACACGTCCCCCTTGACGGCGATGATGTCGGCGAATTTGCCCGGTTCGATGGTGCCGTAGTCCTGCTCCACCCCCATGCACACGGCCGGCCAATACGTGGCGGCGCGAATGGCCAGCATGGGGTCGTAGCCCAGCTCATTGACCCAGACGTCGAGCTCGTGCCAGGTGCTCTGGCTGTGAAATTTCATGGGGATGCCGCTGTCGGTGCCCACCAGGAGGATGACCCCGCTTTCGACCAACTGCTGAAACTTGCGGCGCAGGGTGGGTTTGCGATAGGGGGTGATTTGAAAATAGGGCAGGCGCTGCGGATGGCGGAACGACTGGCGGATGTCCTGGATGATGGAATCGGGCAGGCCCAGGTGCCAGGAGGGGTCGTCGAGTTCTTCGGGGTTGTCGCGTTTGTACTCGTAGTTCCACAAGCCTTCGATGGTGGGCGTCCAGAAGAGTTTTTTGCCGCTGGCGGTGCGCTCGCGAATCATGCGGATGAGGTCGGGGGCATATTCGGGGGCGGTGGCTTGGCCCGTATGCTCGAAGCAATCCACCCCGGCGAGCAAGCCCCGCCGGATTTCCTCCGGGCGGTGGGAATGTGCCACCACGGTGAGCCCGTGCCGATGGGCTTCCTCCACGACGGCGTGGACCTCCTCCATGGTCATTTGGTCCTGATCGATGAGCTTGATGCAATCCACGCCGGCTTCGGCCAGGCGCCGCACCTTGGCGCGGGCATCCTCGGCGCCGCTGACGCCCCAGCGGAAGAGCTCGGTGCCGGGGTAGGGTTCGTGTTGGATGAAGGGACCGGAGACGTAGAGGGTGGGGCCTTCCAGCTCCCCCCGGTTGATGGCATCCCGCACGTAGAGGATGTCTTCGAGGGGGGCGCCGAGGTCGCGGGCGCTGGTGACCCCGGCATGAAGCAACTGCCGGGCGGAAGCGGGCATGATGACGTCGCGGAACAGGGGAGGGTACTTCTTGTCCCAGTGCCCGTAGTCGGCGTGCCCGTTGATCATCAGATGGACGTGCATGTCCCACAGGCCGGGCAGCACGCTCATGCCCTCGGTCGAGATGAGCTCCGCCTCGGGCGGCACAGGCAGGGTACCCACCTGCCCGACGGCGACGATGCGCTCCCCTTCGATGAGGATGACGCTGTTGGGCAAGGGCGTGCCGCCGTAGCCGTCGATGAGGGTGCCGCCCACCAGCGCCTTGAGGGGGGACTGGGCGAATGTGGCGCTCAGGGCGAAACTGAAAAGCGCGGAAAAGAGCAGGGTTCTCATGGCCGTTCGGTTTTGTCTGGAGCGAACTTAAGGCTTTTGACCCTGAAGGAGAAAGCATTGGCGGGGTTCGGCCCGGGTTCTATTTTTGGGGCATGGACTGGAAGACATTCGAACAGAGCCTCGAGGCCCCGGCGCCTCCCCCCGGCCTGCCGCCCCTGCTCGAAGCCCTCTGGTGGGACGCCCGCGGCGACTGGGACCGCGCCCACCGCATCGCCCAAGACGTGGACGGCCCCCTCGGCGCCCGCGTGCATGCCTACCTCCACCGCAAAGAAGGAGACCTGTGGAATGCCGACTGGTGGTACCGCCGCGCCGGCACCTCCCGCCCCCACCACCCCCTCCACACCGAGTGGAAACTCCTGGTGGAAGAGCTGCTGCCCACCCGTTCCTGACCACCGGGGTGGGTGTCCCCCGCCGGAGCGTGGCTTTCCCCCGCTCCGGCGTTATGGTTTCAAACTTTCCGCCATCATGAGCCGACTGCCCCTCCTCTACCTGTGTTTCTTCACCCTTTCAGCCCTGCCCGCCCAGGAAATCTTCGACTCGGCCCGCGTCGTGCTCGAAACGACCGTGCATTTCGACTTCGGGCAGGATACCATCCGCCCCGATGCCGACTCCGTGCTGCGCGCCGTCGCCGCCCGATGCCAGGATTTGGAAAATTACCGCCTCGAAATCACCGCCCACACGGATGCCGTGGGCACCAACGCAGCCAATTTCCAGCTTTCCCAGCGCCGCGCCGCCGCCGTGCGGGACTTCCTCCAGCAACTCGGCGTGCAGCCCGACACCTTCCTGCTGGCCGTCTTCGGCGAGCTAAAACCCGTGGCCGACAACCGCTCCGAGGAAGGACGCCAACGCAACCGCCGCGCCACCCTGCGCGTCGTGGACCTCGCCCCCATGACTTACCTCGAAGGCCGCATCCAGGACGCGCAATCGGGCCAGGGCATCGCCGCCGAGCTCATCGTCCGCACCAAAACCACCCGCGACAGCCTCCTGACCGACACCAGCGGCTTCTTCCGCGCCCCCGTTCCCGTGGGCCAGGTCGTCGGGGTGGACGTCTTCGCCCGCGGCTATTTCCTCGAAACCCAGATGCTCAAAATCGAACCCGGCAAACTGAAACCCCTCGAAATTCAGCTCAAACCCGCCCTGCCCGGCGAGACAGCCGAAATCAAGAACCTCTATTTCGTGGGCAATCAGGACGTCCTGCTGAAAAGCTCCGAGCCCGAACTGCCCAAATTGCTGCGCTTCATGCAACTGAACGAGCACCTGAAAATCGAAATCGCCGGGCACGTCAACTTCCCCAACCGCCCCCCCGTGACCAAAACCAGCTGGGAGTACGGCCTGAGCGTCCGCCGTGCCAAGCGCGTGTACGAGTACCTCCTGCAGCACGGCATCCCCGCCGAGCGCATGACCTTCAAGGGCTACGGCAACTGGGAAATGCGCTATCCCAGGGCCCGCACCGAAAAGGAACAGGCCCTGAACCGCCGCGTGGAAATCCGCATCCTGGAAAGCGGCAAGACCATCAGCCGGGAAAAATCGCTCGAGGATGGAAAGGGATGACCCCTCGAAAGCAATTACAGCTCCGGTGAATGAGAATGAATGCCAGGCAAGGAGGATTTGAATTTTTGAGGATTCGAAGAACCGAGGATTCGAAGAACTGAAGAACCGAGGAATCGAGTCCCCTGCAAAAAGGGTTGTGGGTCTGAAGTTTAAAGTTTATTTCTTTGGTTATCAAAGATTTATTCAAATCTTCGATTCCTCGGCGGGATTGGACTTTTTGCAGCAGACTCAATCCTCTTTTCACTGTCATTCGCCGGCGCTAAAAGGGGTGGGAGGTTGGAAGCAAGGGGGCGGGAAAGCACCCGCCGCTGAATCAGTTTACCGACTCCTTTTTCAAAAAGCGCAGGCGCCGAAAAGCCCCCTGAATCTGCAGCAGCATGCACAGCATTTCGGCATAAACGACCACCTTCTGCGCCACCGCCTGCAATTGCAGCGCCTGGGGGGACGTCCAGGAGCGCGGGCCGAAAAACATGACCGCAATTTGAAGGGAAAGCAAAACGGCGAACCCCAAAAGCAGGTTGCCGTACAGCTTGGGGTAATCGGGTTCGGCGAACACCGCCGCCGCAAAGCTCAGGGTCATACCCAGAAAGGACAGAAAGCCCAGCCGCACGAAAAGCGTATGCCCCCCATAGCTCACGTCGTAGGGCACCAGCGCGATGCCCAGGTAGCACAGCGCCGCCCCCACCCCCAAAACGGCTGCCAGCACGGCCCACAGCCGGCTCTCCTCCCCACGGAACAACCCCGGCAGCACGCTGAAAAAAGCCGCCAGCCCCACACAGGCCGCCCCCATGCCCACCCGAAACAGCAGGTTGGCGGGCGCGTTGGATTCGCCCCGGAAGTTGCGCTCCCGCCCCAAGTCGCTGAAGTAGTTCTCCGTAAAAACATAGGCGCGGGTGCTTCGGTCGTGCAAGGTGCTGCCCCGGTAGCTGAGCATCGCCGCATGAACGAGCACCAGAAAAACGACCAGCCCGAACAGACTGAACCGCAAGGCCCGCAGCCGCCAGGCGGCCGCGTTTCCATTCTGGGAGGGGAGGGTGTGGATCATGGTAGCAAGGATGGCCCATCGTACGCGCGAATTCCCTTCGCGCCGCCACGAGCGTTCACTTCGGAAAACGAAAACGCAGAAACGAAAAAAGCCATGCCGAAACCGACATGGCTTTCTCTGTGAGCGCCCCCACCAGGACTCGAACCTGGGACCTACGGATTAACAGTCCGCCGCTCTAACCAACTGAGCTATGGAGGCTTTTTCGGGCTTCGGCGCCCCTGCTTTCAGGGGCTTTCCAAAAGCGCGGGCAAAGTTAGACCTTCCAAAATAAAAGTGCAATCTTTGCCGCCGATTTTTGAAAAATTTCACCGGGGATTCAGCGCCCCGGTCCCGTGCTTTTCCGATTCCTTTTCGAGCCCAAACTTTCCGTCCCACATGAGCCTTCTCGTAGTCGGAACCGTAGCCTTCGACAACATCGAAACGCCGATGGGCAAAGCCGAGCGCATCGTCGGCGGCGCCGCCACCTACATCTCCCTGGCGGCTTCCTATTTCACCTCCGGCGTCCAGCTGGTCTCCATCATCGGAGACGACTTCCCGACCGAGGAGCTGAACGAACTGGAACGGCGCGGCATCGACCTCGAGGGCCTGGAACGCGTGCCCGGAAAGAAAAGTTTCTTCTGGGCGGGGCGCTACCACAACGACCTCAATCAGCGCGATACGCTCGAAACCCAACTGAACGTACTGGCCGAATTCCAACCCAAACTCCCTGCCAAATACCGCAGCAGCCGCTACCTCATGTTGGGTAACCTCACCCCATCCATCCAGCTCGACGTCATCCGCCAAATGGAACGCCGCCCCGCGTTCATCGCCCTGGACACCATGAACTTCTGGATGGACACCGCCCTGGAAGAACTGCAGGAAGTCCTGCGCCACATCGATGCCCTGGTCATCAACGACGAGGAGGCGCGCCAGCTCTCCGGCGAGCACTCCCTGGTCAAGGCCGCCGACGCCATCCTGCAAATGGGCCCTCGCTATCTAGTGGTCAAGAAAGGCGAGCACGGCGCCCTGCTGTTCCACCAAGACCAAATCTTTTTCGCCCCCGCCCTTCCCCTGGCCGAAGTGTTCGACCCCACCGGAGCCGGCGACACCTTCGCCGGCGGCTTCATCGGCTACCTGGCCCGCAGCGGCGACCTGTCGTTCGACAACCTCAAACGGGCCGTCATCTACGGCTCCGCCATGGCTTCCTTCTGCGTGGAAAAATTCGGCATCCAGCGCCTCAAAGAACTCTCCAACGGCGACATCCAGGAACGCGTGCAACGCTTCGCCCGCCTCGTCCATTTCGACCCCCAACTCCAGTAAGCTAAGCTCCTGAAAAAGAATGGGTTCCACCAAACGGCTGGTCCTTCATGTAGAAGAAGGTCCCGGGGTTCCAAGGTTTCGGGGTGGTTTGAGTTGGGGGGGGAGCGGGCACCCGCAGAAGCCTGAAAATGACTCGGTGCTCCAAGCGGAGATCGTTGATCGTTGTTCGTTGTTCGTTGTTCGTTGGGTGTGGGTGTGATAAAGTGGAGAGTTTAGAGTGGAAAGTTTAGAGTTGGTGGGGGTTTGGGTTTGGGG
>CAZBYX010000136.1:0-9668 GCA_964496055.1 uncultured Saprospiraceae bacterium
ACATTCTCACTTCTTTGGAATTCAGGAATTTCCGCCAATTTTTCTAACTTCACCGTTCGTCGAATCAAAATAGAAATTTATGGCAACCTATACCCTGAACGTCAACGGTCGGAAGCAGGAGGTGGAGGTGCAAGAAGGCACGCCCCTGCTGTGGGTTTTGCGCGAGCACCTGAACCTGGTGGGCACCAAATACGGCTGCGGCATCGCCCAGTGTGGGGCCTGCACCGTCCTGGTGGATGGGGCGGCGATGCGCTCCTGCTCGTTGCCGGTGGAAGCCGCAGAAGGGAAGAAAATCACCACCATCGAGGGCTTGTCGAAGGACGGCAGCCACCCGCTGCAGGAGGCCTGGGTGGAGGTGGATGTGGCCCAGTGCGGGTATTGCCAGGCGGGGCAGATCATGTCGGCTGCGGCTTTGCTGCGGGAAAACCCCAATCCCAGCGACGAAGAAATCGAACGCGCCATGGCGGGCAATCTGTGCCGCTGCGGCTCCTACCTGCGCATCAAGAAAGCCATTCGCGTGGCGGCTGAAAAAATGTGAGTTTCGGCCCGCCTCTTCAGCGATCGGTTCATTCCTCCAATTCAATCCTGAAGCGATATGAAAACCACCATAACTCTCAACCGTCGTTCCTTTCTCAAGGTCTCCGCTGCTGCCGGGGGTGGTCTGGTGCTCGGGTTCAACTGGTTTGCATCCTGCACCAGCCCTGCCAAAGCAGCCCCGAAAGAGTGGAGCACCATCAACGCCTTCCTCAAAATCGCCGACAACGGGCAGGTGACCATCATGGCTCCCAACCCCGAAATCGGGCAAGGGGTCAAGACCTCCATGCCCATGATCGTGGCCGAAGAGCTCGACATCGCCTGGGAAGACGTCATCGTGGAGCAGGCCGGGCTGGACACCGAAAAATACCGCCGTCAGGTGGCCGGCGGCAGCCAGTCCATCCGGCAGGGCTGGAAAAGCCTGCGCACCGCCGGCGCGACGGCCCGCCGCATGCTGATGGAAGCCGCGGCCCAACAGTGGGGCGTGCCCGTTGAGGAATGCAGCACCGAAGCCGGCAAGGTCCTCCACCCCCCCTCCGGGCGCTCCGTCGGTTACGGTGAAGTGGCCTCCCTGGCCGCCACCCTCCCCGTGCCCGAGGAAGTGGAACTGAAAGACCCCAAGGATTTCAAAATCATCGGGCAGGACATCCGCAACGTGGACTCCCCCAAAATCGTTCGGGGCGAGCCCCTCTTCGGCATGGACATTCAGCGCGAGGGCATGCTCATCGCCATGACCGAGCACCCGCCCGCCTTCGGCATGAAGCTCAAAAGCCTCGACGCCAGCCGCGCCAAAGCCATGCCCGGCATCGTGGACGTGCGCGTCATCCGCTCGCAGAACGAGGAGCTCAACCAGCGCATCGGCAGTTCCATGACCTTTCCCGAAGTGGTCGCCGTCGTCGGCCGCAGCACCTGGGAAGTCATGCAGGCCAAAAAAGCCCTCCAGATCGAATGGGAAGCCGAAGGGACACTCGAAAGCACCGAAGACCACGACGCCGCCCTGACCCGCCTGCTCGACACCCCCGCCCAAGAGCCCTCCCGTAAGGACGGCGACCCCGATGGCGCCTTCCGCCGCGCCGCCAAAGTCATCGAGCGGGTGTACGAAGCCCCCTTCCTGGCGCACAACACCATGGAGCCCATGAACTTCTTCGCCCATGTGCAAACAGACAAGGCGGAGCTGGAAGGCCCCATCCAAACGCCGGAACGCACCCGCGCCCTGCTGACCAGCCTGCTCGGCCTCCCCGAAGAAAACATCAGCATCATGCTCACCCGCATGGGCGGGGGCTTCGGCCGCCGCCTCTACGGCGACTTCGCCCTCGAAGCAGCAGCCATCTCCAAAGAATTCGGCGCCCCCATCAAGCTCGTCTATTCCCGCGAAGACGACATGACCAAGGGCACCTACCGCCCCGCCTACAAAATCCGCTACCGCGCCGCCCTCGATGCCGACAACCGCCTCATCGGCTTCCACCTGCGCGGGGCCGGCGTCAAGGACTCCCTCATCTTCGCCAACCGCTTCCCCGCCGGCGCCGTGGACAACTACCTGGCCGAAGGTCACCGCCTCGATTCCAACATCTCCACCGGCGCCTGGCGCGCGCCCCGCTCCAATTTCATCGCCTACGCCGAGCAATCCTTCCTCGACGAAGTGGCCGAGGCCATGGGCAAAGACCCCATCGACCTACGCCTCGAACTGCTGGAACGCGCCAAAAACAACCCCGTCGGCGACAACAACGACTACGACCCCGAACGCTACGCCGGCGTCCTGCGCCTGGTGCGCGAAAAATCCGACTGGGACCGCCGCAAAAACGAAGCACATCTGGGCGTGTCCGCCTACTTCTGCCACAACACCTACGTGGCTCAGGTAGTCCAGGTCGCCCTGCAGAACGAGCGCCCGAAAATCGAGAAGGTGTGGTGCGCCGTGGACTGCGGCATCGTCGTCAATCCGCTGGGGGCCCTGAACCAGATCGAAGGCGGCATCATCGACGGCATCGGCCACGCCATGTACAGCGCCCTGACATTCCGAAACGGCGCCCCCGAGCAAAAGAACTTCGACCGCTACCGCCTCATCCGAATCGACGAAGTGCCCGCTATCGAAACCCACTTCGTTCAAAACGGGGAAGACCCCACCGGCCTGGGCGAACCCACCTTACCCCCCATCGCCGCTGCCCTGGCCAATGCCCTGTACCGCGCCACCGGTACCCGCCTCTACCGCCAACCCTTCACCCGGGAGGCGCCGGTACTCGGCTGACGGGGCTTCCCCGAACGAACGAACCCGCTCTCCGGCTGGAGGGCGGGTTGTTTTTTTTGAGGGGCTCCGGAAAAGCTATCGGAGCAAGGTCACATCCCCCCGGAAGACGAGGGTGGTGTTGTCGAGGAAATCCACTTCGATGATATAGACGAAGACGGCGGGGTCCATGTCGCGGCCGTTGAAGGTGCCGTCCCAGCCGGGGCTGCCGTCGGGGCTGGGGGGGAGGTTTTGGGCTTCGAAAACGAGGTTGCCCCAGCGGTCGAAGACGCGCATGGAGCGGATGCCCGTGACGCCGCGGCCGGTGAAGATTTGGAACAGGTCGTTGATGCCGTCGTCGTTGGGCGAGAAGACGTTGGGGATATAGACGTTGCGGTTCTTGTCCACATCCACAAAGACGGAAGCCTGGGCCGAGCAGCCGTTCACGTCCACCACGGTGAGGGTGTATTGCTGGCTTTCGATGGCGTTGACCAGGGGGTTCTTGCAATCGGTGCAGGAGAGCTGGTCGGCGGGGCTCCAGATGAAGGAATCGATGGGGGTGGTGGCGATGATTTCGGGGTCCAGGGCGGTGAGGGAATCGCCCAGCTCGATTTCGACCACGGCAGGCAGGATGACCTGCAACTCGGCCGGCTCGGCGATTTCCACCGTGTCGGAGGCGGTGCAGCCGTTGATGGCGTCCACCACGGTGATGACGTGGCGCCCCCCGAAGACGGGGGTGAGCTGGCCGATGGGTCGCAGCGGGCCGTTGTTCACGCTGTACTGATAGACCACATTGTTGCCCCCCGAAACGGACTCCACGGCGATGAAGGTGTTCTCGCCGAAGCAGCGAATGGGCTCGAAGTCGCTGAGGGTAAAGGTGATGGGCGGCGGCACGCTGATGGTCACTTCCAGGCTGTCGGTGCAGCCTTTGGGGTCGATGACCGTGACGGAATAGGTGCCCGCGCTGAGCCCCTGCGCGATGGCCGAATTGGGAGGAGCGATGCCGTTCGACCAGAGATAGGTTTCCGGGCCGAGGTCCACGTTGCCGCCCTGCGCTACGACGGCGATGATGCCGTCGGAGCCGCCTGGGCAGGTGACGTCCTGGGAGGTGGTGTTGTCGAGGAAGAGGTCGAGGGGTTCGGGTTCCTGGATGGTGACCAGGTGGCTGAAGGTGCAGTTGTTGGCGTCGGTGATGACGGCGAGGTAATCGCCGGCGGGCACGTCGCTGATGGTGGGGCCGGCGGCGCCGTTGTCCCAGCTGATGGAATAGGGCGGGGTGCCGCCCATGGGGTTGAGGGTGGCGCTGCCGTCGCTCAGGCCGAAGCAGCTGACGTTTTCGATTTGGACGTTGTCGTCCACCTCGAAGGGGGGTGGTGCGGGGATAAAGACGCTGTCGATGGCGAAACAAAAGTTACCGCTGGTTTCGGCGATGGTGACGCTCTGGAAGCCCTGGCAGAGTTGGGCGGCGGTGCTGGTGGCACTGTTGCTGGTGGTCTCCCCCGATTCCCAGGTGATGTTGAAGGTGCCGGAGCTGCCGTCGCTGTACTGGGCGCTGACGGTGGCGCCGCCGTCGCAGGTCATGGTGTTGGGGCAGCTGACGGAATCGATGGCGCTGAAGTCGGCCACGATGGCGGGGGGGTCGTCGAGGGTGACGTTCACCAGCAGGGGGGTGCAGTTGTTGGCATCGGTGACGATGACGGTGTAATCGCCGGCGGTGACCACGCTGCCGGCCGCTACGTTTTGGCCCACCCCGTCGAAGGCATCCAGCGACCAGTCGAAGAAGTAAGGTGCTGTTCCTCCGCTGACGAAGACGGTGATTTGCCCCCCACCCAAGCCCGGGCAGGCGGGTGGCTGGGTCAGCACGCTGTCCAGGGTCAGGGGTTCGGGGGCGACTACGTTGGCCGTGCCCACCGTTTCGCAGCCGTCCTCGGCGGCGATGGTCACGGCATAGAGCCCGGGCAGCAGGTTGATGATGGTGTTGCCCGTGGCCCCGTTCGACCAGGTGATGGTGGTGATGGGCGCATTGCCGGGGGCGGCTGTCACCGTCAGGGTGCCGTCCGTGCTGTTTTCACAGGAGACGGTGTCGTTTTCGAGGCTCAGGATGATGGGCGGCAGGGGATTGCCCACGAGGAAGCTGGCCGTGTCGGTGCAGTTGTTGGCATCGGTGACGGTAAGTGCATAGGTTCCTGCACTCAGGTTCAGGGCGATGCTGTCGTTGGGGTTGGGGTCGTTGGTCAGGGCGGGTGCCCAGGAAAAGGAGTAGGCGCCCGTCCCACCGCTCACCCCCACGGTGATGGAGCCGTCGCCGCCGGGGGTGCAGCTTTCGGGGGTGAGGGTCAGGGTGTCGAGGGTGAGTTCGGGGGGGTCATCGAGGGCGAAGGTGGTGTCCACCTGGCAGCCGTCCTGGTCTTGGAGGGTGAGGGTGTATTGCCCGGCGCAGAGGTTGTTCAGGGTGGAGGTGGTGGCGGTGTTGTTGGCCGGGGGAGGGGCGGGGTTGCCCGTCCAGCTGAACTGGTAGGGGGTGGCGGGGGCGCCGCCGGTGGTGGTTCCCGTCACGAAGATGCTGCCGTTGCAATCGCCCGTGCACTGCACTGGTTGCAGGGAGGCGTTGATGCCGAGCACTTTCTGAGCCGGGACGCTGAGCGTGAAGGTGCGCGTGCAGCCGTTGGCGTCGGTGACGAGCAGGGGGTAGTCGTCGGGGGGCAGGGCGTTGTTGGTGTAGGTGTTGTTCTGCAAGACGAGCCCCCCGCCGATGGTGGGGAATTCGAGGGTGTAGAAGCCGCTGCCGTCGGGGGTGCCGCCGCTGACATTGACGGTGAAGCCGCCGTCGGCCACCCCCGAACAGGTGGCGGTGATGAAGGAGGCGCCGGCATCGAGGGCGGGCGGTTGGGGCAGGAAGGTGGAGCCCTCCACCGTACAGCCCTTGCTGTTGGTGACGGTCACACCGTAAAAGCCCGAGGGGATGGAGTCGGCCAGGGCGTCGGTGTCGCCGTTGCTCCACTGGAAAGTGTAGCCGCTGGTGTTGTTCAGCAAGACGCTGTCGAGCACCAGCAGCACCTCGATGCTGCCGCTGTCGCCGTTGCACAGGGGCGGCGATTCGTTGAAAAGCAGCGTCAGCTCGGGGTCTTGCAAGACTTCCACGGTGTCGAGCAGCACGTTGGGCATGGGCTGAGCGGGGTCGTCGGTGATGGTGACGGCATAGGTGCCGGCGGTGAGGTTGCCGGCGGTAAAGGTGCTCCCCCCCACGGTTGCCGGGCCCTGCACGGGGGCGCCGGTAGTGAGGTTCTGCCAGGAAATCTCATAGGGGGGCTGCCCGCCCACGATTTGGGCCGTGAAGCTGCCGTTGGCTTCGCCGTGGCAGCGCACGCTGTCCTGGCTGAGGCTGGCGAACAGCGTGGTGTTGGAGATGCACACGGTGCCGGCCAGCCCCAGAAAGCCCAGCAGGTCGTTGTTCGAATTCGAAATTTCGGTGACCAGGAAATTGGCGGGGTCTTCCCCGAAGAACAGGGGGCTGCAATCCCCCACCTGCCCCACGGCGGTGAAGCAGATCTGGAAGAGGAGGTCGCCGTCGGGGAGGTTCTCGCCCGAGGGGCCGTTCCAGGTCATGACCAGCACGGTGTCCAGCGCGTTGAAGTTGCCGGGTCCCAGCCCCTGGAGGTTGGGGTTGAAGTTTTGCACCTGGTCGAATTGCAAGACGGCGTCATCCCAAAAGATGTTGACCTGGACGGACTGGATGTCGAGGAAGCCTTCGACGTTGGTGACGTCGAGGCAAATCTGGTCACCCGGTTGGACGGTGGCACTGGGCAGCTCGAAGGTCACGCTGACGCAGGCGCTCATGTCCATGAAGAAGGTGGCGGCCCGACAGCCCATGGCGTCGCTGACGATGACGCGATAGACGCCCGGAGTGGGCACGTCGAAGACGGCCGTTTGGCCGTGCGTCAGCGGGCCGTTGACCACTTCCCCCTGGATGGTGGTGTCGGTGACCAGCTCGATGCGGATGTCGTAAACGGAGCCGTCCCATTCGGGCAGGCCGCCCTGCAACAGGAAGCTGCCGCGGCAACCGCTGAGGCCGGCGTTCACGTTGCGGTTGGTGGCGGTGATTTCGTTGAGGTACACCACGGCGAAAGCCTCGGCGGTGTTGGCGTTCACGCAGGGGCCGGCCTCGCCGGTGTTGGGGTCGGCTTCGTATTGGAGCAGAGAAAAATCGTCGATGGTGATGGGGGCGAACCAGAGGAGCAGGGGTGCCCCGCCGTTGAAGAAGGTCTGGAGGCTGCCGTCGTTGTGGAAGGTGATGTCCCCGGCGGGGGTGCCGCCTCCGGCGACCCAGAAGTCGCTGCCGGCGGGGGGCGGGGGGTTGGTGAGCAGGCAGGCGTCGCCGACGACGGCGTTCAGGTTGGGGCCGCTCACCGAGGGGGGGCACTGGTAGAAGGCATAGGTGATGCCGGGTTGGCTGGAGGGGTCGGGGTCGCCGCTCAGGTCGGCGTCGCCGTTATGGACGATGTCGATGCGGTCGTCGAAGCAGAGGAAGAGGGTATCGGGCTGGGTGTCGTTGCTTTGCCCCTGAAAGTTGGCGAAGCCGATGGTGCCGGCGAACTGGTCGGCACAGGCTTGCCGGGAGGCTGTTCCCTCCGAAAGTTTGCCTTCCAGGGCAGCGCCCTTCGGCACCTGGGCCCGGAGGTTGGGAAGTAGAACAAGGCCGAAAAATAAAAGCAGGAGACGTGGTCTCATGTGCGTTGTTTTGAACTGGGTTTTCAAGGCGCCCCCGGAATGCCCCTCCCCCCCAAAACCGCGGGCGGTTAGAGGGAGGGGAAGCCACCCGCCAACCTCCACCCATTCGGGGGCGCGGGTTGCGCCTTTTCTGGGGAGCGGGCAAAAATAGGCATTCGCCTGCGGGACTTTTCAAGCGGGAAATAGGTGTTTTTGGCGTGAAGCGTTCAGAACGCTTGAAAAACGGGTGGTCGGCCCCTCAAATTGCCCGGCGGGGCTCAGTATTCCACCCGCCTGACGATGAAGAAGCCGTCGTCGCCCTGGGGTTGATAGAGGGGCATGAGGATGAGCCCGTCGGTTGGTGCGGCTACGGGGCCTCGGCGGTCGTAAGCGAGCACCTCGCCCCGGCGCACCGGTTGGAAGTTGCGGTAGTCGGGGCACATGCGGAAGCCGTCCTCTTTGCAAATGGGATGGGCATAGAGCAGCTCCGCCACCTTGGGCAAGCCCCTGGAATATTCGATGAGCAGCTCGTCGTGGCGGTTCTCGACGTCTTCGGGGCGCACGCTGCCGATGGTACGCATGCAATTGATGATGGCGGCGATGGCGCGGTTGACGGAGAGCTCCTCCTGATGCTGCCCGGCCTCGAAAACGACGGGCACCGTCTGCGGCTCGAAGTGCTCGTTGTTGAAGTAGTGCATGGTGGTGCCGCGGATGCCCTGGAGCATGCCCGTGATGACGGGTGCATGCAGGTTGACGGCGATGCGCAAGCTTTCGGGGTCGTCGGTGGCCAGGGAGAAAATGCCGCCGAAGGCCGTGGTGGTGTGGATGTCGAGCACGACGAACTTTTCGGGCTGGTACTCGGCCAGCTCTTGCCGTATCAGCAACAGGAGCTCGCGCAGCTCCCGCTCCTCGGCGTGCAGTTCTCCGGGCGGGGCTTGCAGCACGCGCTCGACCGTTTCGGACGTCCACATGCGGTTGAGGTCCTGCTCGATGTAGCGCAGTCCCTTTTCCAAAGCCTGCAGGTTGCCCCGCAGCCCCAACAGGCGCCCCCGATACACGAAGCCGGGATTGACCTCGGGCTCCCGCTCCAGCATTTGGAAGACGATTTCCAGGGCATGCACGCCGGCCGGCTCGTTGCCGTGCAAGCCGCCGAGGCAGAGCAGCAGGGGACCCCTTTCGGCGCCCGTGTACCGACCGATGATGCGTTCCATGGCCATAGGAAAAGTTGAGCGGGCGCGAAGTTAAGAATTCCCGCAGGGCCGCCCCTGCCCCCCAGCAATGACCCCGCCTGCCTATTTTTGCCGCCAACCCTGCCGCCTATGAACTTTCTGCTTTCGGTGCTCGTGCCGGCCTACAACGAGGAACCCACCATCGGCGCCCTGCTGCAGCGCGTTTGGGAAGCGCCCCTGCCCCCCGGCGGGAAAAAGGAAATCATCGTCGTGGACGACTGCTCCGAAGACGCCACCGCCGAAGCCGTGGAGGCTTTCCAGCGCGAACATCCGCACGCCGCGGTCCGACTGCTGCGCCACCCCGAAAACCGCGGCAAGGGCGCCGCCCTGCACACCGCCATCCAGGCCGCCCGCGGCGACTTCCTCGTCGTTCAGGACGCCGACCTCGAATACGACCCCCGCGAATACCCCACCCTCCTCCAACCCTTCCTCGACGGGGTGGCCGACGTGGTGTACGGCTCGCGCTTCATGGGCGGCAACCCCCACCGCATCCTCTTCTTCTGGCACTCCATCGGCAACAAATTCCTCACCTTCCTCTCCAATGCCTTCACCAACCTCAACCTCACCGACATGGAGACCTGCTACAAGATGTTCCGTCGCGAAGTGCTCCAAAGCCTCGACCTGCGCGAACGGCGCTTCGGCTTCGAACCCGAGGTGACCGCTAAAATCGCCCGCATCCCCGGCATCCGCATCTATGAGGTGGGCATCTCCTACTACGGCCGAACCTACGAAGAGGGAAAGAAAATCAACTGGAAAGACGGACTCCACGCCATCTACTGCATCCTGCGGTACAATCTGTTCCCCTGAACGAGTGCGGGAGGGGAAATCGGGAGATTGTAAAATCGTAAAACCGTGAAATCGTAAAATCGTTGGGTGGGGGTGTGATAGAGTGGAGAGTTGAGAGTGGAAAGTTTAGAGTTGGGTTGGGGTGTGGGTTTGGGGGTGTTGAACCGCAGTGTTTCGCAGCTTTTTTCGCAGAT
>CAZBYX010000137.1:0-9643 GCA_964496055.1 uncultured Saprospiraceae bacterium
TTCTATTTGTTTCTATGTCTTTCCCCGCTCTCCCCCCACACCCTCCCATCGATTTTACAGTTTTACAGTTCACCGATTTTACGAACCAGCCCCTCCCCTCACCCTTGCACATAGACGACGAACTTGTCCTGGAAGCGTTCTTCTTCGAAAAAGTCGGAGATGGGGAAGAGCTCCACGAATTCACCGGGGGGCAGTGCTTCGATTTCGGGCTGGATGTCGCCGCCTTTGAGGGCGAGCAGGCCGTTGGGCAAGGCGTGGCGTTGGCGTTTGTGGAGCAGGGGCCGGCTCCAGCTCAGCAGGCGGGGCAGGGGTGCGACGGCACGGGCGAGGACGAAGTCGAAGCGGTGCCCCCGGAGCGCTTCGGCACGCACGGCCTGCGCTCGGGCATTGGGCAATTGCAACTCCTCGAGGATGGCCTGCACGGCGCGGATTTTCTTCTGCGTGCCGTCGATGAGGAGGAAGCGAGCCTGGGGAAAGGCGATGGCCAGGGGGATGCCCGGGAAGCCGCCCCCGGTACCGAGGTCGAGGATTTCGGCGCCCGGCTGGAAGCGCAGCACTTTGGCGATGGCCAGGCTGTGCAGCACGTGGTGGAGCATGAGTTGCTCGATGTCTTTCCGGCTGATGAGGTTGAGGCGCTCGTTCCAGCTGCGGTAGAGGGGTTGCAGGCGGGCGAAAAGCGCCCGTTGCTCGGCCGTGAAGTCGGGGAAATAGCGTTGCAGCAGGTTCATGGCCGGGCTTTGCGTTTGGGTCGGGTCGGAGAGGGGGGGAGGTGATTGCCGGCTGCGGAGCGCTTGCGGCGGCGGCGGCGCCGTCTCACGATCACACCCCGCACCCAGTTCGGGATGATGATGGCCCCGGCCAAAAGGTAGGAGTAGTAGGTCATCAGGCGCCAGAGGGTGGAAATGATGGTGCTGTTGGTGGCATTGCTGACGTAGTCGCTCAGAAAGCCGTTGAACAAAATTTCCACGAAGCCGGCCCCGCCGGGGGTGGGGCTGAAGGCGATGATGACGAACATGGCCTGCAGGCGAGCGAACAAGCCGGCCTGGGTCTTGAAATCCAGGGGGATGGTGTCCACGAAGGCGACGATGAGGCAACTGAGCAGCAAAAAGCGACAAGACCAAGCCGTGGCCGTTGCCAGAAAGGCCCCCACGTGGAAGGGCCAGCGATGGCGCTTCATTTCCCGGGAAGCAACCATCATGTCGTTGCCCAGCTCCACTGCCTGGAAGCGGTACTTGCGCAGAAACTTCAGACGGGTAAAGCCCACCAGCACCCGCTTCATCTGGAGCGGATTGACGAACAGCCCGTAGTAGAACACCGAGCCGTACAGCGCCATCAGCCCGTAGGCGAAGAGGAAATAGTAGCCCCAGCCGTCGAAGTCGGCGAAGCCCTGCATCCCGGGGCGAATCATGCTGGTGCCGAAAAAGAGGAAGAAGAAGGGCAGGGTGCCCACGAAGAACAGCGTGTCGAGCACGATGGTGTACAGCACGATGGTGGCGGTTTTGGCCGTGGAGAGCTTCTCCTGGGCCAAGACGAAAAACGCCACCGCCGAGCCCCCCACGCTCGTAGGGGATACGGCTGAGCTGAACTCCCAGATGAAAATCAGCTCGATGCACTTGCTCCAGCTGAAGGCCCCCTCCGACAGAATGCGCAGGCGGGTGGCATAAGCCAGGTGCCGCACCACCAACAGCAGCACGGCCAGACCGATCCACACCAGCATGTGGGCCGTCCAGTTGATTTGCCGAAATTCCTCCGGGTCGAATTTGCGCCAAAACAAATAAAAGACCACCCCCACCCCGATGAGAATGGGCAGGATGATGCGCGAGGTCCGGATGGAGCGCAAGACCTCCTGTTGCTGCTCGCTGAATTCTTCCAAGACTGGTTGCTTCACGGTGCCGCTGCTGCCTTGATCACCCGCATTTCCCGAAAAAAAAACACCGCTAAACTTCCCTCGAGAACTGCCGGAAGAGTACAACCCCGTACCCGGGGCTTTCCAAAACGAACGCAAAAATAGCCCCTTCCCGCCATGCACCCGACCAACCCCCGATTTTTAAATCAAATTGCCGGCCAACCGTCGAGAGCATTCCAGCTACGGCCGGCCCCCGGCTTGGAGCGTAATGACGAACCCGCCCCCCTCCCCCCTCCCTTCCGGGCTTCGAGAGGCTGGCCCCTTTGAGGTCGGGCGATTATTCCGCCATGTCTTTTCGGGGACAAATAAAGTGCAGCTCAGAAGGATGCCAGAAGGGCTGCATTCCCCTCATTTTTCAAAATCCAGACAAA
This sequence comes from uncultured Saprospiraceae bacterium, assembly GCA_964496055.1. GTDB lineage: Bacteria > Bacteroidota > Bacteroidia > Chitinophagales > Saprospiraceae > CAZBYX01. The sequence continues at coordinate 2,278 of CAZBYX010000137.1, forward strand.
AATTCTAAATTCGACCCTTGGTTCGTTGTAGAGACATGCAACGGCAAAACGAAAATCGTTCACCAACTAAATTCTCGGATTATGAATGCGATTCTCAATTTAGGAAGGTATTTGTTCGCCCTCCCGTTCGCCGTGTTCGGCGTCATGCACTTCACGGCCGCCTCGGATATGGCAGCCATGGCTCCCGGAGGGGAGGTCATGGTGTACATCACAGGGGTGGCACACTTGGCTGCCGCCGTCAGCATGCTGATCGGGAAGCTGGACAAGCTGGCCAGCGTGCTGTTGGCCTTGATGCTGTTGATTTTCGCCTTCGCCGTCCACGCTCCCGCCATGTCTGAGAACCCGGCTGAAATGGGCAACATTTTGAAAAACATAGCCCTGGCAGGCGGCGCCCTGATGTATGCGCAGGCCCTGGCCAAAGACAATGCCGTGATCGGCTGAGGCCTCGGCCGCAGCCTCCCATAGAAAATGCATCCGCTCCGACGCAGCGGATGCATTTTTTGTTTTGGGCGGCCGCCTCCCCCATCGAGAAGTCCGAGCCCTTAACTTTGCCCGCCGAAAAGCCCCCTGCCATGCGGTATTTCGTCCAGCTTTCCTACAAAGGCACCCGCTATTTCGGTTGGCAAAAACAATCGGAGGAGCCGCGGACGGTTCAAGCCGTCCTGGAGAAGGCCTTTTCCACCCTGCTGAACACCCCGACCGAGGTGACGGGCTGCGGGCGCACCGATGCCGGCGTCCATGCCCGGAAATACTACCTGCACTTCGACGCGGGGCCCTTGCCGCACCAATTCCAGCGTCGCCTGAACAAGTTTCTGCCCGAAGACATCGCCGTGCACCGCATCTTCCAGGTGCACGACGAGGCCCATGCCCGCTACGACGCCTACTCCCGTAGCTACGAGTACCACCTCATCTTTCGGAAGGACCCCTTTTCGGCCGACCGCGCTTACTTTTACCCCTTCGCCAAAGTGCCCGATTTCCGCAAGACTCAACAGGCTGCCCAGTTGCTGTTGCGCTACGAGGCCTTCGCCCCATTTTGCAAGAGCCATTCCGGCGCCCAGAGCATGGTCTGCGAGCTGAGCCGTTCGGAATGGGTGGTGAGCGGTGAGCAACACTGGGTTTTTCACATAACCGCCAACCGCTTCCTGCGCGGCATGGTGCGCCTCATCGTAGGCATGTGCCTCAATGTTGGGCTGGGCAAAGTGAGCCTGGAACAGGTGCAGCGCGCCCTCGATCGCCAGTCCCTTCTCGAAAAAAGCTGGAGCGTACCCCCCCAAGGCCTGTTCCTGACCGACGTGAAATACCCCTTCTTCCAGGGAGACTGAAACCGCACCCCAGAAAAGAAAACGGGTTGGAGGTGAGTAGGGGGGAGCGAGAGGAAGCGGGCAAGCGCTTCGAGGCACACGAACGGAAAAATTGTTCACAAAACCCATCCGCCCTGCCCATGCTGTACTATTTCAAGGCCCTGCACATCATTGGGTTCGTAGCCTGGTTCGCCGGCTTGTTTTATCTGGTTCGCATGTTCGTCTATCACGTCGAGGCGCAGCAGGCCGCATCGCCGCGGCGGGAGATCCTTAGCGCTCAATTTTCCCTGATGGAGCGGCGGGTCTATCGCATCATTTGCACGCCGGCTCTGGTGCTGACCTGGATTTTCGGGCTGTCCATGCTGTGGCTGCACGGGCTGGAGTGGTTTCGCGCCAACCTCTGGATGCACCACAAACTCGCTTTGTTGCTGCTCCTGACGGGCTATCATTTCTGGTGCGGGCGCCTCATTCCCCGGCTGCAGCAGGGCGCGGTGCCGTTCACCTCGTTTCAATTTCGGCTCCTCAACGAGCTGCCCACCTTGTTTCTGGTGTTCATCGTCTTTCTGGCGGTGCTGCGCGACAGCCTGCACCCCCTGAAGCTGTTGGCCGGGGTGACGGGCTTTGGTGTGGGTTTGTTCTTGATAGCTCGCTGGTACAAAAAGCGGCGGGAAGACAGAAGCTGAAGCCTTTCAAGCGCTGCCGTTGGAGGAGGCATGGTGTTGCCGGCACTTCTCTTGGATGAGCTGGAGCAACTCCTCGTGGGAATCGAGCAACACCTGCGTCACTTCGAAGAGCTTCTCGAAGTTGACGACAATGATTTGCAGGTCGCGGGGCTGCTCGGCGAGGTTTTTCATCTTGAAGCAATGGTAGCAGTGCAACCCCTTGAGGACTTCCTTGATTTCCTGGGCTCGCTTGACGAAGGATTCCAGCTCGGGCACCATTTGCGGGGCACCGGCGGCTTGACCATTGGAGAGGGCTTGTTGGTAGGCGGTTTCGTCGGAAAGGTCGCGTTGGGTGAGATCGAGGATGGAGACGTTGAAAAAACCTGCCAGGCGAAGCAGGTTGCAGAGCTTGGGTTCGGCGGTCCCTTTTTCGTAGGAGGCAATGTTGCCGCGGTTCAGCCCCCCCACCCGGTGTGCTAATTCTTCCTGACTCAACCCCAGGCGCTTGCGCAGCACCCGAATGTTACTTGCCAGGAAGTGACTCGTCTCAGTTTTTACAGCATCCATTGTATCCTGCTTTTTGGTTTTCGACGCAAGAGCCTCCTCTTTCGACCAACCCTTGCCTTTCACCTGCCAAAATCGAACCACAGTGGAAACACTTTTGACAAAGTGAAAGTTCAGGGAATTTTTCGGGCGTTAAAATTGTTTTAAAAATGTCAAAATCTGGTCTAAATAGTAAATAAAAATTGCGTCAGATACGATTTTGAAATAGCTTTGTAAAAATTAATTACAAACCCTGTTCAACCCCTCGCGAGCTTCCGAATCAGCTTGCAAATTTAATTTCCAAACCCGGAAAGCCCAATTTTCGGAAGCCGCGCCGATAAAAATCACCCGTCATGACTGCATCCATTCATCGCCAGCTGGACGAAGTGAGCAACTCGCTCCGCGCGTTCTCCCTGAAATTGACCGGCAACGAAGCCGATGCCAATGACCTTTACCAGGACACGGCCCTGCGCATCATGGCCAACGCCGACAAATTCAAGCCCGACACCAACTTCAAAGCCTGGGCCGTGACCATCATGCGCAATATCTTCATCAACAACTATCGCAAGAAAGTGCGTCGGGGAACGATCTTCGATCAAACCCCCAACAACTATTACCTCAACTCCGGCGACCGGACCATCCACAACGACGGGGAGTCCAACGCCGGCTACAAAGAGCTGCTCAAGATGGTAGCCCAGCTGCCGGAAGAGTTCAAACGGCCCTTCTGGATGGCTTACAAGGGCTACAAGTACGACGAAATCGCAGCAGCGCTGAATGCGCCTCTGGGCACCATCAAAAGCCGAATCTTCTTCGCCCGGCGCAAGTTGCGCAAGATGTACGAAGCTTCCAACAGAGTGCGTGCCTGACTTCCAGGCACCTTTATCCACCTGAAAAACCCCGGCCGGCTGCCTGTGGCAGCCGGCTTTTTTTTGGCCATCCCACAACCGCCCGCCCATAGGGCTGTCTGCAGATTAGAGCTCCGGTGATTCAGGTTGCATGGATTTCACGCGTGTCGCCGTGACGCGTTACTTTTCCGGTTCCTCAAATTCTCTTGGATTGACCAAGCTCGGGCGGAGCGGAAAGCTCCACCCGAGCAACGACGCCTCGGGTGCCCCTTTGCGGTGCGCCCGACCTTTGTGCCCTTCCCTCCTGACCAAGGGGAGCGTCGCGCTGCGCCGCCGGATATCTCCCCATCGAACCGCTACCAAGGGGGTTGACGCTCCGCGCCGTTGAAGAGCCCTCGGCAGGCAGTAGGTATTGGCGCGAAGTGCTGCGGTGAAGGGCCGCCCACGAAAGGCTTAGCCCGTGACGCGTGACACGTGACGGCGTGACGAACGTAACGGAACGCTGTCGAATCCTCAAATCGCCAATTCGTCAAATCCTCGGCTCCTCGAATCCTCAAATCCTCCTTCTCCATCATTCGCCCTCATTCACCGGCGCTATAGAACCCCTTGGGCCAAAATGTTTTATCTTCCGCAGCAAATCGACCAACCATGAATCGAACCAGCTTTATCGGCGGGCTTCTTCTTTGCCTGCTCTCCCTGCCCCTTTTGGCTCAATCTCCACTTTGGCTCCGCTACCCCGCCATCTCGCCCGACGGCCGAGCCATCGTCTTCAGTTATCGAGGCGACCTGTACCGGGTGCCGAGCACCGGAGGAAGCGCCCTACCGTTGACCCTGCACGAAGGCCACGATTTCATGCCCGTCTGGTCGCACGACGGCCGCTGGATTGCCTTTGCTTCCGAACGCTACGGCAATTACGACGTCTTCGTGATGCCCGCCGAGGGCGGTACCGCCACCCGCCTGACCTTCCATTCCGCCAACGATTACCCTTCGGATTTCTCGCCCGATGACAGCCGGGTGCTGTTCACCTCGGCCCGGCTCGACGCGGCGTCCAACCAGCAGTTCCCCTCCGGGGTCCTCCCCGAACTGTACGCCGTGCCCGTTCAGGGGGGGCGCGTTTCGCAAGTGCTGACCACCCCGGCCGAAAGCGCCCGTTACAGCCCCGACGGACAGCTGCTCATCTTCCACGACCGGAAAGGCTACGAAGACCCCTTCCGCAAACACCACACCTCCTCCGTTACGCGGGACATCTGGAGCTATCATCTTCCGTCCGGCAAGTACACCCAACTCACATCCTTCGCCGGCGAAGACCGCAACCCCATCGTTTCGCCCGACGGACAGTGGTTTTACTACCTGAGCGAAGCCAACGGCTCGTTCAACGTATTCAAAAAGCCCCTGAACGGCCCCGGCGAACCCCAACCCCTCACCCACCTCCACACCCACCCGGTGCGCCACCTCAGCATGAGCAAGGACGGGCTGATGTGCTTCAGCTACGACGGCGAGCTCTACACCCTGCGCGAAGGCGAACAGCCCCGTAAAGTGGAGGTGCACATCGCCGCCGACGCCCGCTACAACCCCGAAAAAATCGTGAGCGTCACCAAAGACGCCACCGAACTGGCCGTTTCCCCCAACGGCAAGGAGGTCGCCTTCGTCTTTCGGGGGGAAGTGTTCGCCGCATCCATCAAGGAAGGCACCACCCGCCGCATCACCAACACCCCGGAACAGGAACGCTCCATCAGCTTCTCCCCCGACGGCCGCTCCATCCTCTACGCCACCGAACGGGGCGAAAGCTGGGACGTGTACCGAACCTCCCTCGCCCGCGAGGAAGAAAAGTACTTCTTCAACGCCACCCTGCTGAATGAAGAACCCGTCATCGCCACCCCGGCGGAAGAGTTTCAGCCCGCCTGGAGCCCGGACGGCAAGGAGGTCGCCTACCTCGAAGAGCGCACCACCCTCAAAGTGGTGAACCTGGAAACGGGCGCCGTCCGCCAGATTCTCAGCGGGGACAAAAACTACTCCTACACCGACGGCGACCAGCACTACCAGTGGTCGCCCGACGGCAAGTGGTTCCTGGTCAATTTCATCCAGCCCAACCAGTGGATCGACGAGGTGGGGCTGGTGGCCGCCGACGGCCGAAGCGAGGTCATCAACCTCACCCAGAGCGGCTACAACGACCTGCGCCCCCAATGGGCCCTCGACGGCAAAATGATGCTCTGGGCCTCCGACCGCGACGGCATGAAAAACGACGCCAGCTGGGGCGGCCAACTCGACGTGTACGCCATGTTCTTCACCCAGGATGCCTATGACCGCTTCAAGCTCTCCAAAGAAGAATACGAACTGATGAAGGAAGCCGAAAAGGAGGAAAAAGACGACGACGAAAAGAAAGACCAACCCGATGAGAAAAAGGAAAAAACCACCCCGGAACCGCTGACCCTCGAATTGGAAGGGCTGGAAGACCGCAAAGCCCGCCTCACCATTCACTCCTCCACCCTCGGCGGGTTTCAGCTCTCCAAAGAAGGCGACAAGCTGTTCTACCTCGCCAAATTCGAAAAGGGCTACGACCTCTGGCAAACCGACCTGAAATCCAAGGAAACCAAAATCCTGACCAAGCTGAACGCCAAAAACGTGCGCGACTTCCGCCCCGACAAAGAGGGCAAAAACCTCTTCGTGCTCGCCGACGGCAACATCTTCAAAATCGACCCCAAGGAGGGCAAAAAGGAAAAGGTCAACTTCAAGGGGGAAATGATTCTCAACGAAGCCGCCGAACGCGCCTACCTCTTCGAACACATCTGGCGCCAGGTGAAGAAGAAATTTTACAAGACCGACCTCCACCAGGTGGACTGGGACGCCTACAAAACCGCCTACCGGCGTTTCCTGCCCCACATCGACAACAGCGCCGACTTCGCTGAAATGGCCAGCGAGATGCTCGGCGAACTCAACGCCTCCCACACCGGCGCCCGCTATCGCCCCCAACGCGACAACCCCGACCAGACGGCTTCCCTCGGGCTCTTCTACGACCAAAACTGGACGGGCACGGGACTGAAGATCGAGGAGGTCATGCTGAAAAGCCCCGTCATTCAAAAGGGCTCGAAAATCCGACCGGGAGTGGTCATTGAGAAAATCGACGGGGTGGAAATTACCCCTTCGACCAACCACTTTCGCCTGCTGAACCGCAAGGCCGGCAAGAACACCCTGCTCGGTCTCTACGACCCCGACAGCGGGGAGCGCTGGGAGGAGGTCGTCAAACCCATCACCCTGAACGAGGAGCGCGAGTTGCTCTACCAACGCTGGGTGCGCCGTTGCCGCGCCATCGTGGAGGAGCTCTCCGACGGGAAAATCGGCTACGTCCACGTGCGGGGCATGAACGACCGAAGCTACCGCACCGTGTACGAAGAGGTGCTCGGCAAGAATGCCCAGAAAAAAGCCCTCATCGTGGATACCCGCTTCAACGGCGGCGGGTGGCTGCACGACGACCTGGCTACCTTCCTCAGCGGCAAAGACTACATCACCTTCATGCCGCGCGGGCAAAACCTCGGCAACGAACCCCAGTTCAAATGGAGCAAGCCCAGCATCGTGGTCATGAGCGAAAGCAACTACTCCGACGCCCACATGTTCCCCTACACCTACAAAACCCTCGGCATCGGAAAGCTCGTGGGCATGCCCGTGCCCGGCACCGGAACCGCCGTGTGGTGGGAGCGCCTCCAGAACGGCATCGTGTTCGGCATCCCCCAGGTCGGCATGGTGGACGTCAACGGGGAATACCTGGAAAACAATCAGCTCGAACCCGACATCCGCGTGCCCAACGAACCCGGCCTCGTCAGCCAGGGGCGCGACCAACAGCTCGAAGCCGCCGTGCGGGAACTGCTCAAGGTGGTCGTGCCCTGAGCACCCCTCCCATCCGAGGGGACCTTCCGCCAGGGGCAAGGGCACCGGCAACGGGCTCGATTCCCAAACCTCCCACCCCGGTGCCCCCCCCCCCCTTCCCGCTCCCTAAACCACGCCCCCCCCCCCCTTCAGG
>CAZBYX010000138.1:0-2230 GCA_964496055.1 uncultured Saprospiraceae bacterium
CGAAGGGAGGGTGTGGGGTTTGGGTTTGGGGGAGATTGGGTACACCGAGAACCCCCGAGAAGGCACGGAGTTCCACGAAGTACCGCCCCCTAACCCCAACCCAAACAACCCATTGCGCACCCATCGCAAACCTATCGTAAACCCATCGTAAACCTATCGTAAACCCATCGTACACCCAACGAACAACTCACAACTCACAACGAGCCACGAGCCACCAGCCACGAGCCAATAGCCACGAGCCAATAGCCACCAGCCACCAGCCACGAGCCACCAGCCACGAGCCAATAGCCACGAGCCACCAGCCACCAGCCACCAGCAATCACTTCAAATCCTCAGAGGGCGGGCCTTCGCGGGTGGCTTTCTCATGTGCCCCGATTCCAAAAACACACCTTCAATTCCCAGTCGGTGCCTGCTGCGCCGAGGCTGAGGACGGCGTCTTTCCAGGTGAAGGAATGGATGGCGAGGGTGTCGGAGTTGTGGGGGGGAGTGAGAGGCAGTGCGAGCGTGCAGGATTCGGAACTGGAGGGCAGGCTGATGGCGGGCAGGTCGTCCACGAGGCCCTGGCCGGTGATTTTCAGGAGGGTTTCCTTGCGGGTCCAGTGCAGGAGGAAAGAGGGAAAGTCGCGGATGCAGCGCCGCTCTTCGGGGGAGAAGTAATTTTCAAGAATGCTTTGCCAGTCGAAGGGTTTGCCCAGCCATTCGACGTCGCAGCCGACGGGGCGTCCCTTCGCCAGGGCAACGGCCACATAGGGAGGGGAATGGGAGAGGTTGAACTGGAGGTCTGTGGGAGGTTTGCTCAGGTAAGGCTTGCCCCTGGTCTCTTCCTCAAATTCGAGGGCCTCCGGCGGGTGATTCAGGCAGGCGCCGAGCAGGGTGCGCAACCAGCCGTGGGCGAGCGTGAAAATCCGTTCGTCGCGGGGGAGGCGAAAGGCTTCGGCGCGGAGGCGTTCTTCGGGGCTCAGCAGGTTGTGAAATGCCTGCAGGGCGGCATTCGGAACTTCGCGGATGTCCGCCAGCCAGAGTTGCACTTCGTTGGGCGCCAGGGCGGAGGGAAGCCCGGTCGTCGGGGTGGGGGAGCCGGACCAGCAGGTACAGTGGACGGTCATTTCAAAGCCTTCAGTTTCGACTGACGGGTCTGACTCCTCCTCGCCGGCCCATCTTGAACCCGACTCTGTACAAATCGGGGATGTTTACACGCCCGTCCTTCATTCTTTGAAAAATGCCGATCCTTTCCAAATCCTTTCGAACGCCTTCCGGGCCCTCCCCGAGGTGTTCGGGAGGAAGACGATTTCCGGACGTCAAGGTTTCCAGAGTCCTTTCTTCAGTCCATCGGCGCTTGATTTCTTCGAATTCTACGGGAACCACCAGCCCCTCAAGGGGTTTCATCAAGGTTATGATCCAAGGATAGTCCTCGGCCAGTTCGTCGACGCGAATGATGGAAGCTTTCTGTACGCCCCGCTTGATGCTGTTGTAATGCAGGGCGAACGGGTGGTCGGGGTGATTTTCCTGGGTATCGGCTGCGGCTTCCCGCAAGGCGGCAAGGAAAGAGCGAGGGCTGACTTGGCCTTTGGCATCCCCCAAATGATTGATTATCCAGGTGTAGGGGAAACCCCGGCGATGATCGCGGCCCATCCAGGGGCCCGTGATGGTGTGAAAGAGTTTCCGTTGTTCTTCTTCGCTGCGCTTCAGCGAATCAGGGACGCTGATGGGTGAGCTCGAATCGGGGGGCACGGGGACCCGATAACCGTTTTGGGTGAAAAATGCTTCCCCCTGCCCATTTGCCGAGAGATTCAAGAGATGGTGCCAAAGGAGGTTGTACAGGTCGCGGGGGCGCCACAGGAGCTCCATCTTTTCTGCCAGAAGTTTAGAGGCGTCGGGAAAATTAGTGACGTTGCGGCTTTCGATTTGGTCCACACGCAGAAAGCACTTGAAGCGCAAGCGCCGGAAGGTGCGCATTTCGAGAGTTTGCTGAAGCAAACCCCGGATGAGTCTATCCGTCCGTTCCCAGGTTGACGCCGACCGGTCGAGAGCATCGAATAGCAGGAGCCAAGTCCTGCTTTGGGTTTCCAAATGGTGGTCGTAAGCCTCCAACGTTCGGGCTGCCTGTTCAGGACGGGCTTGAATTCTTTCGACTTTCCATTCCCATTCCAAGTTTTGAAAATCGAAAAAAGAGCCTGTTCGGGAGGGCAAAGTTCTTTGCAAAGCATTGATTGCCACCGTTTTCCAGATG
>CAZBYX010000138.1:2330-9609 GCA_964496055.1 uncultured Saprospiraceae bacterium
CGGGCATGGGTGGGAGGAAGATATATCTGCCGGACTTCAGGCGTCTGGCCATGAGAGGAAGTCTGTTCCGGCAGGGCCGAGAGCAGAAGTGATCGAATATCTTGGGCAGTCAGCAAGGTGTCTTGCATGTGAATCAGGTTGAAAGCAATTCGTCCAATCCCAGAAGATAGCTTCCAAAAGCTTTTTCGATTTGCGTGGCTTGAAGGCTTTCCAGGTGGGGCAAAGCCTGAAACCCTCGATTCCAAAGAATGATCCAGGGGTTGTGCGGGGCTTTTTCTTCGTCTCTGTCGAAGGAAAAGGCGTCTTCTGAGGGACTTGCATCGGGGGAGACTTCGTCGTACATTTTTTCGAGAAACAAATTCCAGGCATTTTCCCGGAATTGGTCCAAGTAATTTTCGGTATCGGTTTCGGGTACCAAGCCCGCAACCATTTGCACCTGGTTCCGGATTTTGCGTGTTTGCTCCCACTGAAGCCAAAAGTTGAAAAGAACTCTATAATCCGACCAGGTTTGACGGGCATCCAAGGCGAAAAGAAGGACGAAAGCCTTCATATTCGTGACGATGACGGCGGCGGTGTCGTCGAGGCCTGCACGGGCATCCAACAAGAGGTAATCGGGCTTGAATTTTTCCTCGAGGAATTTCAGCAGGTTTTCCAGACGCTGAGACCAGTTTTGCAAATTTCCTTTGGAATCCACCTTGGGGAGGAAGACCCTGCCCAATTTGGAGATGTATTCACCGGGTTGTTTCCCGTAGGCCGGAACCACGCGAATCTCCCCATCCAGTTCTTTGCCCAAATCGCTGATACCGGTCAAGTCATTTTTAACGGCATCGCCGTTTTCAACCAGTTCTTCCACGAGCCAGTCCACTAATCCATGCTTCGGCATGCGCTCCTCGGACAAAAGATTGGCTGAAACACCGGGCGATTCCAGGTCGAGATCGAGCACCAGGACATTTTTGCCTTGTCTTGCCAAGTGCCAGGCGGTCACCGCAACGGCGGTGGAGCGCCCCACCCCCCCTTTGACCGAATAAAAAGCCAATCGGGTGATTTTTTCAGGGGCCTCCTCGACTTGCCCCCATTCCATTCCCTGAAGCAGACGGTCGTAAACGATGACCCTGCTGAAGCCTTCCAGATGGAAATAGGGCGCCTTCGGCAAATCGGGGAAATCACCAAGGTCCAATACCCTTTCCCCTTTTTCAGGGGCATGTTTACCCAAATCCAGACCGTCCGCAAAGTCAAGGACCTTTTTTTTCAGCGCTTTTTTGATTCCCTTGGGTAACAGGAAGGTAACCTGCCCTTTCATGTCTCGGTTGATCACCAAGGGTTTTCCATTCGGGAGCTCACCCAGCCAACCGGCCTGTTTCAGGGCTTCTTTTATGGTTTCCAGTATGTCGTCGAAAAGGGGAGTCATAGTATGCCGTCACTTTTTGCTTTATCCAACATCTGCTTTATTTTCTGGACTTCCTGTCTGTGGGGGTCAACCGTGGCTTGGTTGAATCCACTTTGGTTTTCGTACCGTTGTCCGATGTCCCAGTTTCGGAAGGGATTATTAGAGCTCAAAAACGAGAAATAATATGGGGGCAATTTCCCGGATGCAAAAATCCTGAAGGATGTCCAAAGTCGGTCGATATGGATTCTGTATGGTCCCTGCGGCACACCGGCTGGGCTGACGGGCATACCCAATTTCAACATGAGGGCTTTCAAGCCGCATTCGGCGCTCAGCCCATAAAGGTGGTCGGCGTTGGCCCATCTTTGCCTTTCGTACAGGATTTCACCGTCCTGTCGGTGGCGATGAAAAGCATCGTAGAAATCTGTGGGCATGAGGTACCAGACTGTTTTCCACGAAAAAGAATAGCGATTTCAGCCTCAAGGTAGAAAATCGGAATCAAAAGAATTCCCCAAACGGTCATTTGCCGGAAGATTGAAAACCCCTTTCTTCCTTCCCAATGTACAGCTCATCCAGCAACTGTTGCAGGATGGCGGCGATGGTCTGCCCGTTTTTCCCGTCGAAGAGGGTCAGGTGGTTGCCGCCGATTTCGTGGACGCGCACCCCCTTGCGGGCGAATTTCGACCAGCCCAGCGTTTCAGGGTCTTCCAGCCAGAACATTTGCTCGCGGGCTTTGAACAGGTCCACCTGCACATCGAGGGGCTGGAGGCAGTATTGGGCGTAGGCTTCGAGGCTTTTTTCATACACCTCCTTGCCGTAGGGGATGAAGCCTTCCTCGATGCGGTTTTTTCGGCGGTCGAAGTAGCCGAACTTCATCTTGCCCAGTCGGTGCTGGAGGTTGTAGCGCAACACGTGGCTTTTGTACTTGATGGCTTCGGCGGGGTTCTTCCACAGCAGGGAGACGTTGTAGCCCAGTTTTTTCAGGCGCTTTTTGAAGCGGCCGTTGCTTTGCCCGAGCGGCCCTTCGGAAGCGACGGCGTCGAAAAGGGCCAACAGCCCGACGGGCTTGCCGAGCTTGAGCAATTGCGCCGCCATCTCCCAGGCGATGATGCCCCCCAACGAGTACCCTGCCAGGCAGAAAGGCCCGTCCGGGTTGCCTTCCAGGATTTCGCTCAGATAGTGGAAGGCCATCTCCTCGATGGATTCGAGGGGGGGCGAGCTGCCGTCCAGCCCGCGGGCCTGGAGGGCAAAGAGGGGCTGGTCGGGGCGGAAGTGTTTGACGAGGGTCTGGTAAAACAGCACGTGCAGCCCGCCCCCGTGCACGAGGTAGAGCGGAGGGCGCTGCCCGCGCGTTTGCAGGGGCACCAGCGATTGCCAGGGAGCGGGAGCGGGGCTTTGGCGCTGCAGGTGCTCGGCCAGGCGGGCGATGGTGGCATTGGCGAAAAGGATGTTCAGAGGGAGCTTCTGCCCGGTTTCCTCCTGGATGCGGCTCATGAGCTGGACGGCGGCCAGGGAATGCCCCCCGAGCTCGAAGAAGTCGTCGTGGATGCCGATGGCTTCCACCCCCAGGATTTCCCTCCAGAGTTCGAGCAGCAGGCGTTCTTCCGGGGTTCGGGGGGGAAGGTGTTCGGATTCGTCCGGGCGAAGGCGGAAGTCGGGCTCGGGCAAGGCCTGGCGGTCCACCTTCAGGGAGGTGTTGAGGGGCAGGGCTTCGAGCACCACGAAGTGGGCGGGCACCATGAAGCCGGGCAGCCGCTCGCGCAGGAAGCCTTCGAGAGCTTCTTCGTCCAGTTCGGCGCCTCGTTCGAGCACGAGGTAAGCCACCAGGCGCTGGTCGTCGGCGCTGCGGTGGAAGATTTTGACGGCGGCTTCGCGCACGGGCGGCCACTGGCAGAGGGTGCTTTCGATTTCGCCCAGCTCGATGCGGTAGCCGCGTAGCTTGACCTGGTCATCGAGCCGGCCCATGAAGTCGAGTTCGCCATTGGGCAGCCAGCGCACGCGGTCGCCGGTGCGGTACCAGCGCCGATGCTGGCCGTCGGGCCCGGCGAAACTGCGGAAGGCGGCTCGCGTGAGCTCTTCGCGGTGGAGGTAGCCCGTTGCCACGCCGGGCCCGGCAATGTACAGCTCTCCGGGCACGCCGATGGGCCGGGGCCGGAGTTGCCGGTCGAGAACGGCCACCGTGAGGTTGGCGATGGGGCGGCCGATGGGCACATACTCGCCGGGAGCTTTCTCCGCGGGTTGCACCCGCTTCCAGGTGGCGTAGATGGTGGTCTCGGTGGGGCCGTAGCCGTTCCAGAAAGCGCGGCAGGTGGCGGCGAGCCGTTGCGCCACCTCGTGCGGCAAACCCTCCCCGCCGGCCACGGCGCGCAGGTTGGGATCGCCCTCCCAGCCCGCCAGCAATAGGATTTTCCAGGTCGTGGGGGTGGCCTGCATCAGGGTGGGGCGCAGCCGCTCCAGCGCCGCCTTCAGGGCGAAGCCGTCTTTTTTGGTTTCCTCTTCGGCCAGTGTCAGTTCCGCCCCGCGCAGCAGCGTCAGGAAATAGTCCGGGATGGACATGTCGAAGGACATGGAGGAGACCGAGTAGCAGCGGTCTTCTGGCTGCACCTGCCACATCCGGTCGATGGCGAACAGGGTGTTCAGCGCGGACTCGTGGCGCACGGGCACCCCTTTGGGGACGCCGGTGCTCCCCGAAGTGTAGATGACGTACGCCACCGCGCTTGCGGGCACTTCGGGCAAGTCGGTTTTGGAGGGGCGCAGGCGGAGCAACTGCTCCACCGAGAAGATTTTCCCTCCGAACTCGGGCAGGGAGGCCCGATGGCTTTCCTCGGTGAGCACGGCGGTTGCCCGGCAATCCTCCAGGATGAGCCGGATGCGGGCGGAGGGGTTGCGCGGGTCGATGGGCACGTAGGCAGCCCCTGCCCGCAGGATGCCGTAGAGGGCCGCCATCATTTTTTCGGAACGCTCCAGACACAAGCCGACGCAATCGCCCGGCTGGACCCCTTCCCGCACCAGCGCCCGGGCGATGCGCCCGGATTGCTTTTCGAGCTGCCCGTAGGAGAGGCTGCGCTCCCCGATGCGCACGGCCGTTTTTCGGGGGTGTTGGCGCGCCCGCTCCATCACGAGGTCGTGCAGGGTGCGGTCCAGGGGGAATTCCGCCGCCTCTCCCTGTCCGAAGCGGAGGATGCGTTCGAGCTCCTCTTTGGGAAGGAGGGGCAGCTCGGCGATGGGGCGCTCGGGGTGCTCCGACAGGGTGAGGAGGAAGGCGCGGAAGCCCTCGAGGAAGCGGCGAATCGTTGCGGCCTCGAAGAGGTCGGTGTTGAAATTCCACTCGAAGTCGAAGCCCTGCCCCAGGGGTTTGAGGTTGATGAAGGCGTCGAAGGTTTCGTAGTGGCGCAGGATGGGGCGGGTGGAGGCGTTCAGGGGGCCGTAATCGAGGTTTTCGAGGGGGCTGTCGAGGTTGAAGGCGAGGTTGACGAGGGTGTTGCGCTGCAGGGAGCGCTCGAGTTTCAGTTTGCGCACCAGGGTGCCGAAGGTGAAGTTCTGGTGTTCGAAGGCGTCGAGCATGTGGGAGCGCACCTCGGCGAGGAAGTCTTGAAAGGAAGCTTCGGGGCGGAGCCGCGAACGCAGGGGCAACAGGCTGATGCCGTGCCCGACGAGGGATTGGTTGCCGGGCAGGTTGTGCGCCGCGGCAGCCACCCCTACGACGAGGTCTTCCTGCTCACACAGACGGCCGAGGTAAGCCTGGAAGGCTGCGAGCATGTAGGTGAAGAAAGTGCTGCGGGCGGCGGCGGCGTCCTGGCGGAGCTTGCGGGTGAATTCGGGGTCGAAGGAGAGTTTTTCCTGCGCCCCGCGGAAGCTGCGTTCGGCCGGTCGGCTGTGGTCGGCGGGCAGTTCGAGCAAGGGGGGGGATTGTTCGAATCGCCCGAGCCAGAAGGCTTCGTTGCGGGCATACTCCGGGCTGCCCTGGAGGGCGGCGCGCTCGCGGGCGAAGGCGCCCAGTCCTTTGGGCGGCGGCAAATCGGAGGGCGCGCCGCCGCTGAGTTCGCGGTAGAGCAGCCCGATTTCGCGGGTCAGGATGCCGAGGCTCCAGCCGTCGCACACGATGTGGTGGACGTTGATGAGCAGGCGGTGGTCTTCGTCTTCCAGGCGCAGCAGGCGGAAGCGCACGAGCGGTCCCTGCTCCAGGTCGAAGAGGTGCTCGGCTTCTTCTTCGTGGGCGCGCTGCAGGGCACGTGTTCGTTCGGCGGGCTCCAGGTCGGAGAGGTCTTGGAGGGGCAGTTCGAAGGTGTCGGGTGGGGGAGCGAAGCGTTGGCGGCTGCCGTCGGGAGCGAAAGTGGTGCGCAGGGCTTCGTGGCGCCCTACCACCCGGCGCACGGCTTCCCGCAAGGATTCGGGGTTCAGGGGCCCCTCCAGCCGGATTTCGGTGCCGATGTTGAAGGCGCGGGCGGCGTTCGGGCTGAGCTGGTGTTGCAGGAAAATTTCGAGCTGCCCTTCGGTGAGGGGCGCTTCGGCGGGGTCTTCCACCTGGATGGGGGCTTCGGGTTCGGGGGTGGGTTCCGGGCCGTCCAGGTGAGGCGGCGGCGGCACGATGCGGTTGAGGTCTTCGCCCGTCCAGGGTTGCATGAGCCCGGCGTCCATCATGTTTTGGATGGCGCGGCGGAAGGCTTCCAGGGCGCGTTCCAGGTCTTCTTCGCTGTGTTCGGTGGAGAGGAAGCAGGGCCGCTCGCGAATGTTGACGCCCTCGAGGCGGAGGAAGTACTGGAACAGGCGCGTCAGGGGGTTGTCGTCGGCGGGTTTGAGCATGAAAAAGCTGGCGCTCCCCTGCAGGAGGAGGGGGGCGCGGGTTTCGAGGAAGAGGTGGCGGAGGCGTTCGAAGAAGCGCAGGGCCCGGGCGTTGAGTTCCCGTTGGAGTTCGGGGCTGCGGCGTTCCAGCTCGCTCATGGCGGCGTGGGCGGCGGCCACGCTCAGGGGGTTTTTGATGAAGGTGCCCGCGAAGTAATTGACGGTGGCTTCGGGGCGGGAGGCGTCGCCGAATTGCCACAGCCCGCCGTCGAAGGCTTGCATGAAGCGCTCCTTCCCAGCGATGGCCGAGAGCGGCAGCCCCCCGCTGATGCTCTTGCCGTAGGCGACCAGGTCGGCTTCCACGCCGTACCAGGCCTGGGCGCCGCGCGGGTGCATGCGGAAGCCGTTGATGATTTCGTCGAAGATGAGCGCCACCCCGTGCTTTTCGGTCAGCCGACGGATTTCGCGGATGAGCTCCGGGTGTTGCCAGTGGGGGTTCTGGGCCTGAACGGGCTCGATGACCACGGCGGCCAGCTCCCCGATGTGGCGTTCGAGTACGGCGAGGGTTTCGGGGTCGTCGTAATCGAGCACGAGGTTGTTTTCGACCAGAAAGCGCGGCACGCCCGGCGTGGCCGGCAGGGCGCGCAACCCCTCCCCGAACCGCACCCCCCGCACCATGAACTGGTCCACCATGCCGTGGTAGTCGCTGTCGAAGACGGCGATTTTTTCCCGCCCGGTTGCGGTGCGCGCCGCGCGCACGGCCCCCAGGACGGCCTCCGTGCCCGTGTTGGCCAGGGTGACGCGGTCCATCCCCGACATTTCAGCGATGATGCGCGCGATTTCGGTGGCTTTCGGGGGCAGCACGTCCAGGCTGTTGCCTTTTTCCAGTTGCTCGGCTACGGCCCGCTGCATGAAGTCGGGGGCATGGCCGAACAGGGCCACCCCGTAGCTCATCACGAAGTCGAGGTACTCGTTGCCGTCCACGTCCCAGATGCGGGCGCCTTTGCTGCGCTCGGAGGCGAGCTGGTAGCAGATTTCCTTCCACAGGGCGCTGAAGCCCGTCACGGAGCGCGGGTCGGCGTAGTAGCGCTTGTGGCGCTGCGCGAGCTCCTT
>CAZBYX010000139.1:0-5727 GCA_964496055.1 uncultured Saprospiraceae bacterium
CCGTACGGACGAGCGAACGGCCCAAAAGCCCGAAGGGCGACCCAAAAGCGAGCTCGTCCCTCCGGACGAGCGAGCGACCCAATCAATATCCAGGATTCTGTTCGAGGTTGGGGTTGGCGTCGATTTCCCTGGCCGGGATGGGCAGGCGCAGGCGGGGGTGGTCGTAGGGATAGGAGGTGCCGGCGTTGAGGACGGGGCGTTTCAGCCGCATGAGGTCGTGGAAGTAGTGGCCTTCGAATGCCAGTTCGATGCGGCGTTCGAGGATGACGGCTTCGATGAGGGCTTCGGCATCGGGGAAATCTTCGAGGGCGTACGCGAAGAAAGCGCTTCCGCCCTCCACTTCGAAACCGAGGGGATGGCGAATGCGCAGGGAGCGCGTGCGCACCCGATTGAGCAGCTCGAAGGATTCGGGGTTGAGGCCCTGCGTGCGAGCCAGGGCTTCGGCGCGCAGGAGGAGGAACTCGCTGAGGCGGGCGTTGGGGGTGTCGTCGTCCGTATCCACGGAGGGGCTTTCATACTTGAAGCAGCGGGTGGAATCGCCCGCGAAGCTGTGTCGGAGGATGGGGTCGGGGCTGAGCAGGCTGTCGGGGTCGCAGCGCAGGTCCACGATTTGCCAGGAGGAGTCCTGTTCGGCGATGCGGGCACGCTGGAAGGCAGGCACGGCCGCGGCAAAGCCCCGGCGTCGCAGGTCTTCGGTGATGAAAGCAGCGTCGTACACCCGGCTCAGGCCCCAGGTGATTTGATCGGTTCCCGTTTCCGAGAAGATGACCCACACTTCTTCGGGGCTGCCTTCCTGGCGAAAGAATCGGATGGGGTCGGCGTTGAGCTTCAAGGCGGGGTCGGTCAGCAGCGGAAGGCAGCGTTCGGCGGCGGTGGCGTAGTCGCCCATTTGAAAGGCGATGCGTGCCAGATAAGCCTGCGCGGCGGTGGTGGTGGCACGGCCGCGGGCGTTCGTTTCGGGCAGAATTTCGAGCGCGGCTTCCAGGTCCGCTTCGGCCTGGGCGTACACCTGCGCGACGGTAGCGCGGGCGGGGAATTGCAGCCGCTCCCCGCTCAGCACCGGCTCGGTCATCAGGGGGATCCCGGGATCCGTTTCGGGGGCATGGCCGTAGGGCAGGGCGAAGAGGCGCACGAGCTCGAACCAGAGCACCCCCCGCAGGAAAAGGGCTTCGGCCTCGATGCGGTCGGCGGCTTCCAGGGTGAAGGAGGGGTCTCGCTCCAGCACCTCCGGCAGGGCGGCGAGCAGGGCGTTGAGCTGATTGACGGCGCGGTAACTCTGTGTCCAGATGTTTTCCGGCAACCAGTGGGAGGCGTCGACCTGCAAGGTGGTGACTTCCTGAAACCAGCCCTCGGCATTGCCAGCGAGCAGGTCGCCCAGGGCGGGCATGTAGGAGCCCAGCACCTCGCGTTGTTGCACGAGGTCGTAAGCGCCGATGAGGGCGGCATCCAGCTCCGCCCCCGTCTGGAAGACCTCCGATAGGGCAAGCTGGTCGCCCGTGTCCACGTCGTCGAGCCAGCCGGAGCAGGCGGCAAGGAGGACGGCAAGCAGGTAGCAGAAAAAGCGCGAAAACCTTTTCATGGGGTTGGATTTGGAGGGTGGACGATGCGGGTTCGGGTTCAGGGTTTGAGCTGGAAGCCGAGGGTGAAATAGCGGGTGGCGGGCAGGTTGTAGCGCACGGTGCCGAGGGCGGGGCCTTCGGTCGGGTAGAATTCGGTGTCGGGGTCGAGGCCGCGGAAGCCGGTGAGGGTCCACAGGTTGTTGGCACTGGCGAAGAGGCGCAGGCGGCTCTTTCCACCGAAGGGCGCCTGCAGGGTGTAGCCGAGGGTCAGTTGCTGGAGGCGCAGGAAGTCGGCGCGGTCGAGGAAGCGGGTGCTTTCCTGGTTGCCGTTGTTCTGATACAGGCGGTGCTGCGGCACGTCGGTGTTCGGGTTCTGGGGGGTCCAGGCGTCGAGCTGGCTGCGGTGCATGTTCCCCCCGAATCCAAGGGTATGCTCGAGGTTTCGGTCTTCCATGTAGATGTGATGCCCGGCTTTGAAGTGGAAGTCGGCCTGCAGGTCGAAGGCGCCGAAGCGGAAGAGGTGCGTGAATCCTCCCGTGACGGAGGGGATGGATTTGCCCGCGAGTTGGCGGTGGGCGTCCGGCGCCGTGTTGGGCAGGGCTTCCCCTTCGAGGTCGTAGAAGAGGGCATCGCCGTTAGCGGGGTCCACCCCGGCGTAGCGGACGAGGTAGAAGGTGCCGAGGGAAAGGCCCGGTCGCAACAGCATCCGTTGGTTCAGGATGATGTCGTCTTCGCGTCCGTCGCCGTCCTGGTCGGGCAGGTGGCGCACTTCGTTGCGCAGGGTGGCGGCATTGAGCAGAACGCGCCACTGGAAAGCCCCCCGCCGCAGGATGCGGGCCTCGAGCTGAAGCTCCAGCCCCTGATTGCGGATGGCGCCGACGTTGAAGGGCAGGAATGAAAACCCGTTGCTGGCGGGAATGGGACGCAAAAAGAGGAGGTCGCGTGTGTCCTTGAAAAAATACTCGAGCGTGCCCAGCAGGCGCCCCGCGAAGAGGCTGAAGTCCACCCCCGCATTCCATTGCAGGCTTTTTTCCCAGCTCAGCTCGGGGTTTTCGAGGCTTTGAAGGACGAAGCCGGGAGCGCCCGAGTACTGGGCTCCGTAATCCACCAGGGCGCGGGCGGCGAAATCATCGATGGAGGCGTTGCCGGCCAGGCCGATGCTGGAGCGGAGCTTGAGGTAGTCGAAGGCGGGGAAGTCGAAGAAGGGCTCCTCGGAAAGCAGCCAGCCGGCGGCCAGGGCGGGAAACAGCCCGTAGCGTTTCGAGGTCCCGAATCGGGAGGAGCCGTCGTAGCGGGCGCTGAGGGTGAAAAAGTAGCGGTCGCGGGCGCTGAACAGGAAGCGCCCGAAATAGCCCAGGAAACGCGCCTCGCTCTCGGACGAGCCCACGAATTCGATTTGACTGGCGGCGCCCAGCCGCCGGAGGCGGTCGTCGCCGAAGCCGGAGCCGTCCACGGTCAGGAAATCGTGCTGTTCGCGGCTGAGGTGAAAACCGAGGGTGGCATCGAGCCGGAGGGCGGGTTGGAGGTCGGTGTTCCATTCCAGCGTGCTCGTCCAGTTGTGGTTGAGGGTTTGCTGGTGGGATTCGAGCGCCCATCCGGAGGGGCGGCCGAAAAAGGTGGCGGCGCCGAACTTGAGCTGCTGGTTTTCGTCGCTGTACTCGCTGCCCCAGGCCGTCTGGAGGCGGAGCCGGGGCAACGGGGACCAGCTCAGTCGGGTCTGGAAGAGCA
Organism: uncultured Saprospiraceae bacterium; assembly: GCA_964496055.1. GTDB lineage: Bacteria > Bacteroidota > Bacteroidia > Chitinophagales > Saprospiraceae > CAZBYX01. Next base: position 3,288 of record CAZBYX010000139.1, read on the forward strand.
ATTGATTGCGCACCGCCCGTATCCACTGGTCCTCCAGCACGATGCAGGGGTTGCCCGGAAAACCGCCTTCCTGACCGTTGCTGGTCCGCAATACCTCCCGCCGGCAACGGCCCTGCTCGTCGAGGGCTTCCAGGTTGGGGTAATACCAGCCGGCCCAGCCCCAGGCAGAGCCCGCCCACTGGTTGCCCGTGCGTTGGTCGCGCGTCTGGCTGGGGCTGAGTCCAATGCCGAGGATGATTTTTTCCCCCAACTTTTGCTGGAGGTTCATGCGCAGGCTCCTGCGCTGCAAACCGACGGTACGCAGGTAGTGGTCTTCGTCGCGCAGGGTGCCGGCGATGTAATAGGCACTGGATTCCGAACCCCCGCTGACGCGGGCGTTCACCTCCTGGACGAAGCCCTTGCGCAGCAACAGGTCTTGCCAGTCGGTGGACGGTTCCGAATCGGGGTCGGGGTAAAAAATTTCGGGGTTTTCTTCAGGGGTGTACCCGGCGTTTAGGGCGCCTTCGTTCCACACGCGGGCGTATTCGGGGCCGGTGAGCAAAGAGCGCCGTTTGCTGATCTCGGCAAAACCGGCCCGGTAGCCGAGCTCCACCTCCGGCGGGGATTCGAAGCGCCCGCGGCGGGTGGTGATCAGAAGCACCCCGTTGGCGCCCCGCGCCCCGTAAATGGCGGTGGCGGCCGCATCCTTGAGCACTTCCAGGGAGGCGATGTCGTTCGGATCCAGATTCAGAAAAGGGTTGGTCGTGTAGCCCAGCGAACCGCCCGGGCGCGAAGCCAGCACCAGGCCGTCCACAACCACCAGCGGCTGATTGCCCGCCGCTATGGAGCCCGTGCCCCGTATCCGTATGATGGACTCGGCGTTCAGCCCTCCGGAGGCATTCGTCACCACCACGCCGGAAAGGCGGCCCTGAAGCATGCGCTGAAAGGACGGGGCGTTGCCCGCCACGAACACCTCCCCCCTCAAACTGCTCACCGAAGCTCCCAGAGCCCGGCGCGGCAACGCGCCGAAACCCACCACCACCACTTCCCGCAGTTCTTCATGGGATGCGTACAACACCACTTCCAGATAGCCCGCCTCCCCCACGACTTCTTCGTGGTCGTGGAAGCCGACAGCCGTAAAGCGCAACACCGCGCCGCGCTCCCGTACCTGCATCTGGAAATAACCCGTGGAATCGGTGAAAGTGCCTGCGTTCGAGGTCTCGTCCAGAACGTGCACGCCTTCCAAAGGCGCGCCCTTCTCATCGAACACCCGACCAGTCAATAGGAGAGATTGCGCATGGAAAAATCCGGGGAGAACCAAAAAGAACAGGGGCTTCAACAAGCCCAACATCCACCTGGACATATCGAGTGGGGATTTGGCGTTTATCCCACACCTTCTCACAACTGTTTGTAAATCTAAGGATTTTCCATCAATTTGGAGGGCAAAATGTAGAAATGCCCCAAAAAAAACACAGATTGACCCTCCGTTTTTTACTCGCCTGGTCGCTTTTGCCCTGGTGGCTTACAGGGCTGCCCGCACAGGAAGCTTTTTTCCATTTCGACCAAATCGGATTGGAGGAGGGGCTGCCCAATCCCTCGGTCCTGAGCGTCCTTCAGGACTCGAAGGGCTTTTTGTGGTTCGGCACGCTGGCCGGCATTGCCCGCTACGACGGGCAAGAGATGAAAACCTATCATCCCCACGTCGGTTCGCCGGACAGCCTGCCCGAGCGCCACCCCGCCTACCTCTACGAAGACCGCGAGGGGAACATCTGGGTCACCTTGCGCTATCAGAAAGCCAACCTCTTCCGCTACGAGCCTACCCTGGATGCCTTCCTGCCCTACCTCTACGACGCCGAAGCCGATTCCAGCCTGATCGGCTACGCCCCCTCCGGCATGATTCAGGACCGCCTCGGGCGCCTCCTCGTCGGCACCTGGCATCATAGCCTCTACGCCATCGACATCCAAAAGGAAAGAGAAGGAGTGCCCCCCTCCCGCCTGCCCTTCAAAAACTTCCTCCCCGACCCCGAAAACCCTGCCGCTCTGCCCAACGGAGCCATCGGCATGTTCATGGTCGAAGACGAGGACGGGAACATCTATCTGTGCACCGACCACGGTCTGGTGAAATTCTTCCCCGGCCCGGACACTTTCCAGACCTTCCGCATCTCTCCGTCAAAGGAACTTTGGCGCAACGAAGTGGTCTCGCTGCTGATGGAACCACCCCATCACCTCTGGGTGGGCACCGCCCATGAAGGGTTGCTGCTGTTCGATCGCCAGGCGGAGCGGGTCGTCGAACGCATCCCCTACCAATCGGGGCAGGTCGGTACGCTTTCCGGGCGCTTCATCAAGGGGCTTTATCGCGACGGGAAAAACCGCATCTGGGTCGCCACCGAGGAGGGCACCGATCTGTTCGACCCCCTCACGAAAAGCTTCCGCAGGGTCCGCCAGGATCGCCCCGGGCTTT
>CAZBYX010000139.1:5827-9580 GCA_964496055.1 uncultured Saprospiraceae bacterium
TTCGACCCCCTCACGAAAAGCTTCCGCAGGGTCCGCCAGGATCGCCCCGGGCTTTTCCCCCCCGGCAACCTCAACGCCATGACACCGGACTTCGGCGGAAGTTTCTGGATCAGCACCTGGCAGCGTGGAGTCTTCCGGTTGGACCACCGCCTGGAAGCCCTGCAATTCTACCTGCCCGCCCGCCTGATGCCCCACGCTGGGGACCGTGCTTTCGTTCTGGGCTTTCACATCGACCCGGATGGTCGGATTTGGATAGCCGTCCAAGGGGAAGGATTGCTCCGGCTCGATTCCGATTTCCGTGTGCTCGAGCGCTTTCTCCCGAAACAAAACTCCGACCTCCCACCCCAACTCGAAACCATCAACAGCATCGCCCGGGACCGGCTCGGCCGGCTCTGGTTGGGTACCGGGGAAGGGTTGTTGGTGTGGGAAGGAGGGCGGCGGTTTCGGCTCTTGCAACCTTTCGGGGGGGTGGAATCCTGGGTCCAGTCCTTTGCTTCCGGCGATCTTTGTTTCGGCGCCTGGGGCCATGGCTTCGGGTTCCTCGAAGACCCGGAAAACCTCCGCTTTCACCTGGAAAAATCCTACCCCTGGATCAATGCGATCAGGTCTGCCCGTCAGGATGGCCGGGGGCGCATCTGGCTGGGCATCAACCAGAACGGCGGCATCTGGTACGACCCCGCCACCCGCCGGCTGAGCTCCTTCCTGCCCCGGTTCGGCATCTTCGACATCCTCTTCGACGGCCAGGGCCGAACCTGGCTGGCTCTGCACAGCGGGGGGCTCCGCCAATTCTTCCCCGAAGAAAACCGGGTGGAAGCCCCGCCGCCGGAAGTGGCCGAACGCCTGGGCATCGTCCGGCAACTGCAGGAGGATGACCACGGCAACCTATGGATGAAAACCTCTCGCGGCGTGGCTTGCTACGACCCCGACTCCCGCACCCTCCTCCGTGAACTCCCCGCCGAACTGTGGCTGGACCCCGGGGCAACATGGTACCCCGGCCCATCCGACTTGCCCGTCCAGCAGAATCCCGAGCTCTTCTTCATCGGCGGGAACGGACTCCTGCGCTTTCACCCCGACGACCTGGAACCCGCCCGAACACCCCCCAAAACCGCCCTTTCCGACTTCCGCCTTTTCAATCGCAGGGTACGGCCCGGCCCCACGGGACCGCTGGAGGTGGAAATCGCCCATGCCCGGCAGGTACAACTGCGGCACGATCAGAACCACCTCAGCCTCACCTACCAGCCCATGCAATTCGAGCCCGGCAACTATCGCTTCCGCCGCCGCCTCGACCCCGTGGACGCCGACTGGCAGGAGACCGAAGCCCGGGAAGTGAGCTTCAGCAACCTGCCGCCCGGGCGCTACACTTTCCGCGTGCAGGCTGCCGCACCGCAAGGAGCCTGGGGACCGGAAGCCCGCCTGGCAATCACCATCTTCCCGCCCTGGTGGAGGACGTGGTGGGCCTACCTGCTGTGGGGCACCCTGGCCCTCGGCTCCCTGCTCTTCCTGCGCAGCTACGAGCTGCGGCGGCGCCTGGCCCAGGCCGAAGCCGAACGCCTGGCCCGGCTCGACCGCGCCAAATCGGAGCTGTTCACCAACATCACACACGAATTCCGCACACCGCTGACCATCATTCTGGGGCAGAGCAACCAATTAATGGAGCGGGGCAGCCACACCGTGCGCACCGGGCTGGAGTCCATTCGGCGCAATGCCGCCCAGTTGCTCTTCCTGGTCAATCAAATGCTCGACCTGGCCAAACTCGAAGCCGGCTACCTGGAGCTGCGCCCCGTCCGCTCCGACGTAATCGCCTTTCTGGGTTACCTGTGCCAGTCCTATCGCTCCATGGCCGAAAGCAAAAAAGTGCGCCTGCATTTCCTGCCCGACACCGACAGCCTGGAAATGGATTTCGACCCGCTGCGCCTGCAGCAGGTGCTGGTCAACTTGTTGTCCAATGCCATCAAATTCACCCCTGCCGGCGGCAATGTCTATGTCCAGGTGAACGTCCGCGGGCGGGAACTGATCCTCAAGGTGCGCGACACCGGCGTGGGCATTCCGGCCGAAATCCTTCCGCGCATTTTCGAGCGCTTTTTCCAGGGCGAATCGCACACGGCGCGGCGCTGGGAAGGCACGGGCGTCGGCCTGGCCCTGGCCCGCGACCTGGTGCGCAAAATGCAGGGCCGCATCGAGGTGAGCAGCCAGGAGGGCAAGGGCACCGAATTCACCGTCACCCTGCCCGTCCGAACGCAAGCCCCCGCCCGGGATGACCACTTCGCCGACCTGGCGCCTTCCTGGCAAAGCCCCCCCGAAGAAATTGCCCTGCTGCAGGAAAATTCGACCGAAAAGAAGGGCGAAGCCCCCCTCATCCTCCTGGTGGAAGACAATCCCGATCTCGTCCGCTATCTCGTGGGCCTGCTCAACGGCCGCTACTCTCTGGAGGTCGCTTTCAACGGCCAGCAAGGCCTGGACAAAGCCCGCAAGCTCCTGCCCGACCTCGTGCTCAGCGACGTCATGATGCCCGAAATGGACGGCTTCGAACTGTGCCGCAAACTCAAAACCGAGGAACTGACCTGCCACATCCCCGTCGTCCTCCTCACCGCCAAAGCCGACGAACATTCCCGCTTCCAGGGCCTGGAAACCGGCGCCGACCACTACCTCTCCAAGCCCTTCAGCGAGCGCGAACTCGAAATCGTCTTGCGCAAGTCCCTCGAACAGCGCCGCCGCATGCAAGCCAAATGGCGTCGGGCCCTGGAAGCCCCCTACCTCGCCCCCAACACTGCCCATCCCAGCGAAGAACACGACCGCCGATTCCTGGAGAAAATCCGCACCATCATCCTGGAAAATATCCAGGATTCCGGTTTCTCGGTGCAGGACCTGGCCCAACAGGCCGCCACCAGTCGCAGCCAGCTCCACCGCAAACTCAAAGCCCTGACCGATTTCTCCCCTCAGCAGTTCATCCGCAAAATCCGCCTGGACAAAGCCCGCCGCCTGCTGCGCGAAACCGACCTGTCCATCGCCCACATCGCCCTGGAATGCGGCTTCAACGATGCTTCCTACTTCGCCCGCATCTTCAGCAAAGAAATCGGCCAAACCCCCACCGCCTTCCGAAACCAACCCTCCCGAAACCCTCGCCTCCCCAACGACACCGCATAGCATCCAGCCCCTTTGCGTGAATTTGGGCCGTTTGTCCGGACTTTTGGGCCAATCCTCCGGTTCCTCCCCGCCTTCCAGCCTTACCTTTGAATTGCCATTTGCCACACACCTTTCCAGCCCTATCCGGAAAAACACCCCGGCATTCGCACTTCCTGGCTATTCTGATCCCATCCCTACTACCCTTTGTGCGAATCCTCTCAAAAAATGCAATTCAGCTATGCGGCTTATTTAATCCTGCGGGAAAATCCCCGGGAAGGGGTTCCTCCAAACCCGCCCGGGTATTTTCCCAAACCGAACAAGACAAAACATTACTCTGGATGACGGGTCTGTGTCCGCCAATAGGTGGAGCAGACCCATTTTTCGCCCCCCAACGGAATAGTCCCCTGAAATCAATTGCCCCCCGACATAGCTGCCCCCGAAGGGGTGGGAGGGGAGCGGGGAGGGCAGGGGTGGGCAAATGCCTGACTTTTGCCCCTATATGCCAGGGAATATTGAACACTTCTTTCCCAAGGACGCGAAGGCACCCAGGCGGTAACCAAAAGAAGAGTCTTGCGCTGTCCCCATACCCATTGGAGGAGGGGATTGGCTCCGCCCCCCGTTCCGCGACCT
>CAZBYX010000140.1:0-9560 GCA_964496055.1 uncultured Saprospiraceae bacterium
CCCCCGGACCACCCCCGCGGGCGCTCCTACATCCTGGTGGACGAATGGGGCCCCTACAACTTTGCCTACCCCTCCATCTGGCTGCGCCGAATCGAGGGCGAGACTTACACCTTCTTGCTGCTGGGGCCCCACGGCAACTGGAAAGTGACCGGCGGCGAAGGTTGGACCTACCTCAGCCTCAAAACCGGCACCTTCCCCGCCACCCTCGTCGCCACGAAAAACGCCGCCGCCGAAGAACTCAGCCTCGAGCTCGAATTCATCGGCGAAGCCTTCACCGACCGCTTCGGCACCCTCGTTCCGCGCGGCACAGCGTACCCCTTCCACTTCTATCGCTACGAAAAGCAACTGCTGTGGAACCTCGCCTTCCACGCCTACGACGAAAACCAGGACCCCCTGAAGGCCTACGAGAACTTCGCGCAACTGAAAGAGGAGGAGCCCCTGTTGCAGATAGAAGCCACCCCGCTGGCCTTCACCTGGTGGGGGGCGCCCTTCGAGCAGGTGCCCGCTGACCGCTTCGCCGTCTTCGGCACCTGCGACGTCGAGCTCCCGACCGGCAACTACCGCATCCGCGTGACCTCCGACGACGGGGTCCGCCTCTATGTGGACGGGCGCCTCCTGCTCGACCACTGGGACGTGCACGTGCCCACCACCGATGAGGTCGAGCTCAGCCTCGGCGGCAGCCATCGCCTCGAAATCGAATACTTCGACAACGGCGGCCTGGCCGCCCTCACGGTGGAAATCGAGCCCGTGCGGCCCCTCTGAAGCCTCGAATGCCACGAAAAGCCTGCTTCGCTCATGGACCGACTCGTCTGGAAACTCAAAGCCGGCAACGTTCGCAACCTCAAACTGGAGGACGAACCCCTGCCCCCGCCCGCCCCCGAAGAAGTGACCGTGGAGGTGCGGGCCATCGGCCTCAATTTCGCCGACGTGTACGCCATCTGGGGGCTGTACAGCGCCACCCCGAAAGGCGTCTTCACCCCCGGATTGGAGTATGCGGGGGTGGTGGTGCGGGTCGGGGAGGGGGTGGAGGGCGTCGCCGTAGGCGACCGGGTCATGGGTGTGACCCGCTTCGGCGCCTACACCACCCACCTGAACATCGACGCGCGCTACGTCATTCCCCTGCCCGAGGAATGGGACTTCGCCACCGGGGCCTCCTACCTGGTGCAGGTGCTCACCGCCTACTACGGCCTGGTGAACCTGGGCGCGCTGCAACGGGGGCAGACCGTCCTCATCCACTCCGCAGCAGGCGGGGTGGGCCTGCTGGCCAATCGAATAGCCAAGAAGTACGACGCCTTCACCATCGGCAGCGTCGGAAGCCCCGCCAAGCTGGCATTGCTCGAAGAAGAAGGCTACGACCGGGGCATCGTCCGCGACGAGCACTTCGGTCAGAAGCTGCGCGATGCCCTCGACGGGCGCGAGCTGCACCTCGTCATGGAGTGCATCGGGGGGCGCATCCTCCGCGAGGGATTTGCCGCGCTGGCACCCCAGGGTCGCATGGTCGTGTACGGCGCCGCCCAGTATGCCCATGCCGGCGACCGACCCAACTACCTCAAGCTCTTGCTCAAATTCCTCCGACGCCCCAAGATCGACCCGCAAAAGCTCGCCGAAGAAAACAAAGGGGTGCTGGGCTTCAACCTCATCTACCTCTACGAGCGCGCCGAGCTCATGCACCAACTCCTGGGGGAAATCCGCGCCCTGGGCATCGGCCGCCCCCGCGTGGGCCATACCTTCTCCTTCGAAGAACTGCCCGATGCGATTCGCTTCTTCAAAAGCGGCCAAAGCACCGGCAAGGTGGTGATATCGGTGGACGACGGGCGATAGACCTTGGGGGGTGGGTTTGAGGTGGGAGGGCGAGTCGGGATGCTCCCATACGGGCAGGCAGGATGCCCTCCCTGTCCGCCAATCTCGGTCACCTGGGGCTTTCTGCGCTCGATTCTGCGAAATCTGGGGTCCAACACTCCCTAACCTCCCACCAGGCTCCATGCTCCTCCATTCGTTTCAACCTGTTTCCACCTGCCTCCAAATATTTCCATCCCTTCCCCCGCCCAAACCTCAAACCCACCCTTCGATTTCGCCGATTGTTTCGTTTTTTTCCGTGAAATTCGGGTAGCGGAATCCCCTTTCCGGGTTTGGGGGCCGCTCATCCAAATGTGAATGCCTATGCAGCCGCTGGCGGAAAGAATGCGACCCCGAAGCCTGGACGAGTACGTCGGGCAGCGCCACCTGGTGGGGCCGGGGGCGGTGTTGCGTCAGGCCATCGAATCGGGCAAGGTGCCCTCCTTCATCATGTGGGGGCCGCCGGGTGTGGGCAAGACCACCCTGGCGTGGATCATCGCGCAGCAACTGGAGCGGCCCTTTCATTCCTTGAGCGCCATCAATTCGGGGGTGAAGGACATCCGCGAAGCCATCGAAAAAGCCAAAAAGCAACGCTTTTTCGACCGCCCCAACCCCATCTTGTTCATCGACGAGATTCATCGCTTCAGCAAGTCGCAGCAGGATGCGTTGCTGGGCGCCGTGGAGAAGGGCGTCATCACCCTGATCGGCGCCACCACGGAAAACCCTTCCTTCGAGGTCATCTCGGCGTTGTTGTCCCGTTGCCAGGTTTATGTGCTGGAGCCCTTGAGCCGGGAGGAGCTGGTCGGTCTGGTGGAGCGGGCACTGAAGCAAGACGAATACCTGCGCAAACTGGACGTCGAGGTGGCGGAGTACGAGGCCCTGCTGCAATTTTCCGGCGGGGATGCCCGCAAACTCTACAACGCCCTGGAGCTGGTGACCCACTTCGCCGAGCCGGGGAAGCCTTTTCGCATCACCAACGCGCTGGTGACGGAGAAAATCCAGCGCAACATCGCCCAATTCGACAAAGGCGGGGAGTGGCACTACGACATCGCCTCGGCTTTCATCAAGAGCATCCGCGGCAGCGACCCCGACGCCGCCGTCTATTGGCTGGCCCGCATGATCGAGGGTGGAGAGGACGTGAAGTTCATCGCCCGCCGCCTGATGATTTCCGCCGCCGAAGACATCGGCCTGGCCAACCCCAACGCCCTGCTCCTGGCCACCACCGCCTTCCAGGCAGTGCAGGCCGTCGGTTTGCCCGAGGCCCGCATCATCCTTTCCGAAGCGGCCATCTACCTGGCCGCCTCGCCCAAAAGCAACAGCGCTTATCTGGCCATCAAAAAAGCCCAGCAAGCCGTGCGCGAACACGGCAGCCTGCCCGTGCCCCTGCACTTGCGCAACGCCCCCACCGCCCTCATGAAGCAACTGGGCTACGGCAAAGGCTACCGCTATGCCCACGATTTCGAGGGGCACTTCGCTGCGCAACTCCACCTGCCCGAAGCCCTCCAAAACGCCCGCTTCTACGAACCGGCCGAGAACCCCCAGGAAAAACGCATCCTCCAGTTCCTCCTCGAACGCTGGAAGGAGCGGTATGGAGCGAAGTGATGGAGCTCGGTTTCCCTCTTTTACTCAAGGATTTTGCCCCGGAGAGAGGCTTTCGAGCCGAGACAGCCATTCGTCGAAATGCGGGTTGTGGGCTCGGATGCGTTCCAGTCCGATTTTGGCGGCGATTCGGGGGCCGTGAAAAGCCTTGTTGTCAGCATAGGCGGGGTACCATTTTATGATTCGCTTCGAGGGGGCGGTTTCATCGCCCAAATTGATTTCTTCAGGCGGAAGCCCGGCGATTTCCCGTTGCAACGCATCGGCTTTCCGCGGGCGGTCGTATCCTTCAAATTGTTCGTGAATGATGGAAGGTTCGCAAAGCAGGAGGGCTTCGAACTCGTGAACCTGGATGTAGGGGATGAATCGTGGGAAAGAGGAAAACTCTTCTCGCAATCGTCCTTCGAGGTAATGAGCCTTTTAGCGACCGGAGCTCCTGCTTTCCACTTCCTGCCGCCAATCCGGGCGTTCGTGCAAGGGGAAGCTGTATAGGTCCACCAGAGTGGTCAAATACCTGTCGGATTGCCTTTCAAATTGGCGAGCGAACTTGCGTATGTCGTTCAGCAAGTGTTCCAGATTCACCAACCCGCCCCGGTGGACGCGGCCGAGCTTGCGGTCCTTGCGCGTGGTCACTTGGCTGGCGGTGAGGAATATGTTCCTTCGGGCGAACCACGCCTTCAAAAGTCCTTTGACGAAATTGACTTCCGTTCTTCCCTCCGCTATGATGTGGACCTGGACCAAGGTGTTTCAGGGTTGACCGCCAATGAGGTTTTTTTCCCAGAGTTCGCTCAGGGAATAGTCTTCCAGCCAGGCTTGCAATTCTTGTCTGGAAAGATGTTTGAATTCGGAAGCCCGGCCCTGGCGCTCGACGACGACGATGTCTTCGGGCTCGAAATAGTCCACCAGGACGGGCGATTGAGTGGAGATGAACAGTTGGCAATTCCGCGATACCGTTTTGAGCATGCCCGCCAACGCTTCGATAGCCGCCGGGTGCAGACCCAATTCGGGTTCATCGAGGAACATGACTGCAGGAAGGTTTCCAGGGGGTTGGTTCAGCAGGGCGGTCAGGGCCATGAAGCGCAGCATACCATCCGATGCCAGCGAGGCATCGAATAGTTTCGGGGATTGGCGCTCTTTCCACTGCAGCAAAACGAATCGGCCATCGGGCTCCAAAACGAAATCTTCGAAGAAGGGCAAGATGACCCGCAGGTGTTCCACGACCCGCTTGTAGTGGGGGGCATGGTGCGAGAAGAGGTGGTAGAGGAAACTCCCCAAATTGGCGCCGTTTTCTTTCAGATACTTGCCGTCGTTGATGTTCCAGCGATTGCGAATCGGGGCTTTGGTCGAGGTGTTGTGAAACTGATAGACGATGACCCGCCGAAGCAGGTCGAAGGTCACCTTAGCGGTTTCGTTCTTTTGTCGGAATTCGTAAAGCTTGGACTCCCGGTGCCCGCCCCCCATGGTCGTCCATCGAGGGTTTCGTTTCGGCCTTCCACTCCTTGAAAAGCGGACTTTTTCATCGGCGAAGAACAGAATGTCGCTGGCTCCGTGCACCAGTCGGCCGGCGTATTCGTTCCAACCGGACTGGGTTTCGATTTCAATGTTCCACTCGATTTCGCGGGTCGTTTCGGGGCCCTCGTGCAAAAAGGCGGAGCCGCCCCCGGCCTCGGCCAGGTAGTTTTGAAACTGATCGGGCGAATTGACGCACCAGGACAACATCCGAAAGAACCCAATGAAATTGGATTTGCCCACTCCGTTCGGGCCGATCATCAAATTTCTCTGCGAAGGCTGGAATCCTTCCAGACACTCAATGCTTTTGAAACCCTTGAGAAACAACCGCGAGATTCTTGTCATAGGTGCTTGGCATTGGGCTTGTTCCCCCAAAACTGAACGGGAAAAGGGGGTACAGACGCTTTGGCTGGCAAGGGCTTTACCGGATTTTTCAGGTTGAAAGTTGAAAAACCGGGTCAACCTTCGGTAAATCTACGACCTATTTCCAAAAGAGTGGGGAGGGGGGCGGTTTGGGAGGGATAGCCCAGGGGTGCTTGAAAAATTCGGAGGAGGATTCGAGGGGGAGCGATCGATTTTCGAGCGGGGGGCGCCCCTCGCCGTCATTTGTCAGTAAGCCATCAAACCATTTCCTTTTCACAGGGAAAGGCACCGAATCTCCAATCGAAAAACCTACCTTTAGGACGGAAAATATACTGTGCAGCAAACCGATTTCCGGGGTGAATTTTCGTCGTATAGCCCCCGAGAGGGCTTGTGTCCGCCTCTCCTGAGACCCGCCGACCCCGGGTTTATTTTTTTCCTCTAATCAAAACTTTGTGCTCCAATGTCACTGAACTTCAGCTCCTGCCTGCGTCGGCTGGCCTTGCCCGCCTTCCTGCTTCTGGGAACCACCCTCTTCGCCCAACAACCGCTGGAAGCCACCCTGCGGTACGTCCAACAGAACCTGAAAACCTTCGGCTTGACCGAGGAAGACCTTTCCGATTTCGTCGTCCGGGACGAAGTACTCTCCAAACACAACGGCGTGACCCACCTCTACCTCGTGCAGCGCCACGAAGGCATCGAGGTGCACAACGCCATGCTCAACGCCAATGTCTTGCCCAGCGGCCGCGTCCTGAGCGTGGGCAACAAATTCATCCCGGATCTGCACCGCCGGGTGAATGCGACCCGACCCGCCATTGGCGCGGAACAGGCCGTGCAAGCCGTGTTCGAGCATTTCAACCTGCCCCTCGATGCCCCCCTGCAATTGAAGGAACGCCCCGATGAACACCACGCCGTCTTTCGCCACGAAGGCATCGCCCTGGAGCCCATCCCCGTGCGGCTCGTCTATCAGCCCATGCCCGACAAGAGCGTCCGCCTGGCCTGGAATGTGGAGGTGTACACCCCGGATGCCCGGCACTGGTGGAACGCCCGCGTGGACGCCCTCACCGGTCAAGTGCTCGACTATTTCGACCAGGTCATCCACTGCGAATTCGGCACCAACATCGAAGAAATCTGCGAGGAAGAGACCCCCCTGGGCGGAATCGGGCCGGCCTTCAGCCCGCCGGTTTTGCTCAACAATGCTTACAACGTCTTCCCCCTGACGGTGGAAAGCCCCAATCACGGCGATCGCAGCCTCGAAGTCAACCCCGCCGACCCCGAGGCCTCCCCCTTCGGCTGGCACGACACCGACGGCCAGCCCGGCGCCGAATTCACCATCACCCGAGGGAACAACGTCCACGCCTATCACGACATCTTCGCCCAGAACAGCCCCCTCGGCGATGAGCCCGACGGCGGCGACAGCCTCGTCTTCGACTTCCCCATCGACCTGCCCAGCGGCAAGCCCTATACCTTCATCGATGCGGCCGTCACCAACCTCTTCTACTGGTGCAACCTCATGCACGACGTCTGGTATCACTACGGCTTCGACGAAGCCGCCGGCAACTTCCAGGCGAACAACTACGGCAACGGCGGCGCCGCCGGCGACTTCATCCGCGCCGAAGCCATGGACGGCTCCGGCACCAACAACGCCAATTACGGCGGCGGCCCCGACGGCTCCAGCGCCCGCATCCAGATGTTCCTCTGGGGCAGCGGCATCGTTTTGCCCAACGGCAGTCAGACCCTCGTCGTGACCGCCCCCGGCAGCGTGGCCGGCGATTACCAGATGGCGCCCGGCGCCTTCGGCGGCGAGCTGCCCGACCCCGCCAACCCCATCGTCAGCGAAGTCGTCCTGGTCAATGACAGCACCGGCACGCCCACCGACGCCTGCGAACCCATCCTCAACGGCGATGAAATCCAGGGGAAAATCGCCATGATCGATCGGGGCAGTTGCCAGTTCGGCACCAAATCCCTGCAGGCTCAGAATCTCGGCGCCATCGCGGTCATCATTTGCAACAACGTCGCCGACCCGCCCCTGGTCACCATGGCCCCCGGCGACGACGGCGACCAGGTCACCATCCCTGTCGTCATGGTCAGCTTGCAAGACTGCAACACCATCAAGACGGGCCTGCCCGGCCTGACGGTGAAACTGTCCAAAGGCGATTTCGTCATCCCCGACCCCGGGCCCACCGCCGTAGCCGGTGATTTCGACAACGGCGTCATCGCCCACGAATACACCCACGGCATCTCCATCCGCCTGACGGGCGGCCCCGGCACCTCCTCCTGCCTGACCAACCAGGAACAAGCCGGGGAGGGTTGGAGCGACTGGTTTGGGCTCGTCATGACCACCACATCCAACATGACTGCCGAGCAACGCCGCGGCATCGGAACCTACGTCACCGGTCAGGGCACCACCGGCGTCGGCATCCGCACTTACCCCTACAGCCGCGACATGAACGTCGACCCCCACACCTACGCCGACATCAACAGCGAAGCCATCCCGCACGGCGTGGGCTCCGTCTGGGCCGTCATGATCTGGGACCTGTACTGGAACCTGGTGGACGCCTACGGCTTCGACCCGGACTTCTATCACGGCACCGGCGGCAACAACATGGCCATGCAACTGGTGCTCGACGGGCTGAAGATGCAACCCTGCAACCCCACCTTCGTGGAAGCCCGCGACGCCATCCTCGCCGCCGACGAAGCCAATTATGGCGGCGCCAACAAGTGCCTCATCTGGGAAACTTTCGCCCGCCGAGGGCTGGGCTTCAGCGCCACCGCCGGCGGCGGCGAAGCCTTCGACATTCCCCCCGAATGTGACCTCAGCCTGAAAATCAACAAGACGGCCGCCGAAGCCGCCGAAGCCGGCTCCGTGGTGACCTACACCCTCGAAATCATCAACAGCACCCAGCAGGAGCTCGAGAATGTGATCGTCACCGATCCCCTGCCCCCCCACACCTCCCTCGTGCCGGGCTCCTCCTCCTGCGGCGGAGACGTGAGCGGCGGCGTGCTCAGCATTCCCATCGGCACCCTGGGCATCGACGAGGTGCTCACCTGCACCTACCAGCTCCAGCTCGACGACGAGCCCTTCTCCTATGTGGCCTACGAAGACCCCATCGAAAACGGCAGCGGCATCAACTGGGATCGCAGCCACGGCCTCGGTGAAGCCGACTGGAGCCTCAGCCCCGCCGACCCCTACAGCGGCACCCTCTCCTTCTTCGCCGAAGACACCGAAGGCCAATGCGACCAGTACCTGGCCCTGGCCGAACCCCTTCTCATCGAAGGAACCGCCCCTGTGCTGTCCTTCTGGCATCGCTACAACACCGAGAAAAACTGGGACGGCGGCGTGGTCGAAATCTCCGTCAACGGCGGCGATTGGGAAGACCTCGGCTCCCTCATGACCCAAAATGGCTACGACGGCCCCATCAACACCAACCCCGACAGCCCCATCAGCGGGCGCCCCGCCTTCCACGGCAACAGCGGCGGCTACATCCAAACGCTGATCGACCTGAGCTCCTTCCTGGGGCAGACCGTCAACATTCGCTTCCGCATGGGCTGCGACGCCTTCGTCGGCGGTGAGGGCTGGTTCGTGGACCAGGTCCAATTCTTCGGCAACTTCCACAGCATCACCAACCAGGCCTGCGTGGACTCCGACAGCGAAGACCCCGTGTGCGCCTCCGCCACCACCCTCGTCTTCGGTGACCCCGTCAGCGCCGTCGAAGAATTGCCGGGGGTGGAATCCCTCACCCTCTTCCCCAACCCGACCAACGACCGCCTCTTCGTCCGCCTGCAGAGCAGCGAACCCCTGCCCGCCTCCACCCTGCGCCTGCGCAGCGTAACCGGGCAATTGCTCCTGGAAAACGAACTCCCCCAAACGGGCTCCGCCACCCTCGACCTGCACACCCTGCCCGCCGGGCTTTACTTCCTCGAAATCCAAACCGGCCCCCACACCCTGACCCGTAAGGTCGTCCGGCAGTGAGGGGAAAAATCACGCACCCCGCGAAAAACGTCGACAGGCTCCCGGGCCTGTCGGCGTTTTTTTTTGTCCCGTTCGTCAAAGCGTGACGTTGTTCGTTGATCGTTGTTCGTTGTTCGTTGGGTGGGGGTGTGAGTTGGGGGGGTACTGAACCGCAGTGCTTCGCAGCATTTTTCGCAGTTGATCGCAGAGGGCAGTGGGCAGTAGGCAGTAGGCAGTGGGCAGTAGGCAGTAGGCAGTGGGCAGTGGGCAGTTGGCAGTGGGTTTGGGTTTGGGGATGGCGCTCGGT
>CAZBYX010000141.1:0-9543 GCA_964496055.1 uncultured Saprospiraceae bacterium
ACCCTGAGACCGTGACACCTTTTATTTCCATTTGTTTCAATGTCACACCCATCGAAAACCTTCCAATACCCGAGCCATGATCATCCAACTGGAACCCAACATTTCGCCGGACCAGCTGGCGCACGTCAAGGAAAAGCTGGCTGAAATAAAATACAAGACCACCGAGGTTCAGACCCAGTACGGGCGCTACCTCATCGGCGTGGGGAAGAACGGTTTCGACATCCGGGCCATCGGAACCCTGCCGGGCATCCGCGACATCCACCGCGTCAGCGATGCCTACAAGTTGGTGAGCAAAAAGTGGAAGGTGAACGACACCGTCATCGACCTGGGCGACGGCATCAAAATCGGGACGGGGCACTTCGCCATCATGGCCGGCCCCTGCTCCATCGAGGGGGAGGAGCAAATCCGCAAGACGATTGAACACCTGCGCGCCAACGAGGTGCGCATCATGCGTGGCGGGGTGTACAAGCCCCGCAGCTCGCCCTATTCGTTCCGCGGCATCGGGCTGGAAGGGCTGCGCCTGTGGCACGAACTGGCCCGCGAAGCGGGCATCAAAATCATCACCGAGGTGATGATGGTCGAGCAAATCGAGCCCATGTACCCCTATGTGGACATTTTCCAGGTGGGGGCGCGCAACGCCCAGAATTTCAACCTGCTGGATGCCCTGGGGCAGGTGGACAAACCGGTGCTGCTCAAGCGCGGCATGTCGGGAACCATCGAGGAGTTGCTGCAGAGCGCCGAATACATCTTCAGCAACGGCAACGAGCGCATTTTGCTGTGCGAGCGCGGCATCCGCACCTACGAAAGTGCCTACCGCAACTGCTTCGACATCAACGCCGTAGCCATCCTGAAGGAGAAATCCCACCTGCCGGTCATCGCCGACCCCTCCCACGGCATCGGCGTGCGGCGCTTCGTGGAAAAAATCGCGCTGGCAGGGGTGATGGCCGGGGCCGACGGCGTCATCGTGGAGGTGCACGAAACCCCCGAAAAAGCCTTCTCCGACGGCCAGCAAACCCTCAACTTCAAGGAAGCCGAGCTGCTCTACAAGCGCCTGCTGCGCTCCTGGGATTTCCGGGAGTGCATCTGAAGGCGTGCCCCACCGAACTCACGGGACGATGGTGAAGACGTTGGCGCGCTCCAGCTTATTGGTCCCCTCACATTGGTGATTGCCGCAGGCTTCCACCTCGATGACGTAGTCGGTGTCGGGTTGGAAGGCGTAATCGGCGAAGGAAAGGTCTTCCTCGTGGGTGAAGGGGGCGTTGCCGTCGCCGTGGCTGTCCACTTTCCAGATGATGTTGTCGTGGTCATCCAGCGGGTGGATTTGCATGGTGATGTTGTGCAAGTCCAGGGTAGCCTGAATGTTCACGTGGACGTGGACGTGGTCTTCCTGGCTCATGCTGATGACGGCGTTTTTGGCCGGCGATTCGATTTCGACGGTGAGGACGTTTTCGAGGGGTTCGTCGTCGTTGCAGGCGGGCAAAAGGGCAACCCCCAAGACAGCCAGGGCCAAAGCTTTGAAGAGATCGATGTGCATGTGGCAGGTGATTTTCGCGGTTTCCACTACAGATTGGGTGCAGAGTCGCAGGGGTATTGCGGCATCGTGCCAAATTTAGGAAGCACCGGGGAAGCCAGTTGTCCGGTATCTTTCAAAAAGAGCTCGGCAGAACGCGTTTCGGGGCTCCGGGCAGCCCGGCGGACAATTTTAACAGCCCACTTTAACACATGAGGAAAAATAGTCAGGCAAAGGCCGGACGTTAGTCCCCCACAAAAACCGGGAAAACTATGTCCAACGCCAGTCTTCTCCTCCTTGGAATGCTACTCTGGGCGGGTGGTGGTTTGTGGGGTCAAAGCCACCGCAGCATTCAAACGCGCACCCTCTGCGGCCACCCCGTGGCCGAGGTGACCCTGCTCGAGGGGTTCAAGTTCGCCTCCGAAACGGAAGCCCAGGAAATGCTGCAAGACATCGTGGCCTACGTGGGGTTGCAGCCCAAGTTCATCGTTCAGTCGGCACAAGTGGAGAACGCCGCCGCGGTGCTCTTCCAGGGGCAACGCTACATCCTCTACAACCCCGACTTCATCCGCCGGGTGGAATACGACACGCGCACGCGTTGGTCGAGCATCAGCATCCTGGCGCACGAAATCGGGCACCACCTCAACGGCCACACCCTCGACGGCAGCGGCGAACGCCCCATCATGGAGCTGGAAGCCGACGAGTTCTCGGGGTTCATCCTCCAAAAAATGGGAGCCTCCCTGCCGGAAGCCCAGGCCGCCATGGCGCTCATCTCGAACCCCTACGGAACCGGCACCCACCCTCCGCGCCGCGAGCGCCTGGAAGCCATCCGCCGGGGCTGGGAAAAAGCCCAGGCGCAATCCCTGCTCCACTGCCCCACCCCCGCTGTGGAATCCGAAGACTTTTTTTCGGGGGAAGCCCGTCGCCCGCCCGACGCCACCCATCAGGTCATCCTCATCAACAATCCCGGCAAGCGCTACTTCCTCACCGAGGACCACCGCTTCGTAAAGCTGGACCGCGACAACGAAATCGCCCTCGGAACCCTGCAAACCAACAACGCCAGCCCCTACCCCTTCTTCATCCAGTTGGAAGCCGGGAAAACGCTCTACATCACCCGGGATGGAGCCATCGTCACCCCGAAAGGGAATAAAGTGGGCTACCTGGTTCGCTGAACGGGGGTGGGCACGCGGTCGGGGGGAAGGGTTTGCGGAGCAAAGGAGACGCCCGGGCTTTCGGTGAAAAGGCCGGCAAGGGAAGCACCCCCCCCCCCTCCACCGGCCACACCTCAAACCCGTAGCAAAGGGGGTTCAGCCTTCTGCGGCGAGTTCTTCGAGCAGGGCGCGCACTTCTTCCACGGAGCGGAGGCGGAAGCGAGCGGCGGTCTGGGTTTGCCCGACCTTGATGGTGTAGGCGTCCTCGGGGAGGGTTTTGAAGGTGTCTTCGTCGGTGCTGTCGTCGCCGATGGCGAGGATGAAGTCCCATTGCTTGCCATCGAGCCAGTGAAAAAGGGCTTTGCCTTTGTTGACGCCGGCGTTTTTGATTTCGACGACCTTGTTGCCTTCGAGGACCTGGAGGTCGAGGTTGGCGGTGAGGTAGAGCAACACGTCGCGGAATTCGCGCACGCGCTTGTCGCCCAGGTCGCGGTCGATGGAGCGGTAGTGCCAGGCCAGGGAGTAGTCCTTTTCCTCGATGAAGGAGCCGGGGGTGCGTTCCACCAGGTTTTCGAGCACGGGCTTGATGTCTTTTTTCCAGCCGTTGGGCAGGGAGGGGTCGCATTTCCAGGCCCCCTGAACCCGTACCCAAACGCCGTGCTCGGCGGCCAGGTCGAGGGGCAGGTGGCCGACCCAGGATTCGAGGGTTTTGCGGTCGCGCCCGCTGCTGATGACCAGGTGGTTGGCGGGTTGGGCGCAGAGGCGCTCCAGCAGTTGGAGCAAGTCTTCGTCCGGCGGAACGGCCTTGGGGTCGGTGTGGAAGGGCATGAGGGTGCCGTCGTAATCGAGGACGAGCAGGCGGCGGCGGGCGCGGGCCCAGGCTTGTTTCAATTCCATCTTTGCGTCGGGGTTGAGGAATTTGGAGGGGTGTTCCTTTTGGCGTTCGAGGTGGTCGATGAGGTCGTTGACGAAGGACTCGGCCCAGTGCTGGACGGTGAACTTTTTCAGGCGGCTTTGCATCTTGCGCAGGCGCCATTCCTGCTCGTTGGCGTTCATTTCCAGGGCGGTGTGCAAGGCACGGACCATGCCCTTCAGGTCCTGGGGGTTGACGAGAATGGCATCGGTGAGCTCATTGGCGGCGCCGGCCATTTCGCTGAGGATGAGGACACCCCGCCCGCTGTCTTCCTTGCTGGCGATGAATTCTTTGGCGATGAGGTTCATGCCGTCGCGCAATGGGGTGATGAAAGCCACCTCGGCAGCCTGATACAGCGCGATGAGCTCGGGGAAATTCATCGCCCGGTAGAAGTATTGGACGGGCATCCAGTCGAAAGTGCCGAGCGTGCCGTTGATTTCACCGACCAGTGTGTCCACTTCGTGTTTCAGCTCCCGGTATTGGTCCACGTTGGAACGGGAGGGCACCACCACCAGCACGAGGGTAACCTTGCCCCGGTAAGAGGGGTGGTTTTCGAGAAACTGCCGCCAGGCCCGCAGGCGCTGGGGTATGCCTTTGGTGTAATCGAGCCGATCGATGGACAACACCAGCCGGCGGCGCCGGGCCATCTGGAGGATTTGGTGGGCGCGGTTTTCCTTGAACAGGTCGCTTTGGGGGTGGGCGTACTTCTCGTAATCGATGCCCATGGGGAACACTTCCACGTTCACCTGCCGGGAGCCCACGGTCAGTTTGCCGAAATGGTGCTCGAACCCGGTGATGCGATAGGCGGCGCTGAGGAAGTGCCGCATGTAGCCGAAGGTGTGGAAGCCGATCTGGTCGGCGCCGAGCATACCCAGCAGCAGCTCCTCCCGCCAGGGCAGGATGCGAAAGACTTCGTAAGACGGGAAGGGAATGTGCAGAAAGAACCCGATGGAAGCTTCGGGCACCCGCCGGCGAATCATGCGGCACAGGAGCAGCAGCTGGTAATCGTGCACCCAGACGATATCGCCGGGCTGCAGGTGGCGGCACACCTCCTCGGCAAAACGCTCGTTGACCCGGCAATAGGCCTCCCAGTAGCCCTCATCGTAGGCCGTGTATTGCATGAAGTAGTGGAAGTGCGGCCAGATGACTTTGTTGCTGAACCCCTCGTAGTACAACTCGATTTCCTCCTCCGACAGAAAGACCGGCACCATGCCGTCGCGCTCCAAATTGCGCCGGATGGCATCCTGCTGCCAGCGGTCTTCAATGGCCTGCCCGGGCCAGCCGATCCAGATGCGCTGGATGTCGGCATCCAGAGAGCTCAGACCCGTGGCCAGCCCTCCGGCACTGGGGTGGTAGTGGAGTTGGCCCTCCTTCCTGTCCACCGTAATGGGCAACCTGTTGGAAACGATGATCAGTCGCGACATGGAGTCAGCTTACTGGCTATGGCAGGGCACAAAAGACAGGGCATCGTCCTTTCCCGGAAAGGAAAGTCGGGGGTGGGGCGTGTGGGTTTGGGGCAAGCCGCCCGGCCGGGAAGCTCACACGGCCTCCGTCTTCTTGCGGCGGCGGCGGGTTTTGAACAGCTCGACCACCTCTTTTTCCTTCAGCAGGCCCAGCTCGGGGAAAGTACCCGAAACGAAGCGCTTGATGTCCTGGTAGTCTTTCCCCCGCTTGTCGGTGAAGGTGGCCAGCAATTGGCGCACATAACCCATGAAGACGTCCTTGACGTCCTTGTTGAAGCGCTCGTTGCGGAAGATATCGCTGTAGATGGTGAACACCTTGACGATTTCGAAGAAATCGTGGTAGGCGGCGGGCTCCAGGTTCTCGACGAAGCGGCGGATGTAGCCGAAGATGGTGCGCCGCAAGCACTCGTTGAACAGGCTGAGGCCCTGGTGTTTTTCGTAGGCTTTGCGCAGCGCGTCCTGGGCTTTTTGCTCCGCGTACCCCACCGAATGCAGCTCGTCGAGCAGGGTGTAGTAGCTGCTGATGTCGTCTTTGACGCTTTTGTCGAAGCGGCTCGAGGCGCGCAGGTCGGCGGCGGGGTCCATGTCCAGTTCGGGGCTGTTGTGCCAGTGCAGGAGGAAGCGGAACCAGCGCTCCTCGAAGTCGTCCGACTGTTTGCGCACGGCGTTGAGGTGTTCGGCCAGGTGGGCGCCGTCTTTGTCGTTCAGGTCGAAGAAGCAGGTGTACAGGCCCGTGATTTCCACCCATTCGGGGTGGCCCTGGAAGTCCGCATTTTCGACGAAGGCTTTCAGATGCGGCACCAGGCTGGCATTGTCGTAGCCATGGCGGATGCGATGGACCAGAAAGTTGCGCAGGGAAGACCACAGGACTTTCAGCTCGGCCACCGTGGTGGGGAAGTCCGCCGTCATGAAGTTGCTGTTGCGAAATTGGCGTTGGTAGCGGTGGTAGCCGTCCTTGCGAGCCTCCACGGTGCGGTAGCGCTCCAGCTTCTGCCCCCGCAAATATTGGCGGATTTTCTTGTTCTCGATGGGCGCGATGAGGTTGGTCACCCAGATGTCGGAGCTGAGGGCAAAGCCCATCTGAATGGTCTGGCCGATGCGCTTTTTCAGGATGTCAAAGTTGGCCGAATTGCAAATCGCCATGAGCACTTCCTTGAAATGCTCCTGGGGGCGAACGTATTTGTAATCCTCATTGATTTCGCCGCGCAAAACACTGTAGCCCAGAATCTTGGGCAAGTACAACCCCTCGAACTCGGGCCGCAGCAACTCTTTTTCCAGGGCTTCCAGTTGGAGGGGGTTCTCGGCGGCCACCTTGTCGTACAACAAGCCGATGCGTGGCTCGAACATGTCTTTGAGCAGCTGGAAATCTTCCTCCTCCTCGGTTTCCAGGTAGGTGGCCAGCTCCTGCGATTCCTGAATTTCCTTGGCCAGGGCTTCCAGCTCCTGGCGATATTTCTTGTCCAATGGCAGCATACCTATGTCTATTTTGGAAAAGAACCTGGCAAGGGCCGATTCCCCTGCCAGGTTCTTTCACTCGGATGTTCGAAGGTGCGCAAAGATAAGGCCTCGACTCCGCACCGCAAAAGCATTCCCGCCCTATTTGCCTTCGAACCGCCCCAAAAAAAGGAGCCCCCTTCCAACATTTTGAAAGGAGGCCATCCCAAAAACTGCTCTTTGATTAAGCCTTAAGGTATAAGACCCCCACCTCAAGACTTATACCTTAACAAATGTGAAAATAGCAATCAACCTGGAGAAACCCCAGAAGAATGCGACTACTTCCAGCCAACCCCTTCCGCCCTCAATGGAGCTTGCGGTTTTCTCACATTGAAGAATGTCGAATTGGTGGAAAAATTCCTGACAAACTATAAAGCTTAGGAAAGTTTTTGACAAGTGTCTCACAGAATTGCTTGAGAATCAAAAGAAGGACAAGCAGTGATTCACAGCAGGACGCAAAGGGAAGGAAGTACATTTGGTTCCTTCAGGGTTTCAAGGGTTTTCAGCGACCTTTCGCCGCTGAGGTGAAGTATAGGGCAAAATTAACCCCCGCGCAGGTAGGTTTGGTACCCAAAATGGGGTATTTTAAACATACGAGCATTCACCTTTTGTCGGGCAGTCACTTCATGGGACCAACGAAATCAATTCCCCTGGCCCGAGTTGTGTTTCAGGTAAAAATATGGATATTCAGGCAATTGAAGAATAAAGAGGGGATCGGCACCCCCCATTTTCTTGGCTCAGCGCCAGGGGTCGGCGCTGAGGTTCACGTCCCCCAATTTGATTCCGATGAAATCGGCCTGGGAGAGGGACTGGGCGAGGTTGGAGAAGGTGAGGGAGTCGGGGAAGGGAGGTTCGAAGGGGTTTTGGGGGTTGGGGAAGAGGTAGTCGGCGGGTACGAAGCGCCAGGAAGCGCCGATGGGGAAGGCCTCGTCCAACCGGAGGATGGCGCGGCGGATGGCGACCAGGTCGGCGGTGGTGACGGTTCCGGAGCCGTTCACGTCGGCGGCGATGATTTTGTAGGGCGAATCGAAGGGCTGGATTTTGAGGATGTGCTTGGTGATGAGCGCCAGATCGAGCGTGGTGACGCCATTCAGCAGGTTGGTGTCTTTTCGGGGGGTGAGGGTGTAGCTGTTGCCGGCGGCCAGGCCGTCCACTTCGAAGTAGCCGTCCCATTCGGTGAAGGCTGCCGGCAGGGAATCGCCATCGAGCAGGAGCTCCGCCAGAGCCAGCCCCTCGGATTTCGGCGTCCGAATCCGCCCGCTGATGAAAAGGGTGTCACTCAGCGCTCCACACTTTTCCATGTCCTCCGCCGGCCCCGTCCCCAAACCGACCGGCCCCCCACCCCTTGCATCGGCTCCGACCGTCCACTCGGGAAGCCCGCGTTGAAGGCTCCAGCCGGAGCCCAGAAGTACGAACCACAAAAAAACCTGGAGAACCGATAGCGAAGGAAGGATGGGCAAGCTCTGCTTCATGGGTTTGTTTTTTGACCCTGGAGACTATCCCGTAGCCCCCCGGAACCGAACGAGACCTTTCAAGCAGAGCCTGCAGCTGCGAGCCGAAGCCCGCAGCGCAGGGTTTGAGCCTTGGAGATACGGTGGTCGCTCAAGCTCCACTTAAATCGGTATGGGAAAAAATATCGGTCTCTGGGAATCAGGATAGCCCCTTGTGGGGGAAACCTATGGCTCCATGCAACGATGCGTCAGCTCTCTTCCGTGGTTTGGGGTGGACGCCTTTTTCAAGGGAAAAAGACCCGTGGAATTTTCTCATGCCGACACTTTATGGCAATTTTTTATATGCAAAAATTCTGCCAAGTGAACCCGAGAACGAAAACCGGGGATCCCATGCCGCAAAAAACCGGTGTGGCGGGGAAGGGCGTGGGCGGGAGGGAGGCTCCCGGCACCGAAATTGGCGCGAGCGGCCTATCTTCCGGGCAAAATTTTGGGCTATGCGTGTAGCCGTCACAGGAGCCACGGGGCACATCGGGGTCAACGTCGTTCGCGCGCTGACGGAACAGGGGCACGAGGTTCGGGCCTTGTACCGCAGCCCGGCGAAGCGCGCCTGTCTGGAGGGCTTGCCCTGCGAAACCAGGCAAGCGGATATCCTGCGCCCCGATAGCCTGCAGGATGCCTTCCGGGGGGTGGATGCGGTGATTCACCTGGCGGCGTTGATTTCCATCGAGGGAGGCAAGGGGGGACGGGTGCACCGGACGAACGTCGAGGGGGTGCGCCATGTGGTGGCGGCCTGCCTGAGGCAGGGGGTGTCACGGCTGGTGCATTTCAGCTCCGTTCATGCCTTCAAATTCCGACCGAACGACCCGCCCGTGCTCGACGAGCGCTGCCCCCCTGCGGATGCATCGAGCATGGCCTACGACCGCTCGAAAGCCCTGGGAGAGCAGGAAGTGCTCCGTGGGGTGGAGCGCGGCCTGTCGGCTGTCATCCTGAACCCCACGGCGGTCATCGGCCCCCACGACCACTGGGTCAGCCTGACGGGGCAGTTTTTCCGAGAATTGTTCCGCGGCACCCTGCCGGCACTGGTTCGGGGCGGCTACGACTGGGTGGACGTGCGCGACGTAGCCCGCGCCGCCTGCTCCGCCCTCCAAAACGGGCGCCCCGGCGAACGTTACCTCCTGTCCGGCCACTGGGCCGACACCCGCCGCATCGCCGAAATCTGCCGGGAAGTCTCGGGGGTTCGCCCCCCTGCCCTCACCCTGCCCCTCTGGACCGCCTACCTCGGGCTCCCCTTCCTGCTGCCCCTCGCCCGCCTCACCGGCCGGCGCCCCCTCTACACCTACGAATCCTTGCGAACCATCCAACTCGCCCACCCCCGCTGCGACAACGGAAAAGCCCGCCGCGAACTGGGATTCCGCCCCCGGCCCCTCCCCGACACCATACAGGACATCTATCACTGGCTGAAGGAAACCCAGGCGGTTTAGGGGGGAATGTCATCGAAACAAATGGAAAAAAAAGGTCTCAGGGTCTCACGGTCTCGAGGTTCCAAGGTTTCAGGGTCTCA
>CAZBYX010000142.1:0-3755 GCA_964496055.1 uncultured Saprospiraceae bacterium
CCCCCCAATCACCGAGCCGGAAGCCCGACAGGACGCACAAAAAAACCCGTCCCCGGAGCGGGGAGCGGGTCGTTGGAGTGGGGTTGGAAAAAACTTTATCGAACCAGTCGGAACTGCTTGCTGACGACGAGGTCGTCGGCCAGGAGGCGAACGACGTAGATGCCGGAAGGCAGGCGGCGTTCGGGTCGGAAGACGATCTTGTGCTCGCCGGCGGGGCGCAGGGCGCGCTCGAGCTCGGCCACGGGCTGGCCGATCATGTCGAAGACGCGGGCGCTGACGCGGGCGGCGAAGGGCAGCGTGTAATGGATTTCGATTTCGCCGTTGGGGCCGTAGCGCACCTCGCTGCTGATGCGGGGCACGGGCGGTGCCTCTTCGGTGGCGGTGACGCTGCACTGGATGCCGAGGTCGAGGCGGGGGAAGTGGCGCCCGAGGGCGAGGTCCACCTGGGCGGCATCAAGGCAGAGCCAGTTTTGGAGCACGGAGGCGTAAATCTGCCGGAAATCCACGGAGAACTTGAGGTTGCCCACCTCGTCCACGTCGTGGAGGTCGGGTTTTTCTCCGAGGAAGCCGTTGCCGTTGAGCCCTTCGCCGAAGAGCAGCAGGGGTGCGGCGGCGCCGTGGTCGGTGCCCTGGGAGCCGTTCTCTTCGATGCGGCGCCCGAATTCGGAGATGGTCATGCAGAGGACGTCCTGGGAGCGGCCGCCGTTCTGGAGGTCGTCGAAGAAGTTTTTGACCTGGTCGGCCACTTCGGTGAGGAGCTGGCGGTGGAGGTCGGTCTGGATGGCGTGGGTGTCGAAGCCGGCGATGGTGACCATGTAGAGGGGGGTTTTCAAACCGCCCTTGATGAGGCGGGCGACGATGGCGAGCTGCTCGCCGAGGTCGCCGGTGTATTGGACGCTGTTGGCGGCCTGGTCGTAGGCTTCGGCGATGACGTCGGCGTAGGTGAAGGTGTTGTTGGTCACGGCGCGCAGGAAGCTGATTTGCTCGCCGACGTAGCAGGCGGGCACGTCGTTGGGGTCGTAGAGCTGGCCGTTCTGGGCGATGGCCTGGAGCTCTTCGGGGGAGGTGACGCTGAAGGACAGGTCGAACTGGTTTTCGTTGTTGAAGGCAATGTGGCCCACGCCCCCGATCTGGATGGCTGGCGGGGTTTCGGGCGGGTTGGTGATGAGGTCGGGGTATTGCTGGGTGATGACGCGCCCGAGCCAGCCGCTGTCTTCGAGGACGTCGGCGTCGCTGGCCGAGTCCCAGATGTCGGTGCTGCGGAAGTGGGAGAGATTCTGCCCGGGGTAGCCCACGGTGTTGACCACCTTCATGCGGCCCTCCTGCCACAGGGGGTTGAGGCTTTGCATGAAGTTGGGCATGCCGAAATCGCCGTCGAGCTGGATGAGCTGGCTTTCGGGGATGCGCAGGGTGGGGCGCAGGTTGGCGTAGGTGTCGTAATCGTACAGGGGGACGAAGGTGTTGAGGCCGTCGTTGCCGCCGGCCAGGCGGATGATGACCAGGATGTGGTCGGAGAAGTTCTGGCCCAGCAGGAGGCTGAGGGGGCTGGCGCCGAAAGCGCGCACGGGCAGCCCGCCCACCAGGGCCGCTCCCCCGCCCGCCAAACCCAGCGAACGGATGAAGGCGCGGCGGCTCCAGCGGCGATGGTCTTCGGTGTGGGCGCTGCCGTGTTCGAGGGCGCTGCCGAATCGCTTGTCTTTATGATGGTTGCACATGGCTATGCGGTTTGAAGGTTATGGAATGGAGAATCGGAGCGGGCTTCAGGTCATTTGCATTTCGGGCACCTTGGCCAGAAAGCTGAGCAGGAGAGAGACCTGCCAGGGAATGGTTTCCCAGTGGAGGTTCCACAGGCCCTCGTCGTAGTAGTTGGGCGGGATGTCGGCCTTGAAGGTGATGATGGCGCGCTCGTAGATTTCGGGCGCGATGTCGCTCAGTGGGAGGAAGTGGTCCACGAAGCTGGTGGCGACGAGGACGGGGTCGTTGGCGTCGGGGTCGCCGGCGAGGGTTTGGGCCAGGCTGCGCAGCTGGTTTTCGTCGGCCATGTGCATCAGGTAGGTGAAGTAGTCCATGGC
Source organism: uncultured Saprospiraceae bacterium (assembly GCA_964496055.1). Lineage (GTDB taxonomy): Bacteria > Bacteroidota > Bacteroidia > Chitinophagales > Saprospiraceae > CAZBYX01. The sequence continues at coordinate 2,073 of CAZBYX010000142.1, forward strand.
CTGCCAGCGGGAGGCGAGGGCAGCACTGGAAATCCAGGCGCGGTTGCCGGGCCAGCCCGCCACATTGACGGGGTCGAAGGGGAACTGGTCGAGCCCCTGCGCCACATACACGATGCCGAGGCTGCTGTCGGGGGTCAGGGGAGCGCCCGACTCGACGAACATGCCCACCGCGTAGTCCAGGGGGCTTTTGATTTGCACGCCGATGACGGCCTCGTCGAAGAAGTGCTCGCTGCGGAAAAGCTGCCGGAAGACGGGCTCCAGCTCGAAGTTGTTGGCCAGGAAGGTGTTCGCCAGCCCCTGAACGATGCTTTCGTCGGGTTCGGGGTGGACGAAGTGGGTGTAAATCTTGCGGCAGATGAACTCGGCGATGAGCTGCCCGCGCTCTTCGAACAGGATGTCGATGACGTCGTCGTAGCCCCAGTTGCCGCTGCGGCCGAAGATGGTTTTCACGCCGGTGTCGTGGTCGTTGATGTTGAAGGACTTGGGCCCGCAGAAGACGCCGTTCCAGTTCGTCCAGCCGGTGAGGGCGCGGGCCGTTTCTTCGATGTCTTGTTGGGTGTAGCCGTTGTCGGCGCCGAGGGTGAAGAGCTCGTAGAGCTCGCGGGCGTAGTTCTCGTTGGGCTCGAATTTGGAATTCTGAGCCCCGTTGAGGAAGACGAGCATGGCGGGCGTGATGCCGATTTGATAGACGAAGTCTTTGAAGTTGCCCAGGGCATATTGCTCCAGGATGCGGTAGTACTGATAAAGGCTGGAGGAGCAGAAGTAGTCGAAGTACTTGGTGACGAAGTGGTTGCTCCAGAACAGGGTGAGCTTGGCGCGGAAGGGGTTGGCCACCGCGTCGTTGACCCAGGCCTGCGACCATTCGTAGTAGTGTTCGACCGTCTGCTCGTTGTAGTTGCTGTAGTCGGGGTCGGTCCAGTAAGCCCAGGCGGGTTGGGGGACGGGGGGCGCATTGACGGCCTGGTCGAGCAGGGCGCTCACCACATCGAGGGGGGCTTGGTTCAGGGCCGCTTCGATCTGGGGAAGGGGGGCGCCGAAGCCCATGCGCCGAAACAGGTGCGCCGCCCGGCGGCGATTCCAGGGCCGGCTGGAATCGGGAACGTACGGCGCCAGGGTGGAAGTGGCACAGTTCAGTACAGTCATACGGCGATGATTTAGAGTGAAAGGAAATGTTGGTTTGCCGGGACACCGGGTAGGCTGAGAGAGACCTCAAACGGTACAGCTGTTTTCGAGTTGCCCCCAAAAGGGTGCCGATTTAGGGGTTCGTAAGTGACGGGAGCAGGTGCAAGGCGGGTTTTATGGCATGAACGGCAGATGGAGCGGGGCTCATTCCCGCTGTTCTCGGGCGAGGCAGGAAGCACCTGGAAGCGCCCCTTTTGGGGAAAGAGCCCACACTACCCTATTTGAATCAGCCCGGCATTGTTCAGCCGAAGGGTGGAAAATTACGCAAAAAGAGCCGGAAGGCTCCCCGGCCTCATTCTTCTTCGGCGGAAGTGTCGGCTTCGGGCGGGGCAAGCGCTTGGTCGGTGGGAGGTTGGGGCTCGGCGGGAGGGGGCGCCTCTTCGCGCAGCTCCTCGATGGCTTCCTCGACGCGGTCGCTGACCACTTCGGCCACGGCTTTGATGGTGTCCACCACATCGGTCAGGGACTCGCCCAGGGCGCTGCCGATGGCGGCGACCAGGC
>CAZBYX010000142.1:3855-6109 GCA_964496055.1 uncultured Saprospiraceae bacterium
GTGTTTTCGATGCGGCGGCGCTGGAAGGCCAGCTCGTCGTGGTCGCGCTTGATGGAGCGCTCCATCTTTTGGATGGCGGCCAAGAGGCCGTCGTAGCGTTTTTGGAGGCGCTCCAGGGAGCCGGCGGCCGTGCGGGCTTCGTCGCCGAAGCGGCGGTTCTTGATTTCCTTGAAGGCGGCATCGAGGCGCTTCCAGATTTTGTTGCGGTGCTCGCGCACCAGCTCGCTTTCACGAAACTCGCGTTGGAGCTTGACCAGGTCTTGCCACAAACCCTGCAAACCCAACCCCTCGTTGATTTTGTGCTCGATGTCGGTGATGGCCTGCTGGAATTTCTCGAAGACTTCCCGGGACTTGGCCTTCAATTCGGCGTCGGCTTTGCTGCGCAGCTCCTTCATGCGGGCGAACAGGGCGTTGGATTCCTTGCGCAGGGCGTCGAAGTGCTCGCGGAAGAGGTTGCCCTCGCGCATCTGGGTTTGCACTTTTTCCCAGAACTCTTTGAGGCGTTCCCATTGCTCGGAGTCGAAGTCCGACAGCTCGTTCACGCGCGTGCGCAGCTCCTCCATCTCCTCCTCGAAGACTTTTTTGAGCTTGTTGGACAAGACGACGAAGTGCCACTCGGAGCGGGCTTGAGTCAGCAGGCCGTCCTCGTCGGTTTTCAGCTCTTCGGGCAGCAGGGGCTCGGTGATGCTCAGGGGCCGTTCCCAGTGGCGGTGTTCGGCCGGGAAGTCAATGTCCTGCGCCTTGTTGCGCCATTCGCGGGTCAGCTTCTGGGCGAAGGATTCGGTGGCCACGTATTCGGGGAAAGCCCAGATGTCCACCTTGTTTTCGTCGGCGTTCAGAGCCGCAGCAATCAGAACGCGTTCGTCATTTTCGTTTTGCCCCCAAAGGACAATGCGGGTTCTCATGTCGTTAGCAGTTCGTTGGTTCGTCTAAATGAGCCACAGCCCGAGCACCGGCCGGCGGGTGGGTGAAAAGGAAACCATCGAGCACAGGATGACAAACCGGAATGGAGATGCAGGCAAGCAAATGAGAATCGGGTGACTATCGACGGGGACATCCCAAGCGGTCCTTCCCACCGACTCCTCCGGGAAGCGGTTGGGCTGGTAAGTTGATTCGCAAATTTCAATCGTGCTTCGGTATGGGTCGTGGGCGCGGGCGCCGCAGCGCCCGGCGAACCGTCAAAATTAGAAATACCTGCCAAAAGGCCCAAAGAGAACGCATGGGGTCTGCCCGGCGCTTCCCGGGGGGCGGGGCGGGTGGGGGGGTCAGGCGCTGACGGCCCGGGGTTGCAGCAAGCCTTTTTCGACCAGGTATTCGGCGATTTGCACGGCATTGGTGGCGGCGCCTTTGCGCAGGTTGTCGGCTACGATCCAGAGGTTGAGGCCGTTGTCCACGGATTCGTCGCGGCGCAAGCGCCCGACGAAGACCTCGTCGCGGTCTTTGGCGAACAGGGGCATGGGGTAGCGGTTGTGGCGCACGTCGTCTTCGAGCACCACGCCGGGTGCCTGCCGCAGCAGCTCGCGCACCTGCTCCAGCTCGAAGGGCTGGTGAAACTCCACGTTCACCGACTCGGAATGGCCGCCGTGCACGGGCACGCGCACGGCCGTGGCGGTGATGCCCAGGCTGTCGTCGCCGAGGATTTTGCGCGTTTCGTTGACGAGCTTCATCTCCTCCTTCGTGTAGTCGTTTTCGAGGAAGACGTCGCAATGGGGCAGGCAATTCTCGAAGATGGGATAGGGATAGGCGCATTCTTCGGGCTGCGGGGTGAAGCCGCGGCGCTCGAGCTGATATTGCTTGACCGCCTTCATGCCCGTGCCGGTGAAGGACTGGTAAGTGGAGATGACCAGCCGCCGGATGCCGAAAGCCCGGTGCAAGGGCGCCAGGGCCACCACCATCTGTATGGTGCTGCAGTTGGGGTTGGCGATGATTTTGTCTTCGGCGCTCAAAAGGTGGGCGTTCACTTCGGGCACGACGAGCTTCTTGTCGGGCTCCATGCGCCAGGCCGATGAGTTGTCGATGACGGTGGTGCCCACCTCGGCGAAGCGGGGCGCCCACTCCAGCGACACACCGCCCCCGGCACTGAACAAAGCCACGTCGGGGCGGGCTTCCACCGCCTCCTGCAAGCCCATCACGCGGAAGGATTGGCCGCGGAATTTGACCTCCTTACCCACCGAGCGCTCCGAGGCCACGGGCAAGAACTCCGTCACGGGAAAGGTGCGCTCCTCCAACACCTTGCACATCACGCCGCCCACCA
>CAZBYX010000142.1:6209-9406 GCA_964496055.1 uncultured Saprospiraceae bacterium
TCCGTCACGGGAAAGGTGCGCTCCTCCAACACCTTGCACATCACGCCGCCCACCAGCCCCGTAACGCCTACGACTGCCACTTTCATGCTGTTCGATTTTTTCGATTATGGATGCCCCCGCCAAACTCCAGGCAGGGGAGTTTTCGGGGCCTTTCCAGCCAAAAACCCGGCCAAAACCAGCGCCGGACTTCGGGCGCCAAAGATAGGCCCCCGGCGCGGGCATTTGCTATTTTTGGGATATGAAACCCCGGAACCTTCTGTTCCTGTTTTGTTGCGTCCAACTGGGGCTGTCGGCCCAAATCGTGGAGGACTTCTCCGACGGGGACCTGACCCAAAACCCCGCCTGGTCGGGCGACCTGGCATCCTTCACCACCACCGCCCAGGGCGAGCTGCAACTGAACGCCCCCGAAGCCGGCACCGCCCGCTTGTTCCTGCCCCTCCCACCCGCCGACACCTTCCGCTGGGAGCTCTACTTCCGCCTCGAGTTTCCGCCCTCCGACGCCAACCGCCTGCGCATCTACCTCTGGGCCGACAGCAGCGAACTGCTCGCCGGCAACGGCTTCTTCCTCGAAATCGGCGAAAACGGCAGCGCCGACGCCTTCAACTTCTTCCTCCAGGAAGCCGGCCAACCCTTCCTGCTCGCCCGCGGCACCGACGGCAGCCTGGCCGCCGCCCCCGCCCAGGCGCGCCTGCGCCTCACCCACACCCCGCCCGATGCCTGGCTCCTCGAAGCCGACTTCCAGGGGGGCGGCTCCTTCCAAACCGAGTTCCAGTTCGAGGGGGAAGCGCCGCCGCCTCCGCCCGGCTTTTTCGGGCTGGTGTGCTTTTTCACCACCACCCGAAAAGACCGCTTCTTCTTCGACGACCTCTTCCTCGGAAAACCCCAACCCGACACCCTGCCCCCCACCCTGCTCGCCGTCGAACCCCTCGATGAGCACCGCCTCCGCCTCCGCTTCGACGAACCCCTGGACAGCCTCGAAGCCCGCCGCCCGGAACACTACGAGCTCCAACCCCAGGTGGGGCAACCCGACTCGGTCTCCCTGTCCGACCCCCGCAGCCCCTTGCTTCATTTCGCCCAGCCCTTCCAGAACTTCCAGCAATACACCCTCACCGTCCGCGACCTGCCCGATGCGGCGGGCAACCGCTTGGGCACCCAGTCGCTGGGCTTCACCTACCTGAAGCTGGAAGTCCCCGAGCCCTACGAAGTGCTCATCAACGAAATCATGGCGGACCCCAGCCCGCCCGTCGCCCTGCCCGACGTCGAGTACGTGGAGCTGTTCAATGCGGGCTCCCGCGCACTGGATGTGGGCACCCTGCGCTTTGCCGCCGGGGGCGAGCCCGTGCCCCTTCCCGGCGGCGCGCTGCTTCCCGGTGCCTATCTGCTGCTCTGCGACGCAGCCGACACGGCGGCGCTGAGCCCCTTCGGGGCGGTGCTGGGGCTGCAAAACTTCCCCACCCTGAACAACTCAGGCGACGAACTGAGCCTCAGCGACAGCTCCGGGCGCGTCATCCACACCGTCCGGTACAGCCCCGACTGGTACGGCGATGCCGACAAAGCCGAAGGGGGCTGGTCCCTGGAGCTCATCAACCCCCTGCAGCCCTGCCGGGGCGCCGGCAACTGGCACGCCTCCAGCGCCCTCATCGGTGGCACGCCCGGCCGCCCCAACGCCCTGCTCGCCCCCGAACCCGACACCCGCGGCCCCGAACCGCTCGCCGTCTTCCTACCCGAGGGCAACCCCCAAACCCTGCAACTCATCCTGAACGAGGCTGCCGACCCGGCCGCCGCCCGCCTGCCCGAAAGCTACCGCATCGCCCCATCGGTGCCCATCGGCTCCCTCGAGTTCGACCCTCGAGACCCCGAAACCGTCCGCTTGCTCCTGGCGCAACCCCTCGAAACGGGGCAAGGCTACACCCTCACCCTCACCCCCACCCTGAAGGACTGCCTGGGCAACCCCTCCGCCGGCGAAGAGGAAGCCGCCTTCGGGGTGCCCGAACCCGCCCTGCCCGGCGACGTGGTCATCAACGAAATCTTGTTCGACCCCCGGCCCGGCGGCGCCGATTTCGTGGAGCTGTTCAATGCCGGCTCCAAAATCCTGGACCCCTCGCGCTGGCTCTTGGCCCGCATCAGCCCCGAAGACACCACCCTCCTGCCCCTCCACACGCGCCGCCTCTTCTTCCCCGGGCAATTCTTCACCTTCAGCCCCGAACCCCTCGACATCCTGAGCCGCTACGCCGTGCCCAACCCCCAATGGCTTTTCCGGCAAGACCTGCCCCCCCTGCCCGATGACGGGGGCAACCTCAGCCTCCTGACCGTCGAAAACAACGAAGCCCGCCTGCTCGATGCCCTCGACTTCAGCCCCGACATGCACGACCCCCTGCTCCTCGACGCCGAAGGGGTCTCCCTGGAACGCCTCCATCCCGCCCGCCCCACCCAAGACCCCGCCAACTGGCACTCCGCCGCCGCCACCGCCGGCTACGCCACTCCCACTGCCCCCAATTCTCAACGCCTGGAAGAAACCACAGCGCCCGCCTTCCTCAGCCTCCCCTACCAAACCTTCTCCCCCGACGGCGACGGCTACCGCGACTTCCTGCCCATCGCCTACAACCTGGACCGCCCCGGCTGGCGCATCACCCTGCGCATCTACGACCCCGCCGGCCGCCTCGTCAAGGAGCTGTTCCGCGGCGAATTGCTCGGCACCCACGGCACCCTCAAATGGGCGGGCGAAACGGCCGCCGGCAGCCGCGCCCCCGTCGGCCCCTACGTGCTCTGGGCCGAGCTCTTCCACCCCGACGGGGAACTGCGCTCCTGGCGAAAAGGGTGTGTCCTGGCTCTGCCCCTGAAAGCACCCTGAGCGACGGGAAGGCAAAGGGGGTACCATGGTTCGTTGGTCGTTATTGGTTGGTCGTTGTTCGTTGTGAGTTGTGGGTTGTGAGTTGGGGGGGGAGTGGGGTGCGGGTTTGGAGGGGCTGAACCGCAGTGGTCCGCAGCTTTTTTCGCAGTTGACCGCAGTTGGCGAGGGCGCGGGTTGGGGACAATTTATTTCAACTTGTCTCCAAATATTTCTATTTGTTTCGATGTCTTGCCCATCGTAAACCCATTGCGCACCCTTGAAACCTCGGAACCCTGACACCTCGAAACCTTTCTCCACCAAGTGTCGGCGTGACTCCCAGTCACGCCGACACTTTTATCTCCACTTG
>CAZBYX010000143.1:0-9338 GCA_964496055.1 uncultured Saprospiraceae bacterium
ACCCTTTTGTCAGAATCAGGATGACCATGATACCCAGGATTTTCAGGATGGGAGGGGGGCGCGGGTGTGGGGACAATTTATTTCAACCTGTCTCCACCTATTTCCATGTGTTTCGATGCCTTGCCCATCGCGCACCCCTAAGACCATGGAACCTTGAGACCGTGAGACCCTGAGACCTTTTATTTCCATGTGTTTCGATGTCTTGCCCATCGTCATTCCTCCTCACCGCAACACCACTTTCCCGCTGATTTGGGGGGTTCCCTGAAGGAAAATTTGGAAAACGTAGGTTCCGGCCGGCAGGTTGCCGCGCTGGAAGCGGAAGCTTTTACCCTGGAAGGAAAATTCGTCCAGGAGGGTGCCCCGCAGGTCGTAGAGGCGGAAAATGCCCTGGGGGGCAGCATCGGCGTGCAGCAGTTCGAAGCGGGTGCTTTCGTGGAAGGGGTTGGGCGCGACGACGACGGCGGGGCGGGGTTTCGCCGCCCCCGGGGCGGAGAGGACGGGGTCAACGATGACGAAGTTCTCGCCCACCTGATGCACCACGGCATTCGTGATGACCGGCGCGTTGAAGTCGAAATAGATGGCGGCGCGGTTCTGGATGCGGTCGCCGGGGCGGGTGAAGGGCATTTGCGAAACGCGGAACTTGACGAACCCGTGGGAGGCCGGCTCGTTGGTGCTGCTGTCGGGCAGCAGGATGTCGGGGAAGCTGAACTCCAGGACGCGCTTGCCATAGACGCGGAACAGATAGGGATGGCTGGCGGCGCCGGGTCGCACGCTGCGGATGTCGAGGTGGGGGGAGAGGGTGTCGCGGATGATGACGCGGAAGGCCGTGTCCGTGCCGGTGTTTTGGAATCGGATGAGGTATTCGAGGTCGGTTCCGGGTTCGATGAGGTGCTCGTCGCCGTAGCCGAGGGGGAAGCCCTGTTTGTCGTTGGGGTCGAAGGAGCCGGAGTTTTCGCGGCAATCCACGTCCACGAAGGGGTCGGCGTCGTTCTGGGGGAACTGAATGACGTAGCCGGTGCTGAAGGGTTGGCCGCCGCAACCCTCGACCGCGACGGCGGGGCTGCTCCGCCCGGGATAGCCGGGGCTTTGCGCGGCCTCCATCCGAACGGTGGCCCCTTCCGGCTGCCAGACGATGATCGTGTCTTTGCCGGCATCCAGGGTGAAGGTGCCCGTCATGCCGAGGATTTGGTCCTCGATGATGACGAACTCCAGCGGGCCGTTCATGTCCCCCTCGCCGACGTTGCGGATGAAGAAGAGGACGGAATCGCCCACACAGCGGGCATCGAGCTCGATGAGGGAGCCGTCCCAGGTGGGGGCGGGGGGCAGGCAGAGGCTGTCGGGCGTGATGGCGGCTTCCACGCAGTGGGTCTGTCCCAGAACGGTGGAATCGCACAGCAGCGTGACGAAGATGGGAAAGGAGCCGCACTCGAAGACGTCGAGCGTATCCAGGCTGAAGGTGTAGGTTTGTCCGTTCTGGCTGCTCCAGGGGATGCCGGCGCTGTCCACCTGGATGTAGGGGTCGAATTCAAGGGTGAGCTGGGGCTGGAAGGCCGCTTCCGTACCCTGGTTGCAATACTGCACCCGATAGACGTTTGGAAAGCAGCGGCGCAGATTGGCCGTGGAGACGTCCACGCTGAGCAGCGGGCAGGTGACCTCTGGGATGAGCGAAAAATCCACGGTGGCGGTGTCGAAGCTGCCCGCAAAGACGACGATGCTGCTGTCCACGCAGGGGGTCCAGTAGGGGCTTTGCTCGCGGATGAAGACGGTGTACGTACCCGCCTCGACGGGGATGGCGTAGTTGCCCGAGCTGTCGGTGGTCGCGTAGTAGGTATGGGCGCCCACCGCTTCCACGATGCGCCCCGGCATACCGACGCCCACCCCCTCGGGGTCGCAGCTGCCGTAGAAGTCGGCCCGTACCTGCCCCTGGATGAGGTTGGTCAGCGATAGCCCCGTGCTGTCGGTGCGCACCAGGTAGGCATCCTGATTGCCCGCCCCGAAGCTGGTGGTGAAGCCGGCTGCGGCATAGCCGTCGGGCAATTCCAACACCGCGCGCCCGCCTTCTCCCAGCGGCCCACCGAAGGTTTTGCTCCATTGCAGCATGCCGCTGCTGTCGGTTTTCAGCAGCAGCAGGTTGCGTTCGGCGCCGGGGGCGGGGCTGTGTTCGCCGCTGAGGACGTAGCCCCCATCGGCGGTGGAGTTCAGGGCGAAGGCGGCTTGCAGGCCCGGGGCATCGAGGCTTTTCCACCACAGGGCTTGCCCGGTATCGTCGAGCCGGAAGAGGAAAGGGTCTTTGAACTGAGCGGTGGAGTCCTGTTTGTAGCCGGTGAGAACCAGGTCGCCGTTGGTGTTTTCCAGGGCGTCGGTCGCCACTTCCTCGAAAGCGGCCAAGCCATACACCCTCGACCAGAGCAAGGTGCCTGCCGTGTCCGTTTTCAGCAGAAAGATGTTGTGATTGCCATTGGCACTGGGGCGCTGATAGCCCACGAGCACCAGCCCCGAGTCGGTTTGCGATTGCAGGAGGGCGAAGCACTGCTCCGGGAAGTCGTTGCCGTAGCTGTGCATCCAGAGGCTGTTGCCCGCGGTGTCCACCTTTTCGAGGAAGAAGTCGTAGTTGGGTTGGGGAGCGTTCGGGGGGGAATCCTGGAGGCGATGCCCGGCCAGGGCGTACCCCCCTTCCAGCAAGGGGATGGCTTCGTAGCCAGCGGTGGAATCGGCGGAAAGGTAGAGCCATTCCTGCTGCCCGAAAGCATCGGTTTTGAGCAAAAGCGCCTGCTCCACGCCATGCGTGACGGCCACCCCCCCGATGAGGTAACCCCCGTCGGGCGTGGGGGCGATGCTGCGGCCGATTTCGTTTACCTCCGGCACTCCCAGTGCCTGGTTCCACTCGAGCACACCGTCGGCGTTCGTCTTGGCCAGCCACAAATCGTAATCCGACCCGGAACTGCTGAAGCTGCGCGTGCTACCCACCAGCACGAAGCCTCCGTCGGGAGTGGGAAGGACGTCTTCCCAACCTTCGAGACTTGCACCGCCGTAGGTCTTTTCCCAGCCCTGGCCAAAGGTCAGCCCCCCAATGCAACAGAGCATTGCCCATAGGAGACCGTGTTTGAAGCCGAGCACATTCATGGGTTCATGGAAAAAAAGATTTGTCGGGCCGTGCGAGTCTTGGTTTGGGGCGGCAACCAGGATGGATTTGCGCCTGCAAGGTAGTGGAGACATGCGAGCCCCTCGAAAGACGGGGCGGGCACTTTGGTCAACGAGTAGCCATAAGCCGGTTTTTTGGGGGCGGTCCACCCCGGGGGGCGGTTGGAGGGAGGTGCAGGGTGGGAGAGCAGCTTTCTGCGAGCGAAAAAAAACGGCATCTCCGACACCTTCGGGCGTTCCCGGGGTCGGAGACACCCTGCTACTGAAGTCTGTTAAGTTGGAAAATATCTAACGCTGTAAAGTTGGCGCATTTCCTGCCACCTGAAAAATACAAATTTTCTCCAAACTCGAAATTTTTAACAGGGTAATCCCAGACAATTCTCCGTGAATCTCGGGCTTTAGCTCTAAATTTACTGCATCTGGAGAAGCTCCACTTTTTCCCTTCATTCGAAAAAAAAGCATGGAAAACAGCAAGGTGGTCCGCATTCTGCAAGCCCTGGAACCCGAAGAATTGCGGCAACTGGGCAAATTTCTGCGCTCGCCGGTGCACAACCGCCGCGAAGACGTCATTCGGCTCTTCGATTACATCCTGGGCTGGCTGAAGGGGCAGCGCAAGTCCTTGCAGGCGCCCCGCGTGGCAAAGGCGGTTTTCGGCCAAGCCCCCGAGAAAATGCAGCCCCTGCACTATGTGGCCTCCTACTTGCTAAAAGTGGTGGAAGACTTCCTGGCCTGGCGCGAATGGCATTCCGACGAGGTGACGCGCCGCTACTACCTGATGCGCGCCTACCGCAAACGCCACCTCGACAAACCCTTCCGGCGCACCGCCTCCCAAACCCGCTCCGCCCACGACCGCCAACCCCTGCGCGACATCAGCTACCACTACCGCCGCTACCAAATGATGCTCGAACAATACGAACAGGCTCACAAACTGGGGCGCATCGCCGAATTCAACCTCCAGGAACTCGTCTATGCCCAGGACACCACCTTCATCGCCGAAAAACTCAAAAACGCCTGCATCCTCCTCAGCCACCAGGCCGTCACGCGCAAGGACTACGACACGGGCTTCCTGCCCCAGGTGCTCCAATACCTCGACTCCCGCCCCGCCCTGCTCGAAGTGCCCGCCATCGCCCTCTACTACTTCAGCTTCAAAGCCCTCAGCGAAGTGGAGGAAGACCACCACTTCGAACGCCTCAAAGCCCTCCAACGGACCCACCGCCGCCTTTTCCCCCTCGAAGAGCTGCAGTCCTTCTACACCATCGCCATCAATTACTGCATCCGCCGCATCAACCGGGGGGAGGAGCGCTTCCTGCAAGAGGTCTTCGAGCTCTACCGCTCGGGCCTCGAGGAGGGTGTCTTTCTCGACCGGGGCATCATCAGCCCTTTCACCTACACGAACATCATCTTCGCCGGCACCCGCCTCAACCAATACGAGTGGGTGGAGCAGTTCATCCACCGCTACCGAAAGCACCTTCCTCCCGAACAGCGCGAAGACCTCTTCCACTACAACCTCGCGCGCTTCCACTACGAAAAGGGGGATTACGAACGCGCCATGCCCTTGCTCCAGCGAATCGAATACAAAGACCTGCTGCACAACTGCGTGGCCAAAACCATGCTCGCGAAAATGTACTACGAGCTCCAGGAGCTGGACTCCCTCTCCAGCCTCCTGCAAAGCTTCAGCGTCTTCCTCTACCGCGCCCAGAAGCTGGGCTACCACCGCGAAAACTTCCTCAACTTCGTGCGCAGCCTGCGCCGCCTGCTCTCCCTCCCTCCCGACCGCCAGGCCGCCGACCGCCTGCGCACCCGCATCCAGTCAACCCAGCGCATCACCGAAAAAAATTGGCTGCTCCAGCAACTCGAACGGGTGAAAATCTGAACCCCTTGGACCCTTGGCGGGCAATGAGCCATGCGTGCCGACAAGACTGCCGGTCCCACTGGCCCTGTGCCCCCCGGAAATTGCTCCCCGCGCTCCTCCACCCGATTTCACCAATTCCACCGATTTCACCGATTTCACCGGGCTTGGCTCCCATCCGGGGGTATCGTAACTTTACCGCTGACAAAGTTTCAAGATATTGTTTAAAGTCGAGCGCCTATGGAACCGATTTACGCCTTGTTGTTTTTGGGTTTGGGATTGCTGGTGGGGGGCTTATCCGCCTGGTTGGTGGCCAAGTACCGCTTTGCGCTTCAAGGCTACGACCCCGAATGGCTCAGCAAGAACTATGTGGAGCGCGCCGTCTTCGAACATGTGGAAAGCCGGTTGCAAGAGGCGACCGAGCGCCTGGAACGAAAGGAGACCGAGCTCCAGGAAACCCGAAGCGCGCTGGCCGCTCGGGAACAAACCCTGCAACACCTGCAGGAAAAGCTGGACGGGCAAGAGGCGGAGTTCGAGCGCCTGCGCCGGGAAAGCCACCTGGAGTTCGAGCGCGTAGCCAACCGGCTGCTGGAGGAAAAGAGCCGGCGCTTCTCCAGCCAGAATGCCGAAAAGCTCACCGAAATCCTGCAACCCCTGCGCGAGAAAATCCGCGAATTTGAGCAAGACCTCCATCGGCGCTTCAGTGAGGAGAGCAAGGAGCGCATCAGCCTGAAGAAGGAAATCGAGCAGCTGCACCAGCTCAACCGCCGGCTGAGCGAAGACGCCCAAAACCTCGTCAGCGCCCTGAAAGGCGACAGCAAAATGCAAGGCGACTGGGGCGAATTCCGCCTCGAACTGTTGCTGGAAAAGGCCGGCCTGCAGAAGGGCATCCACTTCGAAGCCCAGAGCACCCACAAAAACACCGACGGCCGCACCCTGCGGCCCGACTTCATCGTCCACCTGCCGCGGGGGCGCCACCTCATCATCGACGCCAAAGTCTCTTTGGTGGCTTTCGAACGCTACGCCTCCGAAGAAGACCCCCACAAGCGGGAGCAACACCTCAAAGCGCACCTCCAAAGCCTGCGCCAGCACATCCGCAGCCTGAGCGCCAAAAACTACCCCCAGCTCGATGGCCTGAACAGCCCCGATTACCTGCTCCTCTTCGTGCCCCTGGAGCCGGCTTTCAGCCTGGCCATCCTGCACGACCCCGCCCTCTTTCACGAAGCCCTCGAGCGGAACATCGTTCTGGTGACCACTTCCACCCTGCTGGCCACCCTGCGCACGGTGGCTTTCATCTGGAAGCAAGACCGGCAGCAGCGGAACGTCCTCGAAATCGCCCGCCAGAGCGGCTTGCTCTACGACAAGTTCGTCAATTTCGTCAAGGACCTCCAGACCGTCGGCGAACGCCTCGACGGCGCCCAGCAAGCCTACCACGACGCGATGAACAAGCTGAAGAACTCCCCCAGGTTCGGCACCACTCTCATCGGGCGGGCCGAGCGCCTCAGGAAGTTGGGTGCCAAAACCAGCAAGCAACTCCCCTCGGACTGGCTGCCGGCCGCCGAAGAGGAGTGAGCCCCGCACCCACACCGCCTCACCCTCAGGGGGGTACGGTTCGGGGAAGGGGCGCCGCCCGAAGGCGGGTTTTCGTTTCGGGGGAAGCCCTTACCTTACACCCCGGTTACCGGGGAGTTGCTCCGGTCCTTTGCTCCGACAGGCATGGTTGCACATTTCTCTTCCCTTGCATTCGTTCTGGGGGTCACCCTTTTCGTAGCCTACACCGCCGAGCGGGGGGGTGCTTTTTTCGAAAAGCTGTACCGCTGGGTTCCCTCCATTCTCTTGTTGTATCTGTTGCCCGCGCTGGCCGTCAACGTGGGTGTGCTGCGGGCCGATGCCTCGGTGCGCCTGCTGGCCATGGACACGGCGCTTCCTCTTTGCCTGATCGTTCTCACCGCCGTCATCCACCTGCCCGATCTGCTGAAAATCAGTCGGCCGGGTCTGCTCACCTTCCTGGCCGGTACGCTGGGCATCGTCGTGGGCGGGCCCTTGGCCCTCGCCCTGGCGGGTCTATTCGAACCCGATTTGCTGGCGGAGCGGGGAGCGGACTCCGTATGGCGCGGGCTGATCTGCATCACCGGCGGCTGGATCAACGGCACGCCCGGCCAACTGAGCATGAAAGAAGTGTACGGCAGCAGTGAACCCCTCTTTCTCAGCGCCCTGGCGGCGGACATCATCCTCCAAAATCTATGGTTGGTTTTCCTGCTCTATTCGGCCAAATTCCAGCATCATTTCAACCGGTTATTGTTGGGGGCCGACGCGCCACCTGGCGTGAGCAGCGCGCCCCCCACCCCGAAAGAAAACGGAGGGGGCGGGGGGTGGCCCTCGGTGAAGGAGTGGGGGGTGGCGGGGTTGACGTTGGGGTTGGTGGTGCTGCTCTCCCCCTATCTGGCAGAGCGCTTCGAGCTGCTGGTGGGCACGGACGAGCGCAACCCCTGGAGCTTCCTCAGCAAGCCCGCCCTTTGGATGGTGGTGCTCTCCACCTCGGCGGGGCTGGGCTTGTCCCTCACGGGGCTTTTTCACAAGCACCTCACCTTCTGGACGGGTTTGGGCAACGGACTGTTGTTCTTCGTCATCGCCAGCATCGGGTTGCAACTCGACCTGCAGCAAGCGGAACTGCGCCCGGCCTTTTTGGCCATCGGGGCGCTCTGGTTGCTCATCCACCTGGGCATCTTGTTTTTGGCTTCGGCGCTTTTGAAAGTACCCTGGCATTTCGCCGCCATCGGCAGCCAGGCCAACATCGGCGGCCCGGCTTCGGCTTCCGTCGTAGCGGGGGCTTTTCATCCCAGCCTCGTATCCCTGGGGGTATTGCTGGGCGTGCTGAGCAACGTCATCGGCAATTACGCCAACCTCTTGGCAGGCGTGCTTTTTCAATGGGTGGCAACGAGCCCCTGAGCATTCAAAACCTCCAGACTCCCTACCTTCGCAGCGAAAAACCCGCCCCCGCAGCAGCCGGGGCGCATCGTCCATCCACAACGCCCTCGTCCTATGCCCTCCTCCGTAAAGACCGAACCCTTCCGCTTCAAGCAATTCAGCATCGAGCAAGACCGCTGCCCCATGAAAATCAACACCGACGGGGTGTTGCTCGGCGCCTGGGCCGACGTTTCGGACTGCCGTACCGCCCTCGACATCGGCACGGGCACGGGTGTGATTGCCATCATGCTGGCGCAGCGCTCCGAGGCCCTGCGCATTCACGCCGTCGAAATCGATGCCGACGCCTGCGAACAAGCCCGCCGGAACATGGCGGCCTGCCCCTGGGCCGAGCGCCTCGAAGCCTTCCATGCCTCCATTCAGCAGTACAGCCGCCAGACCGAGCAGCGCTACGACCTCATCGTCAGCAATCCGCCTTTTTTCACGGGCGGCACCTTTTCCTCCAATGAAAACCGCACGATGGTGCGTCACACGGTCAAGCTGCCCCACGGCGACCTGCTGGCCGCGGTGCGCACCCTGCTGCAGCCCAGCGGCCGCTTCTGCGTCGTCCTGCCCTATCTGGAGGGCTTGCGCTTCCGCGAGCTGGCGGCTTCCTACCACCTCTATTGCACCCGCCTGATGGAAGTGCGCCCCAAAGCCGACAAACCCGTCAGCCGCCTGCTCCTGCAATTCGAACGGCATCCCCGCCCCCTCCACTCCGAGGAGCTCGTCATCCAGGGGGACGGCCCCCAGCAATGGACCGAAGCCTACGTCGCCCTCACGGGGGCATTCTACCTCTACATGTGAACCGGCCGAAATGGAAAAAGCCTTCCGGAACGGGCTCCGGAAGGCTTTTTCTGCATCTCGCTGAACAGGGGAGCAAATCAGTGTTGCTCTTTCTGAACACTTGCTTCTTCGATGATTTTTTTAGCCAATTCGAGTATGGTGGTGTCCTCCAGGTGAACGATTCCACCGTCGGGACCGGGTTGGATGTGCATGCCGACGGTCTTGCCTTCTTCAAATTTCTTGGCGCCGAAATAATTCCGAACGGTCTGCTCTTCGATGTTGAGTTCGCGGGCGATCCGAGCGATGCTTCCTGTGGGGAGACGATGCTTGATCGCCCTCAATTCGCTGAAGGTGATGTTCATAATGAGGAGATTTTTAGGTGAAGAAATGGTTTGGCAAGCCGGACTGGAGAAAGAACTGAAATTTCGGGGAAATTAGACCATTTGGCAACAATAGGCAAGTAAACCATTAGAAAAAAGTCCATTCATTACACAGGAATGACCCTTGCCGAAAAAGCCGGCCCGAAGCGGCGGTTTTCTGCTTCCGACCCCCTACCTTTGCACGCGTTTCCCGAAAGCGCCGGGCGGCGCCGGTTGCC
>CAZBYX010000144.1:0-9262 GCA_964496055.1 uncultured Saprospiraceae bacterium
TTTTTTTCATCCCCTGAAAGCGATTCAGAGGCTGGCCACCTTGCGCATCAACTTGCTTTTCAGGTTGGCGGCCTTGTTCTTGTGCCAGAGGTTGCGTTTGGCCAACTTGTCAATCATGCTCATGACCTTGGGCAGGAACTTCTCGGCTTCCGCCTTGTCGGTCATCTCGCGCAGTTTCTTGATGGCCGAGCGCGTGCTCTTCTTGTAGTAGCGGTTGTGGACCCGCTTCTTGGCATCCTGGCGGATGCGTTTTTTGGCTGATGCGTGGTGCGCCATATCCGGACAACGGTTTGATTTTCAGTTCTTGAACCCGGTCGAATCGATGACCGCCTTCAATCGAGGCGCAAAGATAGGTTTTTCACCCGGAAATCCAAGCCCTCGAAACGAGGCGGGACGGGGTCATTGAAGCAGAATTTTGCGCACCAAGACTTCCTCACCCACCACCGCTCGCAGCAGGTACAGGCCCGACGGCAAGAAGTGCAAATCGAGGCGGAGGCGGTGCTCCTGCTCCTTCGGCAAACCCTGCCGCCACACCCGCTCCCCGCGCAGGTCGTAGATTTCGAGGGCGCCCCCGAGTGCTCTCGGTGCGCGAAGGCGCAACTGAACCACCCCGGAGGAAGGGTTGGGGAACAGCTCGAAGGCATAGCCTGCGGGAAGCTCCTGAACGGCGGTGGTGCGGTCCACCGTAAAGGTGTCCATGGCTACGCAGCCGTTCGAGTCGATGACGGTGAGGACGTAGGTGCCGGCGGCCAGGCCGCTCAGGTCTTCTTCCATGCTGAAGAGGGTGTCGCTGCTCATCCACAGAAAATCGTACTGAAAAACGCCGCCGCTGACGGTCACGTCGATGGCCCCGTCCATGTTGTTTCCGGTTTCGTTGGTCACTTCCCCCTCGATGACGATAGGCGGAGGAGCGTTCAACACGACCGTATCGATGGCGGTGCAGTTGTTCGCATCGGTGACGGTGACCGAGTAACTGCCCTCGACGAGACCTTCGTTCAGGGGTTCGGTCGAACCGTTGCTCCACTGGAAAGCATAGGGTGGGGTGCCGCCTTCGGGCAGGGCCTCGGCCAGGCCGTCGTCGTTGCCGAAACAGGATGGCCCCTGGAACTCCACATTCAAATTCAGGTCGTTTTCGACGCGGACGGTGAAGGAGCAGGTGCTCTGGTTGCCCGAGGCGTCTTCGGCCAGGAAGGTGACCAGGGTCTCGCCTTCGGGGAAAACGGAGCCGCTGGGCAAGCCCTCCACGAGGTCCAGGTCGGCGACGAAGCAGTTGTCCGTGGCTTCGACCAGGTATTCGATGGGGCCGTCGCAGTCGTTGGAGAAAATATCCCCGGGGCAGGAGATTTGCGGAGCAAGATCATCCACCACGAAGACGGTGGCGGAGTCCAGCCCGCAATTGCCGCTGGCATCCAGCGCCGCCAGCAAGACCGTGACGGGCCCGAGGTCGTCGCAGGTGAAGAAGTCGTGGTCCACGAAGAAGGAATCGATGCCGCAGTTGTCGGTGCTGCCGGCGTCCAGCATGGAGGGGAAGATGGTGGCGAAGCCGTTCTCATCCAAAGTGACGGTGATGTCCTGGGCGACGGTCATGGGGGGCTCCGTATCGGGCAATTGCAGGATTTCCACTTCGAGGGTGGTGGTGCATTGGTTGGCATCGGTGGCGGTGACGGTGTACGTGCCGGGGCTCAGCCCGCCGATGGCAGGGCCCGTGGCGCCGTTCGACCAGGCATAGGTGTAGCCGGGCGTTCCTCCGCTGCCGGTCACTTCGGCCGCTCCGGTGGCGGCGTCGGGGCATTCCACGTCGGTTTGGGCCAGCACCTGCACCTCGAGGGGGGGCGGTTCGGGGACGTCCACCGTGGCGATGACCGAACAATTCAGGGCATCGGTTACGGTGACGGAGTGCGTCCCTGCGCTCAGACCCGTTGCCGTGGCGTCCGTGCTGCCGTTGCTCCACAGATAGCTCAGGGGCGGGGTCGCGCCCTCCACGCTCACCGTGGCCGCCCCGTCGGAGAAGCCGGCACAACGCACGGCCTGCACTTCGAAGTCGGCTTCCAGCGCGGCGCACTCGAAGCTGTTCACGGTGGCGCAGCCTTCGAACTGACACCCATTGGCGTCGGTGATGGTCACGCAATATTCACCCGGAGCCAGATTGCCGATGGAATCCTGGGTGGCGCCCGTGTTCCAGAGGAAGGTGTAGGGCGGCGTGCCCCCGGAAGGATGGACCTCGACGCTGCCGTTGTTGGCGCCCAGGGCCGATTCGTCCTCGACGAAGAAGTTGGGGGTGATGGGCGGGGGTTCGCCGATGGTCACCTCGGCGGTGGCGGTGCAGCCGTTTGCATCCGTGACGGTGACGCTGTGCGTTCCGGCCGGCAGATCATCGCGCGAGGCGCCCGTGCCTCCGTCCGACCAGGTGTAAGTGTAGCCCGGGGTTCCCCCGGAAGCCGCGATTTCCGCGCTCCCGCTGGCCTGTCCGGCGCACAGGGCATCCAACTGGGCGAGGACCGCAGCTTCCAGGGCGGGCGGTTCGCCCACTTCTCCACTGCCGATGACCGTGCAGTTGTTCGCATCCGTGACGGTGACGCCATACGTGCCGGCCGGCAGACCCACGGCGGTGGCGTCCATGCTGCCGTTCGACCACTGGTATTGGAAGGGCGCCGCCCCTCCGCTCACCTGGGCCGTCAATTGTCCGTCGTTCGCGCCGAAACAGGAAGCATCCACCGCTTCCACGCTGAGGCTCACCCCGCTGCAATCGAAGCTGGCCACGCTGACCATGGCTTCGGCGGTGCAGCCGTTCGCGTCGGTGACGGTGAGGCTGTAGAGCCCGGGGGCGAGGTTGGTGATGGCAGGCGTGGTTTGCCCGTTGCTCCACAGGTAGGTGTAGGGGGGCGTTCCGCCGGTGGGGGTGGCGGAAGCGGTGCCGTCGTTGGCGCCGGCGGCCGATTCACCGGTGGCGGTGGCATTCGGCATCAGGGGTTCGGGTTGGCTGATGCTCAGGGTCAGAATGTCAGTGCAGCCGTCGGCATCCGTCAGGGTGACGCTGTAGGTGCCGGCGGGCAGGTTGCTTGCGGTGGGGCCCGTCGCTCCGTTCGACCAGGAGAACTGGTAGGGCGGATTGCCTCCGCTACCCGAAACGGTGGCGCTGCCCGTGGCCTCGCCGTGGCAGGCTACGTCTTGCTGACCGTCGAGGCTCAGCTCCGGCGGGGGCGTGCTGCCCACAACGGCGCTGTCCTGGGAGGTGCAGCCGTTCAGGGTGTCGGTGACCGTCAGAACGTAGGTGCCTTCCTGGCTGACGGAAGGCTGCGCCTGATTGCTGGCGAAACCGCCCGGTCCCACCCAGGAGAAGGCGGCGGTGGCCGTGGGGCTGGACCCCTGGAGCGTCACGCTGGTGGTGTTGCAATTGAAATTCTGGTCGGGGCCGGCGTCCGCGCCGGGGGGGCTGGTGTTTTCACTCACGACAACGGTGTCGGTGCTCTGGCAGCCGTTGGTCGTGTCGGTGGTGGTGAGGAAATAGGTGCCGGGTGCATCGGCGATGGCTATTGCCGAGTCGGCCCCTTCGACGATGTTGCCGTCGGGGGTGGTCCACTGATAGCTCAGCACCGAATCGGGGCTGCTGGCGGAGCCGTCGAGGGTTACCTGCTCAGCGCTACAGGTGAGGGTCTGGTCCGGGCCGGCAACGGCGTTCGGGGGCATGCTGTCGGCTGCAACGACCACCGTGTCGAAGGAAGAACAGCCCTTGAGGGAGTCGAAAACCTCGAGCACGTACGTTCCGGCGGCATCCACCAGGGGATGGAGGGTGGTGTCCCCCATGACGATGTGTCCGTCGTCGGTGGTCCATTGGTAGCCGAGCAGGGTGTCCTGGGAGGAGCCGCTGCCGTCGAGCTGGACTTGGGGGCGGGTGCAGGTGAGGGTGGTGTCCATTCCGGCGTCTGCTACGGGAAGCAGGGTGTCGGGGGTGACCAGAGCGGTATCGGTGGCGGTGCAGCCGTTCGCATCGTTGGAGACGAGCAGGATGTAGGTTCCCACGGTGTCCACCTTGGGGGTGTAGGTGTCGGCCCCTTCGACGATGTTTCCGTCGGGGGTGGTCCATTGGGCGGAAAACTGGGGTCCTTGGGAGGAGGCGCTGCCGTCGAGCTGGAGGGTGTCTTTGTTGCAGTTGAGCAGGGTGTCGGGTCCGGCGTTGGCGGTGGGGGGTGTGATGTCCTGGGCGACGGAGGTCTGGTCGGAGGCGGTGCAGCCGTTGCTCTGGTCGGTGACGGTGAGGGAATAGAGCCCCGGGGCGTCCACCGTGGGGTTCAGGGTGTTGGCTCCCTGAACGATGTGGCCGCCGGAGGTGCTCCACTGGTAGGTGAAGGCAGGGCCCTGCGAAGAGCCGCTGCCGTCAAGGGTGAGCAGGGTCTCCGTGCAGGTGAGGGTGTCCTGGGGGCCGGCGTCGGCGATGGGCGGGGTGGTGTTTTGCTGGATGAAGCCCATGACCACATCGGTGCAGCCGTTCATGTCGGTGGCGGTGACGGAGAAGGGGCCGGCGGGCAGGGTGGCGTTCGTGGCCCCCGTCACGCCGTTCGACCAGGTGTAGGTGTAGCCCGGGGTGCCGCCCGTAGCCTGGGCGGTGGCCGTGCCCGTGGGATTGACGCAGGTAATGTTCGTTTGCTGGACGATGCTGACGTCCACGGGGGTGGCGGGCTGGTTGACGGTGGCGCTGGCCGTGGCGGTGCCCCCGCCCGCATCCGTCACCGTTACGGTGTAGGTGCCGGCGGGCAAATTGACGATGGTGGCGCCCATCATGCCGTTGCTCCAGGTGTAGGTGTAGGGAGGGCCGGCGCCGCCGCTGGCCTGGGCGGTGATGCTGCCGTCGCTGCCCCCGAAACAGCTCACGTGCTGCACGTTGGTGATGACCACCGAAGGCGGCGGGCTGCCCATCAATACCCCGGTGGCGATGGTCGTGACGATCTGGTCACCGGAGGTGCTGCCGTTGCCATTGGCCACGTTCCCCGCGGCATACATGGTGATGGTGGTGCCGGAGGGCCCGGCCGGTGCCGTCCAATCCACCGTGTAGCTCACCGAGGTGTTCCCGCCGAAAAACTGGGCCGGGTTGTGCTCGAAATAGGTTCGACCCCCCGAAGTGGAAATCGTCGAGCTCGGCCCCGGGTTGCTCAGCGTGCCCGCATTGGCGTTGTTCTGGTCCAGCGCCACCATCTGAAAGCCGCCGCGCATGGGGTTGCCGCTGCCGAACATGACCGTCACCATCAGGTTGTAGGTCGTGTTCGGCATGATGCTTCCGGGCAAGCCCGCAATGCTGATGCTGCCATTGAAGTTTCCTCCGCTGTGACACCCCCCCATGGAGCTGGCGCAGGTGTTGAAGGTAGGCGGTGCCCCCGTGAAACCGTTCGGCGGGTTGTTGGAAAACGACATCCCCAGATAGGCAAGGGTGAGCACCGAACACAAGGCACAAAGGTGGGTCCATTTGCTTTTCATAATCAACGGAATTGGGGAGGGATGATGTGGAGAACCAAAGCCCGACCTGCCCGGATAGCGGGACGGATTACCGGCCTTGGTTGGACAAATCCAAACTAAGGGGAAATATGTGAAGCAGTGCCTCGTTCAGATGAGAACAATGCCGGACGGGAAAAAAACTTTTCCGAAGAGAAGCTCCGAATCCTGCATGAGTTGCCTGACAATATTCATACCTTCGCCGCTCACTTCCAAATTGGCTATGCGGATTCTGCACGGTTTGTCTTCCATCTTATTTTTCTGGGTTTTACTCGGCTGCCTTCCCCTCATGGCGCAGTCGCCTTATGCGTTGAACTGGAAAAAGGAAGTCCCCTTGCTGAGCGGGGGGGTGGCGCTGATGGGCTTCGGTTCCGAGCTGGAAGAGAACCTTTCCGGATACACCCTGGTCCAACTCGAGTCTCTGGATTTGCCTTCCAACACCCCTTACCTCGACATACGGGCTACGCAATATTGGTCGCCCAACGCTCAAAACTGGAGCGACCGCCTGCTGCACGGGAGCTTGGCCCTGCCCTTCGTCCTCCTGCTCGATGCCGACATGCGCTCCGATGCCGGCAACATCGGCGTGCTGCTCAGTGAAACGGTGCTCGTCACCCAGGGGCTGACCGTCTTCTCCAAAAACCTCTTCAAAAGAAACCGCCCCTTCCTCTTCAATGAGGAGGCTCCCCTGGACGCCAAACAAAAACCCAGCGCCCGGCAATCCTTCTTTTCGGGCCACACTTCCACCACCGCCAGCCTGACCTTCTTCACCGCCAAAGTCTGGAGCGATTACCACCCCGACAGCCGCTGGAAGCCCCTGGTCTGGCTTGCCGCCGCCCTGATTCCCGCCACCACCGGCTACCTGCGCTATCGCGGCGGTAAACACTACGCAACCGACGTCATCGCCGGCTATGCCCTCGGCGCCGCCACCGGCATCCTCATTCCCCATTTCCACAAAATGGACCACCAGGGCCTGAAAAATCTGCGTCTTTCTTCCTCCATCTACGAGGACGTGCCCATGTTCACCCTGCGCTACCGCTTCTAAAGGCTCCCGGGCCGCTCACCCTCCCTCTCCGAGGATTCGCTGTTGGCGGTGGGTCTCCATCGTGTCGGAAGGGCCGGCCCTTGCACCGGGCTGCCGGCCGCGATTTTCAATTTCTTTCCCCTCCAACCTCTAACCCAAACCCTGCTCCCCGACGAACAAGGACGATCCAGTTCTGGGAAAAACGATATTTTGCGCCGTCCCGGGGCACCTGCCCTCGATTCGGAGGCCGGCCCGGGTACCCATCCAAAGCCCTGCCGTAAAGCCATGCTTCCTCCTTTCGTTTTCGAGGAGGGTGACCATCAAAACAAAACAGGATGAAGAACTTGCGACGCGTAGCAGGCTGGTCCGTCACCGTTGCGCTCGGTGGCTTTTTGTTCGGATTCGATACCGCCGTCATTTCCGGGGGAGAACAAGCCATCCAGGAGTTGTGGGGGCTGAGCAATGCCATCATCGGCCAGACGGTGGCCATGGCGCTCTACGGCACCGTCATCGGGGCCTTGATGGGGGGGCTCCCCGCCGACCGCTACGGGCGGAAAGTGACGCTGTTCTGGATTGCCATTCTGTATTTCGTCTCGGCGGTGGGCTCGGCATTGGCGCCCAATGTTTATTGGCTCATGTTCTTCCGCTTCATCGGGGGGCTGGGTGTGGGGGCTTCCTCGGTGGTGGCGCCGGTTTACATTTCGGAAATCGCGCCGACCTCGCACCGGGGGCGCCTGACGGCCCTGTTTCAGTTCAACATCGTGCTGGGCATCCTGCTGGCCTATGTCTCGAATTACCTCATCGGCACGGGGGTGGAAGGTTCCTGGCGCTGGATGCTGGGGGTGGAAGCCTTCCCGGCCTTTCTTTTCGTCGTGTTGGTGTTGACGGTGCCGCGCAGCCCCCGATGGCTGGTGGTCAAACGCGGCAATGTGGACGAGGCGCTGGCGGTTCTCAAACGCATTGACCCGGAGAGCGCCGCCGAGCAATTGGCCGCCATCCAGGCCAGCGACGTGCCCAACCGCTCGGCCTGGAAGGAGTTCTGGTCGGGGCGCTATCGCTTCCCCATCCTGCTGGCTTTTCTGGTGGCCTTTTTCAACCAGATGAGCGGCATCAATGCCGTCATTTACTATGCTCCCCGAATTTTCGACATGACGGGCATGGGGGCGGATGCGGCGCTGCTGTCCACGGCGGGTATCGGGCTGGTCAATCTGGTTTTCACCCTGGCGGGCATGGTGCTCATCGACTACATGGGGCGGCGCTTCTTGATGTATGTCGGCTCGGTGGGCTACATCGTGTCACTGGCGGCGGTGGCCTATGCTTTTTTCACCGAATCGTTCGGTGGGGTGCTGGTGCCCATTTGGCTGTTCGTGTTCATTGCCAGCCACGCCATTGGTCAGGGCGCCGTCATTTGGGTGTTCATTTCCGAAATTTTCCCCAACGAGGTGCGCGCCTTCGGGCAGTCCCTGGGCTGCGGCACGCACTGGGTCATGGCGGCGCTGGTGGCGGGGGTCTTTCCCTTCTTTGCGGGCTTGTTCGGCGGCGGGCCCATCTTCGCTTTCTTCTCCTTCATGATGGTGTTGCAATTGCTCTTCGTCTGGAAAATGATGCCGGAAACGAAGGGCGTTTCCCTGGAAGAGCTGCAAGAGCGCCTCGTGGGCAAAGCGGCTCCGATGCCGGCAACGCCCGCGAATCCGGAGGGGTAGGTTGGAGGGGCGTCGGTGTGAGGGTTTGAGGGCGGGGAATTTTCGAAAGCCGTTCGCCTGAAGCCCCCGTTTTATCAAGGGGAAGGAGCTGGCAGCAAATCGGTTGAACCCATGCCAAGAGTCGTCTGCTTCGGGGAAATCCTTTGGGACCTCTTGCCTTCGGGCAAGGTGGCGGGTGGGGCGCCCTTCAATGTGGCGGTGCACCTCCGGCAATTGGGGGTGGACAGTGCCCTGGTGAGCCGGGTGGGGCGGGATGCCCTCGGAGACGAGCTGCTTGCCTTTTTGCGGGAAAAACATCTGCCGGAGAAACTCATTCAGCGCGATGAACGCCACCCCACCGGAACGGTGCGTGTGGAGCTGAGCCCAGAAGGGCAACCCTCCTATGAAATCGTTCAGCCGGCAGCCTGGGACTTCATCGAGGCCCCCCCGCCAGCCCGAGCCGCAGTGAAAGCGGCCGATGCCTTCGTTTTCGGCACCCTGGCGGCCCGCTCCCCCCAATCGAGGGGAGCCTTGCTCGCTCTCCTCGGGGAAGCGGCTTTGCCCGTGCTCGATGTGAACCTGCGGGCGCCGTTTTATTCGCGCGAGCTGCTGGAGGACTTGCTGCCCCGCGCCCGGCTGGTGAAGATGAACGACGAGGAGCTGGAATTGCTGGGCGGGTGGTTCGCAGGCGAAGCGAACCGCGCTGCGCTGGTGCGCCGATTCGGCTGGGAGGGGCTCATCGTCACCTATGGTGCCGAGGGGGCGGTTTTCATCACCCCCACCCATACCCTTCGCGTGCCGGGTGTGCGGGTGGAAGTAACCGATACCGTCGGAGCGGGGGATGCCTTTCTGGGGGCTTTTCTCAGTCGGTTCCTTCAAGGTGCGGAGCCGGAGCAGTGCCTGCGCTTCGCCGCCGCCGCAGGGGCACTGGTGGCTTCGCGCCCGGGCGGTACGCCCGCCTTTTCGGAGGCCGAAGTCCTTCACCTGATGGGGGAAGCCCCTCCCTGATGGAGCTTCCTCCCGGAGCTGGGGAGACGAGCTCCTTTTCCCCTGACTTCAACTTGCCATCATTCAC
>CAZBYX010000145.1:0-4936 GCA_964496055.1 uncultured Saprospiraceae bacterium
GGCAAAAAAACGAAAAAATCGGCGTTATTTCCAACGTAAGCACTTTGTTGTATTAAAATTTTCTTTAATGAGCGGAGGAGGAAGGGTCAATTTTTCTTGCCGCCGCTGGGGCTGGTGTTGATTTTGGGGGCGTTTTGGGGGGCTTCGGGGGCGAAGATGAGGCTGGTGCTGGAGTAGGTGGAGCCGAAGTTGTCGGCCAGGTTGACGACCT
The DNA here is from genome assembly GCA_964496055.1 of uncultured Saprospiraceae bacterium. Lineage (GTDB taxonomy): Bacteria > Bacteroidota > Bacteroidia > Chitinophagales > Saprospiraceae > CAZBYX01. Next base: position 212 of record CAZBYX010000145.1, read on the forward strand.
GGCGCAGGGCGTCGAGCAGTTGTTCCTCGCTGAGTTCTTTGAGGGGGTGGGTGAAGACGCTGATGACGTAGCCGCCGTAGAGGGCGTACTTCGCGTCGAGGGCGGAGTGGAAGTTGGCTTCGAGCATGCGGCGCAGCTGGTCTTCGTCGAGGAATTTTTCTTCTACGACGGGGGTGAAGATGCGCATGCGGTTGGCGGCGGGGTCGGTGATGAGCATCAGGGCGCGCTCGCCGAAGACGAACTGCCAGAAGCCGGGGTCGCCTTCGAGTTCTTGCACTTCGCGCTCGAGCAAGGCGGCGATGCGGTCGTTGTCCATGCCCTGGGCGGGCAGGGAGGTGGCGGATAGGACAAGCAGGAAGAACAGGACCGGCAGACGCATGGCGATGGCTGATTGAAATCGGTGGGCGATGCGGGAAAGCAAGTTACGGGCTTTTCGACGGGCACGCCACCCGAAGAACGGAAAGGACGCCCCTCCGACCACAAACCCCTGCCTCAGGGCAGGAAGGTGAAGCCTGCACCCCCTCCAATCCCCTTCACAAAACTGAGGACGCAGCACAGGACGAACAGGACGAAGGCGATGAGCAGGTCGTAGGGTGGTTTTTTTTCCTGGGTTTCCATAATGTTCGGCTAAAAAGTTTCACGGTTGCAGGTGGTGCAAGTTCAGGCGTGTTCGTTTCGGCGGGTCATTCCGGAAGGAGGGCAGTTTTGGAAGGCTGCAAATATAAGCCTGAAAGGTTATACGAAGAGTCCATCGGAAAGTTTTCGCAAAACCGCAGCGCGGCTGCCCTCAGCGGCCCGCTTCGGGGGCGGGGAGCAGGTCGAGGATGTGGCGGCGTATGCGCCGGCGTTCTGACCAGAGGATGAAGTGATTGCCGTGGGGCAGCAGGTCGAGCCGAAGGGAGGGGGCGGCTTCGAGGACGGCCAAGGCGAACTCGGCGTTGCCGGGGGGCACGAGGCCGTCGCGCGCGCCCTGCACGATGCGGACGGGGCAACGCACCCGCGACCAAAGGGGGAGCATGGCTTCGAGCTCTTGCCAGAGGGGGAGGATTTCCTCATTGCACACGCGGAAGGAGCCGGGCAGCAGCCGCCCTATGGGCCCGTCGAGCCAGGGGCGCCACCATTCGCGGGGTTCGAGCTCGGGGTCGAGGCTGCCGGCGACGAAGAGCAGCCCGTCCACCAGATGGGGGTGATCCATGGCCAGGCGGGCGATGACGGGCCCGCCCATGCTGTGCCCCACGAGGATGCGGGCGGGGGCGCGGTGGCGCTGCAACACGGGCGCCAAAGCAGCCGCCTGCCGCTGCAGGGAGGGCTCGCTGCGGCCGTAGTCGCTCCCGCCGTAGCCGGGGCGGTCCACCGCCACCAGTTGGGCGCGCTCCAACAGCAGGCTGTCGGCCAGGTAGTCGTAAAACATGGACGAAGAACCCGGCGCCCCGTGCACGAACACCACCAGCGGCCTGCCTTCCTCCCCCACATGCACATAGTGCACCCGACCGCCCGCCCATTCGTAGGTGTGAAAGGTCGGTTCCGGAGCACCCCGCTCCAGCAGCTCCCGCCGCTGCCGCTCCTCCGAATGACGAAACTCCAAAAAGGGCAGCCGCAAGAGCCCCACCACCAGCAGCAGGATGGCCACCGGCACATGCCACCAGCGCAGCCGAATCCAATTCCTTCGCATGGCTGGAGGGTTTCAGGGTGTAAAATCGTCAAATCGTAAAATTGTCAAATCGTGACGACGTGACGACGTGACGCGTGACGGGGTGAATCGGTGGCATCGGTGGCATCGGTGGGAGGGCTGTTTACTCCGTGTGCACTCTGTTTCATCTGCGGTTCAAACAAACCCAAACCCCGTACCCTCCCTTCGATTTTACGGTTTTACAGTTTAACGATTTTACAGAAAAGGGCGCGGCGTTCGAATTGCAGGGCCAGCAGGCTGGTTTGCAGGGTCACCTGCGGAAGCATCAGAACGGTGCTGTCGCTCTGGGCCGGGCCCCGAAAGGACAGCAAAACGAACAGAAAAAGGAGTGGATTTCTCATGGCTCAGGCAGTGGATGAACGAGCCGGCCGGGAGGAGGGAAAACGCCCGCCCGACCGGTTTTCAAGGGGGCAAAAATATTGGGCGGGTGGAAAGCTCCTCCCCCGGTGGGTGAATCTGGCCGAATTTTGACATTCCCCCGAATGACGCCCCCGCAACATCCGCCCCCTTCGGGTGGGGGCAAGCGGAACGGGGGCGGGCAATTTTCCCTAACTTTCCCTCGCCTCACTTCTAAACCCGACGCCATGAAACGACTGCCAGCGCTGACCCTCGCCCTTGCCTTCGCCCTCAGCCTCGGCGCCCAGCCCCGCCAGGACTTCCGCTGCCACCTGGCCCGAAAGCCCATTGACCCCGCCGCTTTCCAGGCCTGGAAGGAAAACCTCACCCACGGCAACGAACGCAGCGACACCTTCGACGTGCTGCACCACCACATCACCCTCGACGTGACCGACTTCGCCGGCCAAACCATCCGCGGCACCTGCGCCGTCCGATTGCGCGCCCTCCTCGACAGCCTGCCCACCCTCACCCTCGACCTGCTCGACCTGACGGTGGACAGCATCCGCAGCGCCCAGGGCGACAGCCTCGCCTTCAGCTACGACGGCCGCTACCTCTTCGTCCACTTCCCCCAACCCCTCGCCCAGGGCGATACCGCCGAGGTGCGCATCAGCTACCACGGCCACCCCACCGCCGACCCCTCCGGCTTCGGGGGCTTCGTCTTCGACGACGGCATCGCCTACAACCTCGGCATCGGTTTGGGCTCCTTCCCCTTCAACTTCGGGCGCAGCTGGTTCCCCTGCTTCGACAACTTCGTCGAGCGCGCCACCTACGAGCTGAACATCATCGCCCGCAACGAACACAAAGCCTTCGCCGTGGGCTCCTTCCTGGGGCAAACCGACCTCGGCGACGGCACCTCCCGCTTCGACTACCGCATGAATCAGCCCCTGCCCACCTACCTCGTCGGTGTAGCGGTAGGCCCCTACACCAGCCGGGAATGGACGCACCCCGCCGCCAACGGCGACCTGCCCGTGCTGCTCGTAGCCAAAGGCGCCGACATCGACGACATGGAAAACTCCTTCCAGCACCTCGGCGATGCCATCGACGCCCTCGAAGCCTGGTACGGGCCCTACTGGTTCGAGCGCGTCGGTTACGTGCTCACCACCGCCGGCGCCATGGAGCACGCCACCCTCATCGCCTACCCCGATTTCGTGGGCGTGAGCGGCCCCACCCCCAACCAAAACCGCCTCATGGCCCACGAGCTGGCCCACCACTGGTGGGGCAACGTCACCACCCTGACCACCCCCGCCGACATGTGGATAAAAGAAGGCAACGCCGAGTACGGCGCCCACCTCTTCGTCGAGCACACCTTCGGCAAGGAGGCCTTCCGCGAGGTCGTCATCAGCAACCACCGCGAGGTGCTCGAACAGGCCCACATCGACGACGGCGCCTTCCTCGCCCTCAGCGGCATGCCCCTCGAACAAACCTACGGCACCCACACCTACCTCAAGGGCGCCGCCATGATGCACAACCTGCGCGCTTACCTCGGCGACTCCACCTTCAGCCAGGCCATGACCGAAGTGCTCGAAACCCACCCCTACAGCGCCCTCGATGCGGCCCAATTCCGCGACGCCCTCAGCCAGGCTTCCGGCAAAGACCTCACGGCCTTCTTCGACGACTGGATTTTCAGCCCCGGCTTCTCCAACTTCGAAATCGAATCCATGAGCGTGGAAGGGCAAGGAGCGCCCTTCAGCGTCCGGCTGGCGGTGCAACAGAAGCTGCGCGCCGCCCCGCACTACCACAGCGAGGTGCCCCTGGACGTGACGTTCTTCGGCGCCGACTGGCAGCAGGAGCAGCGCTTCTTCGAAGCCTCCGGCCCGCTGACGGAAGTGAGCTTCGAGCTGCCCTTCGAGCCCGTTTTGGCGGTGCTCAACGCCACCCAGCGCCTCAACCTGGCGCGCCTGCAGCGACAGGTGGTGCTGCGGCAGGAAGGCGAGGTCACCCCCGCCGACGTGAACCTCGTGCGCCTCGACGTCCTCGAAATGGGCGGCGACTCGGCCCTGCTCGCCGTCGTCCACCACTACACCGCCCCCGACACCCTGAACCCCAACCCCCACGGCATCCGCCTGTCCTCCACCCACTGGTGGAGCTTCCGCGGGCTCTTCCCCGAAGGCTTCCGAATGAACGCCACCTTGCGCTATGCGGGCAGCAACCCCAACGCCTTCGACTACGACCTGACGGGCCAAACCGAAGACAGCCTCATCCTCGTCTGGCGCCCCGAGCCCCAAACCCCCTGGGAGGAGTACCCCCACTATACCAAGCTCGCTTTCGGCACCACCGACGGCAACGGCTTCATCCGCATCGACACCCTCCTGCCCGGCGACTACGCCTTCGCCAACGGCGCCTTCCCCACCGCCACCACCGAACCCACTCCCCAAACCACCCTCCGCATCCACCCCAACCCCGCCACCCACACCCTCTTCATCCGGGGGGAATGGCCCCTGAAAAGCGGAGCCCTGCTCCAGCTATTCGACGTTCAGGGACAATTGGTACGGTCCGAACGCGTGTCCACCCCGGAAGGGCGCCTCGATGCCACCCTCCAAGTGGATGGTTTGCCCCCGGGCTTGTATTTCCTGAAACTCGCCCCCCCGGACGGGGAAGCGGTGGGCGGTTGGAAGGTGGTGGTGGAGTGAGGGGAGGGG
>CAZBYX010000145.1:5036-9239 GCA_964496055.1 uncultured Saprospiraceae bacterium
AGGGGTTGAAAAAATCGCCAATCCGTAGGCCCCTCACCGAAAAAACCAATGGTGAGCTGCTGCATTGCAAAAAAGGGTTAAGCAGAAGGGAACTCCGCTCCGGCGGGAGCATGGAGAAATTCCTCCACTTGCGTTTCCGTCAGACGAATCTCTGCCGGCGAAAGATGGGGGAACAAAGTGGGCTGTTCGCTTTGACGGCTCACGGGCAACATGCGGGTGATGCGGTAAGAAACCTTCTCCTTTGGATCGACGATTTTTGAGAGGAAAGCAAAGTAGCACAGGCCCTGGAATTCGGCTTCCCGACGGAAATATTCCTTCAGCAAGACCGGGGAATGGGTGTTGACCAACACCTGCCTGAGCAAGACGCCTTCCTGGGGCGGTTGGCGCAAGTCGGTGCTCAGGTCGCGAAGCAAATCGAGGGCTTCACGGATACGTGCCGGATGAATTCCGTTTTCGGGTTCTTCCAGGCAGAGGGTGCCCGAATACGTTTCGTCGTGTGCCAGGGCGGTGAACACCAGCAGGCGCAAAGTTCCTTCCGAGAGCACGCGGGAAGTCCAGCGCTGACCCTCGCTGGACTGTACCTGCAGCACCCATTGCTGACGGGCCTCGTCTTTGTCGATGGTGATGCGGCGCAAGCTCGGGACGAATTGGCTCAGCCGGCGGCTGATGCTTTGCAAGGTGCCCGGTTGCCGAGACTCGATTCGCTGCAGGGCGGCGGTCAGGTGCTCCCCATGGTCTCCGAGTTGGTCAGGGTTGAACAAGGAAGCGGGTTTACGCATTTCGGAAGGCTCGAGGTGCAGTTGTCGCCAACCCAGGAGCTCCTGCTTGACGGCGAAAGCATGGGGGAAGTCGGCGCCGGTCACCCCGCTCAAGACCGTCCGGCCCAGTTCTCGGGCGGGGGTGGGTTTCCCTCCCCGGGTGCCGTCTTGCCGCAGAAACAGGGCCGGCACCCCATTCACCTCGCGGGTCTCGATGTAGGGCTTGAAATTGTTGCTGCGTTTGCGCGGGCGCCAGCCTTCGCTACCGACGGCGAGGAAATGTTTTTTCCACTCATCCTCTTTGGCTTTGAGCGGGCGCAGGTTTTCCCGCAGGACGTACAGTTTGTCCAGCCCATTGTTCGGGTCGGGCCGCCTTTCGATTTCCAGTTCGTAACGCATGCGCAAATGCGCCAAATCGCTGCGTTGCCCCCAGTCGTCTTCCACCGTGGGGTTCAAGAGAAGCTCCACGGCAAAGCGCATGCGCGTGGCAGCCTTACCCGCCCCGTACTGGGTGAACAGCTCGTGGGGCTCACCCCGTTGTTCCTGGAAGGCCTGTTTGAGGTCTTTTTCGGCCAAGCTGGACAACAGGCGCAGGGCATCGAACAAATTGCTCTTTCCCGAACCGTTCGCTCCGGCAATGACGGTGAAGGGCGCCAAATCCAGGGAAAAGTCTTGAAAGGTCTTGAAGCCCTCGATTTCGATTCGAGTGATCATGCGCAAATGACTGACCAGAATGAATGGCTGTGTAAAAATAAAAGAAACCAGGAATGGCGGCAGTGTGGAAAGAAACCTCAATCGGGATTACCCTCCCCCTGCAAGGGTTTGGCCGTGGGAAAGTGAGAGGGAGGGGATGCACCTCTCCCCTCCCCTCACACGAGTTCCAGGTGGCGTTGGAGGCTTTCCTCCACTTCATCGGCCACGAGGAGGTAGAAGGGAAGCGGGTCGTTGTCCACCTGCACTTTTTCCAGAGCGCGGTAGTATTCCAGGCGCCGGGTGGGGTCGCCCTTGAGGATGGCGATGGTGTATCCGTTGCGCAACAGGATGAAATTCATCACCAGGCGGGCGGTGCGCCCGTTGCCGTCGATGAAGGGGTGGATACGGACCAGGCGCTCGTGCATTTCGGCGGCGAGCAGCACCGGATGGAGGACGGTTTTCCGGCGCTGGTAGTGGCGCAAGTAGTCCTCCATGAGCTGCTCCAGTTGCCAGGGCTGAGGCGGCACGTGGCGGCTGCCGCTGATGCGCACGGGCACGCTGCGCCACTTCCCGGCGTTTTCCGGGTCGATGCCCTTCAGGATGAGGGCGTGCAATTGCAGGAGGTTTCGGCGGTTGAGGTCCTCGCCGCCGTCGGCGAGGGCGAAGATGAAGCCCACCGCCTCGGCGTGGTTGATGGCTTCGAGGTGTTCCACCATCTTTTTCCCGCCGATGGTGAGCCCTTCTTCCACCACCAGCTTGGTCTCCTGCAGCGTGAGGGTGTTGCCTTCGATGCGGTTGCTTTGCCAGGTGTACTCGATGTCGAAGAAGGCCCGCAGGCGCTGCATCTGGGTGGGGTTCAGGGGCTTGGCGGCCGCCCAGCGCTCCTTCAGCTCATCCAGGCGGCGCAGCTTTTCTTCCAGCTCGTCGGGAAGAGCGGGCAAATCGAACCTGCGCGCACTGACCAGGTATTCGAGGCGGCTCTCGGCCACCTGCAGCACTTCCAGGGCCTGGGGCTCCTCGGCCAGCAAGCCCAGAACCTTTTCGCTGAGCCACAGGGTGCGCAACTGCTGCTGCTCCAGCCCGTAGAATGTGGCAAGGCTTTCCAACTGCCGCTCGGTGGGCAGGCGGCGGCCCTGCTCCATCTTGCTGAGCAGCGCTGCATCGATTCCGGTTTGGGCGGCTACCTCCCGCAGCTTCAAACCCTTCCTCAAACGGGCTTCTTTCAGGGTGCTGAAGATATTTTTCATGACCTCACTTGTCAGGACAAATTTTGTCAATTTTTTCCGGATTTTCAACCCCTCCTCCAGGGAGCCCTTCAGGGATTCGAAAAAATTTGAAGATTTTTGAGCATGGTCGGAAACAAACCCTCGAAGAAGAAAGAACTTTTCCCCGTCGGCAAGCGCCTGAAAAACTACATGCGGCGCTACAATCGGCTGACCCAGCTGCCCCTGCAATACGAAGACCTCTTCCGCTTCCAGGCCACCACCGCCTTGCTCGACCACCAGGGCAACGACACCCTCTGGGAAACCATCCACTTCGACGAAAGCGACCGCGAAGAAATCTACCGCGCCCTGACCCACATCTACGCCCTGCTCAAAGCCGACGGCGACCTCAAAGTCCAGGAGCACCTCACCGTGGCCCGCATCGACTTTTGCACCTTCGGCAACACCCAGCCCTTCCGCGTGCGCATCATCAACCGCCTCAACGACAACTACGACCACTTCTACGTCAAGCGCACCGACGCCTCCCGCATCTATGGCCTCGAGCTCGAAGACCTCCTCTCCCCCAACCGCGTCACCTACCTGGTCGACGGCGACACCCTCATCGAAGAGCACATCGCCGGCATCCCCGGCGACGACTTCATCAAGCACGGACTCGAGGTCAGTCACTTCAACCAAATCCGCATCGCAAAAGAGTTCGTCAAGTTCAACGAGCGCTGCTTCGTCCGCCTCCTGGGCGACATGCGCTCCTACAACTACGTCATAGACATCACCCCCGACATCGAGGGCAACCAGTACCGCATGCGCGCCATCGACTTCGACCAGCAATCCTACGAGGGGCGCAAAAGCTTCTACCTGCCCCAGTATTTCAAGGAAAACAACCCCATCATTTTCCTCGGCATGCAATTCATGCGCCCCGAAACCGTCTGGCAATACCAGCTCGAGGAGCGCGCCCTCATCGCCACCCGCGTCAAGGCCAGCCGGGAGAAAGGCAAGCGCCTGTTCGGCGCCATGATCCACGACCGCATCAGCCAGCCCGATAAGGTCGAACGACTCAAACAGGAACTGGCCTACCACCACAAGAACGACGCCTTCCTCCATTGCAAAAACATGGGGGAAATCGTGCTGACCAACATCGAGCTGCTGCTGCACAAGGACTTCGAACAGTCCCTGAAAATGGTGGAGCCGGCGTGAAGGAAGCTTTGGGCAGTGGGGCCGCCCCTTCGGGGCTTTTGGGGCGCTTCGCTTTTGGCAGGTGGCGGTTGTTCGTTGTTCGTTGGGGGTGGGTTTCAAGGTGTCAAGGTGTCAAGGTGTCAAGGTGTCGAGGTATCAAGGTGTACAGTGGGTTTACGATGGGTGCGCAATGGGTACGCAATCGGTGGTTTGGGTTTGAAGTTTGGGGGTTTGAGAGGGATTCGCTATGCCGAGCTCTACGGAGAAGGCACGGAGACCGCTCCCACACCCACACCCACACGTCCGTCACGTCCGTCACGCTGTCACGTCCGTCACGCGTCACGCCGTCACGCGTCACG